>JBILHX010000018.1:0-36036 GCA_044350285.1 Chitinophagaceae bacterium | reverse complement strand
TTCTATTTTTCATTCTTCATTTTTCATTCTTCATTTTTCATTCTTCATTGTATTTCCTTGTCCCCTGTCCCTCGTCCCTAGTCCCTGGCTGTATCCTAAGCTTATCAAGCAAATGATTTAAATTTTTTAACTCCTCTTGGTTGAGACCTGAGGAGATTTTATCCATTGCGTCCATCCTTTCGTCTAAACGCAACAACATTATTAACCCTTCTTCAGTCAGATTAACGTCAACCAATCTTTTATCATTTGAACAAATTCTTTTAACAACTAGACCTTTCCTCAACATTCTATCAACAATTCTACTGGTATCACTCATTTTATCCAACATTCGTTCCCTGATTGTAAGGGTGGAAAGCGGGTCAGGGTGGCTACCCCTCAAAATCCTGAGGATATTGTATTGCTGCATCGTAATATCTTCATCAGCCAAAATACTTTTCACTTGCTCTGTAACCCAATGATAAGTAAAGATTATGTTGACAATTGCCTTTTGGTCTTCACTTCGAAAAGAAGTTTGATTTATTTCATTTTCTAGGGCCATGGTTCATGATTTAAATGGAATTTCTTGATGGGTCTACGAATTCATGTGCATATATTTTAACCAAAATGATTGAATAACTGAAAATCAATGGTCCAAAAATAAAACCCATAAAACCAAAAAGTTGAAGGCCAACAATAACGCCAAAAACAGTGATCAATGGATGCACATCACCAATTTTCTTCATTAAAGTTACCCGTGCAAGATAGTCAACATTACCTGTTACAACCAAGCTATATATCAGCAACCCTGTGGCTTGTGTTGAGTGGCCTTGAGCGTATAGAAATATTACCAAGGGTACCCAAATCAGCATTGTGCCAACAATTGGAAAAAAAGCAAAGACCCCAGTAAGGAAGCCCCACATCAATGCATCATTCATTCCAAAAATGGTGTAGCCTAGCCAAGCTGTCAAGCCTTGTACAACTGAGATGAGGGGGATGCCAATAGCATTGGCCTTTACCATGTTTTTTGTTTCATGAGACAATGCAATAACACTTTCATGGTGCAAGGGGATGAATTCCCGAATTACCCTTTCCATGGTTCTGCCACCTGTTAGCATGAAATAAAGCACAAAAAACATCACCATGAGATTGCTTAAAATCATGGCAGAGCTGTTCAGGAAGGTGGGAATGAAATTGGCCAAATTCTCCTGTATTGATGAAATGTTTTTTTGGTTTAACAAATCCTGGCCAGTAATTAATTTCACCTTTTCAGATAAAGCCTTCAATCCAATCAACATATCGTCGGTATGAGAAAAAATTGAATTGACTCTTGGAGAAATTAAAATAACGGCATAATAGAGAGGGGCAGCAATTAAAATCAAGAAGATAAAAATAAACATCATCGCAGCCAAACCCGGTTTCCATCTTCTTTTTTCGGTCAAGGCAAAGAACCGCTCCCGTCCTAAAATATAAAAGGTAAGGGCTCCCATCAGTCCTGGTAAAAAAACATAAAGTTCCTTAATGATCAGGAAAGCTAGAAATCCTATGACCAGCAGCAATACTACCTGTCTGATGCGGTTGTTAAATTGTGTCATGTTTTTGCGAATTAATCGCGTTTATGAGCTCCAGACTTTCAATCCTTCGCTGCAATTTGAACAAATATCAATGTTTTTTCTGCTTAACATCAACTCTTTTCTGAAGTTGGCATACTTTTCATTTCCCCAAATTTCTTTCATGCTTGTGCTTTGCAGGTCGCCTAAAACATGTTGTGCATCCTTATCAAAGCAACAAGGCACCACTTTCCCGTCCCAGGTAATTACATTGCTATGCCACATTTTCCAACAATGGTTTTGAAGTTGGTTCTTTTGAATTGTATTACCCTCCTCATTTTTCTTATAGCGGCTATAGGTATCGTTCAGCGGAATCAGGTTGTTTGGATCTTGCTCAAAATCATAAATTTGTGCTGTTTTGAACCAAATATCATCTACCCCAATTTCTTTTGCCAACTTCTTTACCTCGTGAATTTGATGTTCATTTGGCCGAACCACAAGAAACTGAAAAACCACGAAAGGAGTTTTGCTTTTTAGTTCTTTTTTCCATTTAACTATGCGTTTGGCACCGTCCAACACCTTTGATATTTGTCCACCGATCCTGTATTGCTCATAAGTTTCCTGTGTTATTCCATCAATTGATATGATCAACCTATCAATACCACTCTGTATGGTCCTTTTGGCAACCTCATCCGTAAGAAAGTGCGCATTAGTAGACGTGGCTGTATAAATTCCTTTTGAAGACGCATAAGACACCATATCGAGGAATCCTTTGTGAAGGAAAGGCTCTCCCTGAAAATAAAAACTCAAATAGATCAATTCCTTATGAACTGCATCAATGGTTTCCTTAAAGAAATCCAACTTGATTGTACCCGTAGGCCTCGTGAATGATTTTAGTCCACTTGGACATTCAGGGCATGACAAATTGCATGCAGTCGTGGGTTCTACGGATAGTGACACAGGGAGTCCCCACACCAATGGCTTTCTCAAGATCCTGCTTAGAAAGAAGCTTGAGAGCATTTTAGCGGCATTCCATGCCCGGGTTAGCGTCAGCTTGGATAAAAAATTAACAGTATCCTTGGTATTTAGTTTCAGCATGAGGCTGTAAAAATAAACGAAAGTCTTGTTCGTTATGTAGATTTGCATAATCTCTTGAAGAAAACATATAAATATCACCCCTATTACCATATAAACACCATGTGTTTTAAAATTTTTGTAGCTACAGTATCCTTTTTTTTGTTACTGGGACAGGTGAAATCACAAAACAATAAAAAGGTTATCGAAGAAACTTTTCAGATTGCTGAGATGGAACAAAAAGCGGCGGCCTTGAAACAACAAGCCTTGCAAGCTGGTGCCACTTTCTCTAAAGCCTCTTCTAATTTTAATATTCACTATTTAAATTGCCAATGGAATGTAAATCCAGCAATACGTTACATTCAAGGCAGCGTCAAAACCGCATTTATTGTTACAGAGCGAGCCAATACAATGACGCTAGATTTAGCAGATGAATTAAAGGTTGACAGCATCATTTTTCGCAACAACAAAATAGCTTTTTACAGACCCTTTGACAACACGCTCATTGTGAACTTTGGTGGCTTTTTGGAGAAAAATACAAAAGATGAGGTTACAATTTTTTATAAAGGAACCCCGCCTGTATCAAGTCCTATAAGCTCATTTACAACAAGTTCGCATGCAGGTGTTCCGGTAATGTGGACGTTGAGTGAGCCTTATGGTGGTAGAGATTGGTGGCCATGTAAAAACGGGTTAAACGACAAAGCTGATTCTATAGACATTTCAATAACGACGCCGGATGCATACACATCATCAACAAACGGACTATTGGTTAATGAGCAGGTATTAAACGGCAAACGTACTACGAGCTGGAAACATCGATATCCTATTGCTACGTACCTTGTAGCCTTTGCAACCACAAATTATGTTGTTGTGAATGACGCGATTCAACTTGGCAATAAGTTATTGCCGTTGATTGATTATGCTTATCCTGAAAGGGAAAATGAATTTTTAAATGCAATGCCCTTAACCAAAAGGGTGATGAATATGTTGCACAACACGTTTACGCCCTATCCATTTATCAATGAAAAATATGGGCATACCCAATTTGGATTTAGTGGCGGGATGGAACACCAGACCAATTCATTCATGAACAACATGTCTGAAGGATTGATTGTGCATGAATTGGCTCATCAATGGTTTGGCGACAAAATAACTTGCGGATCCTGGAAAGACATTTGGTTGAATGAGGGCTTTGCAGTGTATTGTTCAAATCTCAATATTGAGAAAAATTACCCAGAAAGTTCTTTATTGGCTTCGTATAGGTTTCAATTGAACAACATAACTTCTAAACCCTCAGGATCAGTTTACGTAGACGATACGACGAACGTAGGAAGGGTTTTTGATTCTAGGTTGACCTATAACAAGGGCGGCTGGGTACTGCAAATGTTGCGTTGGAAACTTGGAGATTCTGTATTTTACAGGTCGGTTAGAAATTATCTAAATGACCCAAAATTTACATACAAATATGCGCTAACCACAGACCTTAAAAGTCATTTTGAGAGAGAAAGCAAACGAGATTTAACAGAGTTCTTTAAAGATTGGGTTTATGGACAAGGATTTCCAAGTTATAAATTAAAATGGGCCCCGGCAGGAAACAGTTGGGTTAATATCACATTAAGCCAAACAACATCAGACACGTCTGTAAAGTTTTTTGAAATGCCAGTCCCAATCAGGTTTAAAAACGTTGGCAGAGACACAACAATCATCATAGAAAATAACAAAAACGACCAAGTAAGCTTCATTAATATTGGATTCATCCCAGACAGCGCCTTTATTGATCCAAAGATGAAGTTGATTTCCGCCAACAACAGTGTGGTAAAAACGGATATTTTTCCAAATGCGGGCAATGTAATGGTGTTCCCTAACCCAGTTGGGAATGAGTTCAATGTGGTATTAAAAAATATGACTGAAGGAATTTTGCACCTCTCATTGTATAATTTAAATGGCCAATTGATTTGGAGAAAGCGTGTTGGAGGATTCAATGGAAACGATTTGATTGCAGTTCCATCAGCACAATTGCCTTCCGGTAATTATTGGCTAAGAATCAATAAAGATGATGATCCTGTCATTATTAGAAGAATTGTGAAATAGGATTAAAGAATGAAAAATGAAGAATGAAAAATGAAAAATAGAACAGCCCTGAGAGCATGCTTTACGCATAGAGACTGTTCAGTTGTTGATTAATTATTACAAGTATATAAGAGAAGGTGAAGCAATTCTTTTAATCAAACTTGGGTTCAGTAAAATTTATGTAAACCCCACTTAAATATATCCTCATATTTTTCAAATCCATTCAGTAAAACAATTTACAGTTTTACTTGTTTAATGGAAATGGAACCAGAAGTAAGAGAATTTCTACAAAAAATCGTTTGGTCATTGTCCGCTACCTTACTGTGGCTGCTAACCAATACCTTGGCGGGACTCAAATTCGAATATGCGATTTTCAACAATGCTCATGTTACGGGTAACATAATCTTCTATTGTTGGTTTTTCCTCAGTTTCTACGCTCTATATCGTCTTCTAAAATCCCTTTGGAATAACCACCTTTGAAAATGAAGAATGAATAACCAACAATGAAAAAGTATTAATAAAAAAGTGGGAAGTAAAAAAAGCTTTTCGCAATTCTCACTTCCCACCTTGTGTTTATTGCTTCTACAACACATTTTTTCTACTCACGCAGACGTCATAACCTTTTTTAGTGTCCCCCTATAACACATTCAGGATGTTAGAGAGTTCCTTCACTTCGTTTATAATGACGTCTTTGTAATTCATTGAATATCAACATGTTAAAATGCAGGCTTCCCACATCAAAGACTCCCCTCCTGGACAGGAGGGGTGCCGAGACAGATGAGCGAAGCGAATCTGGCGAGGCGGGGTGGTGGAATTAATTTTAGGAAATCCACCACCCCGGCCTCTGTCTCGTCACCTTCGGCGACTCGCCAGAGTCCACCCCTCCTGTCCAGGAGGGGAGTCTTATATTTGTTACTCAAGCCACACTTTTGTTTCTACTCCCAAAAATGTCATAACCTTTTTTTTAGGGTCGCCCTATAAGACATTCAGGATGACGGGAGGTCCTTCACTTCGTCAGGATGACAGAGAGTTCCTTCGTTCAGGATTACAAAGGTTCCTGGCTGTTCCTCGTCCCCTGTCCCTTGTCACTCGTCCCTGGCTGTTTTACTTAGCATCCAATATCATCGGAACCCCGCCTTTCGAAGGCATTACAATGATTTTTGAATTAGCTGATTTTGCCAATTCTTTCATGGCCTGAATTTGTTCATATTGAAGTTGCCTATCACTTAAACTCAAGCTAATGATTCGTTGATAATCTGAAATACCTTGTGCTTCCACTCTCTTTCTTTCAGCTTCCTGTTTTTCTTTCTGAAGAACGAACTGCATTTTTTGTGCTTCCTGTTCAGCATTGATTTTTTGTTCGATTGTTGACTTTACAGAAGCTGGTAGCGTAATGTTTCTAACAAGCAGGTTCTCAAGTATCAACCCCCTTATTTTGAAATCCTGTTCAATTGTTTTAAATATTCTAGCTTGAAATTCATCCCTCTTTGTGGAATAAAGTGCAATGGCCTCATAATAAACAGAGTTGTCGCGTATGCGGGTTCTAGTAATTGGTCGAACAATTTTGTCTTCATAATCAACACCTATTTCTTTCAGCATTCTTGGCGCTTCGGTTGGGTTGACACGATACAACACTGATAAGTCTATCGTTACTTCCAAGCCATCTGAAGTCAACACTTTAATTGCATCATCCCCAGATTTTGTGCCTTCATCATGAATTCCACTCATGGTATAGTTAAGGGTTCGAACGTCAATGGTGGTAACATCCATCAATGGATTGATGAAACTCAATCCACTTGGCAAGCTCTCCTTTTGTACTTTACCGAAAAGGGATGTAACACCTACATGTCCTGCATCTACTTGTCTAATGGAAGATGTGAGCACACCTATGCAAAGAATAACAATACCGGTGATACGTATTGGCGTTGCAAATTTTGAAAAAGCTGATTCAGCTTTAAGAGCGGCTGAACCGATTACGAAAACGATGATGCCTAAAATGATGAGGAACATATTGATTATTTTTGAATAAGACTGAAAACTGTGGAATAAGGTTGCAAGGGTTAACTACTGTGATCTGCAATCACAACCCATTGACCTTTTTGTTTTTCAAAGGTAAGCGTATAATATCCCCCAACATCACCAGCAATCCGCTTTAGAGACCATCTTCCTACAACAAGGTAATGTTTGTTCCCTAACTTTTTTAAATGAAGGATGTCGAAAGTGAGTTTTCCCATTTTTTCGGGACCAGCATAATTTTTTTTGTAGCTTTTGAGGGTTGCGTCGTATCCGTAGGTAACGCCAGACTTACCAATGTACATCAATGAATCACTTTCATGATATCCGATCATGAACTTCTCAAGATCTCCTGTATTCCAAGCCTTGGTTTGGTTGTCTAAGATTGACAGGATCTTTTTTTCATCTTTTGACTGAGAAAAGAGAACGCTAGAAATAAATGCGAAACATGAAATAAGGAATATTTTTTGCATGACTTTTTTTTATCAATAAGTTGTTTTTATTGAAGTTTAATGACATACATCGAACTATGAAATGTCTAAGCCCAAGCTTTGTCACCCTTTGCATAAGGAACACATCCCTGGAATTTTCCGGGTACTGCAATATACCTTAGTGCTTGTGTAGCACCGATTTCAGAGGTGAAATAGCCGAGCAAAGTAAGCTGTTTCATCATGCCAAAATAATGACTAGGGTCACCATCTTTTTTTGAATCGTTGTATGCTTTCAGCTGTTTGTTTAATTCACTTAACAAAGAAGTGCGTTGTTGGGCACTGGCTTCCATGAACCCTTTACCATTTGCTTTTTTAGAAGCTTCATCTACTTTTTGCAACCCTGAAACAAATATTTTCTGGTCGCTTTCTTTGTAACAATCAGCAACCATGGTCTGCATGAATTCTCCAACTTTGGCAGCTTTAGCACCTGGTGTATCTGTTGTAGGAATAATGGTTTCGGCTATTTCGTTGAGGAAAGCAACTTGCTCTGAAGTTAAAGAAAATGAGGACGCTGAAGCTCCTTCAGTTGCATTCTTATCAGGCGACTTACATCCATTTAAGAATGCAGATCCGCCAATTATTGTACCACCGAGAATCAGGGAAACTCTTTCTAAAGCATCACGCCTATTCATAATTCTATTTTTATAAACTAAATATACAAAATGTGAATGATAATCGAAAATCAGTCTTCAAAAAGATGATCTGCATGTAAAATTTGAATGAATGCAGTAACTTGCACGCCATGGCGTTATTAGAAATTAGGTTGCCGAAATCAATTGCGAATGCCCTTAGTCTCCCGGAGAACTCACCAAAGCGACAACAGCTTAGGGTATTGAAAAGGCTTTTAAAGAAGGCCAAGGATACCCGTTTTGGTAAACACCATGACTTTGAAAGCATCTTAAATGACAAACATCCGGAATTAAAATTTCGGGAGTCTGTAAAGGCGTTTGATTACAGCAGCATATACGCAGAGTGGTGGAACCGGACGTTGTCTGGAGAGACTGATGTATGTTGGCCTGGAAAAATTAAATATTTTGCGCTAAGCTCGGGAACTTCTGAGGCTGCCAGCAAATATATCCCCATTACCAAAGATTTGATGAAAGGCAATCGGATCTCAATGATCAAACAATTGCTTTCTCTTAGAAAATATGAGAACATCCCTTGGAAATCTGTTGGCAAAGGATATTTGATGTTAGGGGGAAGTACTGATCTTCAAAAAGGACCAGGCTATTTTGCGGGCGACCTTAGCGGCATCACCGCAAAAAAAGCCCCATTCTGGTTTTCACCATTTTATAAGCCTGGTAAAAAAATTGCCCGAACTAACGATTGGAATAAAAAGTTGGAAGCGATTGTTGAGCAAGCACCCAACTGGGACATCGGGTTTTTGGTAGGAATTCCTGCTTGGATACAAATGTGCATGGAGCTTATCATCAAGCGTTATAACCTCAATAACATCCATGAAATATGGCCCAATCTGGCCTTTTTTTGCCATGGAGGCGTTGCCTTTGAGCCTTATAAAAAAGGATTTGAAAAGCTACTTGGTAAACCCATCACCTATATTGAGACCTATCTTGCTTCTGAAGGATTTATCGCCTATCACGACAGGCAATATCACGATGGCATGAAGCTTGTGTTGAATGAGCATATATTTTTTGAATTTGTTCCTTTTGATGATGTAAACTTTGATGCATCTGGAAACATCAAAGAAGACCCAAAGACTTTTTTTATAGACCAAGTTGAAGAAGGAAGGGATTATGCCATTTTGATGAGTACTTCTGCAGGAGCTTGGCGCTATCTTATCGGAGACACCATACGCTTTGTAAACTTGGAGAAATCTGAAATAATCATCACAGGAAGAACCAAGCATTTTCTGAGTTTAGCGGGGGAACACCTCAGCGTAGACAACATGAACAAAGCCATTCAAGAAGTAAGCGAAAAATTAAACATAAACGTACCAGAATTTACAGTGGCAGGAATCCCAATAGACCGTTTCTTTGGTCACCATTGGTATATTGGCACGGATGATCCAGTTGACAAAGACCTGCTGCGTGAAATGTTGGATGCGTCGTTAAAGGAATTGAATGACGACTATGCAACAGAACGAATTAGTGTATTAAAAGAGATTATTGTTGATGTAATTCCCGAAAAAAAGTTCATGGAATTCATGGAATTCAAAGGCAAAGTTGGAGGTCAACATAAATTCCCTAGGGTAATGAAAGGTGATATGTATAAAGATTGGCTTGCGTTTTTAAATTAAATGATGTGTTAGAAGCAGTAATAAAAGGAATTGGACTGGGGTTGATTTTTGCCTTATCGGTAGGGCCCGTGATTTTTACAATCATCAAACAAAGCATAAACAACGGACACAAAGGGGGATTCAGTTTCGTTTTTGGCGTTTGGCTAAGCGATCTTATTCTCGTTTTTGCAAGCAATGCTTTTTCAGATATTGTTGTGAGAGCAATGCACTTTAAAACAACCATAAGTTATGTTGGTGCTGCCTTTATCATTTCAATGGGAGCCTTCTATATATTCTTCAAAAAAGTATCCTTACCTGCTGGTCAAACTGAAATGGATATAAAGTTTGGGAAAAAAGACATCACCAAGGCTTTTATGTCTGGCTTGATTATCAATACACTTAATCCAAGTGTGATTCTATTTTGGCTGATAAACGCCACTGCATTTGCAACAACCCATACGCTTTTTGAGCGCATTATCTTATTTTCAACCTGTCTTCTTGTGAACATGATAGGCGATGTTGCTAAAGTGATGATGGCGTCAAAAATTAGGCATAAACTAACAGTTCACAATATTAATATCATCAATAAAATATCAGGATTAATCCTTGTTGGTTTTGGTGTTGCCATCATATATGGAATCATTTTTTTAAACAAATAAAATGTCCAAACCTGCAAGACCAGTAAAGTCAATTCTTTTTGTGATGTTCGTTTTTTTTAGTACCCTTTCAATTGCGCAAAAATCAGACATTATTGTTTTGAAAAAAGGGAATAACCGTACACTCAAAACATATTTTTCGGGAACACAAATTCATTTCATCAGCATAGCCGGCACTGATGTGCAGGGGATGATACGCAAGATAGAGAAAGATAGTTTGTATATCAACATATACGACTCCCGCCCACAATACACCATGTGGGGAACCAGTTTCTGGGACACAGTTTCTGTTTCATTGTCAAGGTATCATTACAAGGAAATAAGGGAAATCATGAAGCCTGAGCAACATTTTGGGTTCATTCGGAATGGCTTCATTTTCATCATGGGAGGTCTGTCATACGCATTTCTTCATTCAGTCAACGCTTGGTATCTGAAAGAAAAGATTGACACTCGCACGTTGGCATATTCAGGAGGATCCGTGTTAACAGGATTGTTACTAAAAAAAATACACCGCAATACAATTCGGCTAAACAAACGTCATTATCTTCAATACATACCTTTAAAATAAAAGTGAGTTGATACGCATCATCAAGAAAATTTTACTGATCCTTTTTTTATTACAATTGAGCTATATCGTGTTGCTTCGATTTGTACTCCCCCCCATCACCATTACACAAATTTCAAGCATCCTTCAAGGTGAGGGATTCAACCGAGAGCATGTGTCGATGAATTCAATTTCCACCCATGCGAAACTTGCTGTAATGGCATCGGAGGACCAACTGTTTCCGGATCACAATGGGTTTGACATCAAAAGCATTACAAAGGCATTGGCTTATAACAAAAAAAAGCCCGGCCGCGTAAGAGGAGCTTCAACAATCAGCCAGCAAGTTGCCAAAAATGTTTTCTTGTGGCAGGGCAGAAGCTGGGTCAGGAAAGGGCTTGAGGTGTATTTTACGTTCATGATTGAACTCATTTGGGGGAAGAAAAGAATCCTGGAAGTCTACCTCAATGAAGCAGAAATGGGTAAAGGTATCTATGGTATTGAGGCTGCTTCAAGAAAATATTTCAAACACAGTGCAGCTAAACTCACCCGTGCAGAAGCAGCCATGATAGCAGCATGCTTGCCGAATCCAGTTCGTTATACAGTTAAACCGATGTCTCGTTATGTTACAAAAAAATACCCATGGGTAATGAGGCAAATGAGTAACCTACAAGGAGATCCTGATGTTCAAGAAATTATCGGTCAACCCCAACGTTAACAGGCTGGTACATTCTGCTGTTAATCGTAGGTTCATCAAAAGAGTTTTCCAAGCCCCATCGTATCGTGTATTTTTTTCCTTTTAAATCAGGCAGCTTAAGATTTGAAATATAGACGTGTAAGAGTTTATCACTTACCACCTTGATTGATTGATTGGTATTGATGAAGATTATTGGTTCTTTAGGCGACTGATAAATCAACAAGAATACGTTGGGACGAGATTTCAATATTTGGTTAAAAGTGCTGTCTTTATAATCATAGGATACATCTAAAAAAGCACTGAGGGTAGCATTTTTATCGATTTTCAACATAACTTGTTCTAATACGATTTGAGAATTAGATTGAAAAGAATCGATAATTCGATACGATTGGATTTGCTTTGGCGTTGAGATGGAGTCCGTCATGAATTCGGCACCCTTTGATCCCAACAGCATGATTTTTTCATCTTGCAATCTCTTCTCCAAAGGCCAGAAATTGTAATTGCTTCTTCTGTATTTGTAGGTGTTTAAGGAAAAGGAAGTATCACCTGAATAGAACCAATATTTTGATGCGCGCTGGTATGAATTTGTAAACACAACTGGCAATCCTTTTGACTCTTTTTTTATGGCAGCAGCCCATGTTTTATTTTGATGGAATTCATCCTTGGGCATAAATTTCAGTGGTTGTATATCCAAGAACATATACACACGAAGGATGCATACAACGGCCAATGAATATGGCATTAAGCGATAAACCCATTTTGTTTTCTGCTTGTTTTCACTCAAATATTGGTAGGCCAAAACAACCAACGGAGCAATCAACGGGATTGTCCAGTTTGCCTCTGTTCTACTCTTGAACGAACTGAGAAAGAACAACGCATAAATACCAATAATCGAGAAATACATGGCCTTTTCAACAGATGATGTCGGCTTATACCGAAGTGCAGACCAAATGATTAACCAGCCTACAAATGGTCCTGCGATGAGCAATTGTCCCAGTAAAAAATCAGTGGTAAATGAAATGTTGTATGGTGGACTAACGCGTTCAAATAGGTGATAATTTATAGAGGGTAATCCATGCAATAGTTGCCAGAAAATATGTGGAATAAATAGGGCAACAGAAACGAATATCACCAGATAGGTCAATGGTTTCTTAAACAAGGAAAGGTTTGAGAGCAACGTAAAAAAGATGACAAGAATTCCATGGTACTTGCTGTAAAGTAGAAGGGAAATAACAATTGAAAGCAATATTGCTTCCTTAAAACCATTCTTTTCAACAAAATTCTTATAAGCGATGAAAAATAAAACTGTAAAAAAAAGTAGTGGAATGTCTGGCACTGCCATGATGCCTCCAATCTGCAAAACAGCAATGTTTAACACGATTGCATAAAACAACAGGTGGTCTTTGGGCTTTGTCAGTTGCTCAATTAAGTAAATGGAAGCAGTAGCCAGTAGGACGATAAATAAGCGTACGCCCAATTCGGAAGGAAAGATGAAATATCCAAGTTTTATGAGTATCGCAATCATGGGCGGATGATCGAAATAACCCCAATCTAAAAATTTAGAATAGACCCAATAATAGGCTTCATCGTCGAACAATTCTGTTCCCCAAGCTTGAATGAAAGCAAGTACCAACCATGCAGCATAAAATATTGTGCGCGTCTTTTTATGAGACCAACTAGTTATTCTTGAAGTTAATCTAGTTATTGAATTGATTAAAGCCATATCAAAAATTATATTTTTACCTGTGTGGAAAGTCGGTTTAGTACTCCCCAATTCATTCTTCATTCTTCATTCTTCATTCTTCATTCTTACCCTCTCTTCAACCCACTGAATTGCATTCGCTGTTCTTAGTGGATCGGTACCTGAAGCTTCAAACCAAGGTGCATCTTGATTGATCAATATATCCCTGTAATGATGGTACAATTTATCCCTTGTTTCAAAATCCGGATATTCGCGCAATTCATCTTTAACCCAAGGCAGGTCAGGTTTACAGAGAATATACCCATCATATTTTCGTTGAACAATCTGGTCTAGAATCCAGGGGTGGCATTTTTCAAAAACAAACTCGCTCCAAACTTTCATCACATACATGTCAGTGTCTATGAAAAGCAAGGGAGGCTTGTTGGATTCAACAGATGAATTCAATTCGGCAATCCTATCCACGGCATCATCTTCCAGTTTCAATTGTCCTTTTGCTATCACAAGGAGATCATCGAAGGTATAATCGGTTCCGTTTTCCAGCAAATATTCCCGTGCATATTCCCTACACCATAAGGTAGAAAAATGTGTTGCCAACGCTTCACAGAGGGTGCTTTTGCCGGTAGATTCCGGGCCAATTATGACTATTTTAATTGGCTTAAAGTTATGCGGCATTTCTTATGGCTTTTTTTCTCCATTCAATCAATCCAAGAATTGCAAGAATCAACAGGATAAGGTAATAAATTGAGGTGTGGTTGTATCCTTTTATATAGTAGAGTGGTATCGAAACGATGTTGGTAACAATCCACCATACCCAAGAGTTTACTTTCTTCTTGGTCATGAGCCACATGGCTGTAAATGCAGAGGCTGAGGCAAGGGCATCAGCCCAAGGGATGGCACCTGGGGCAAATGAATTTTTGATATACGTAAGAGCAACAAATATCACTAGATACATGGCTGAAAAGAAACCCAATTCTGCATACAATTCAGTCTTGGATGAATTGGTTATTTTGATTAAGCGATCGAGAGAACTGTCTTTTCTCATCCAATTATACCAACCGTAAAAGCTCATGATGGTATAGTAGAAGTTTACTGTCGCTTCCCCGTATAAGTCCCCAGCAAAGCTTAAATATACATAGACCATCGTGTTGATAAGTCCAGTTGGATACACCCAAATATTCTCTTTTTTTGAAAACCAAACGGAGATGATGCCCGAAACGATGGCCAGGTCTTCCAAAATTATGCTTAAGTCCATTCGGTTGATTGTTGTGTTTAGGGGAGAAACTAAAGAATACCGTTGTAAAAATAAATTCGCAGATTTGTTAATTATTTACAATATTACAACTGAAATTGATTTTAAACTAACCATTAATTCAACAGCCATCAGCAACATCAATCAATCAATCGTGTTAATCACTGGGGCTGCCTCCGGCATAGGACGTTTGCTCGCCCTTGAGAGTGCGAGAAAAGGAGCATCCCATGTCATTGTCGTGGACAAAAATAAAGAAGGGGGAAACCGTGTTTGTGAGGAAGTAATTGGGATGGGAGGAAAGGCTGTGTTTATTTATGCAGATCTTTCTTCTAAGGATTCCATAAGCGAGGCTCTTTTATTGATTCATTCCACATTCACGCATATTGATATTTTAATCAACAATGCAGGCATAGTAACGGGTAAAGCATTTATTGACCACAGCAATGAAGAGATTGAACGCACCATCAACGTCAATTTGTTGGCGTGCATGCTTTTGACAAAAGGACTCTTACCGGCCATGAGGTCAAGGGGAAGTGGTCATATCGTTAACATTGCCTCATCAGCGGGTATGGCAGCACATCCCAAGCTATCTGTTTATGTAGCCAGTAAATGGGGTGTAATTGGCTGGAGTGAGAGTTTGCGATTGGAATTGGAACAAGAGAAAACGGGGATTCGGGTTACAACGGTAACGCCCTATTACATTGATACCGGCATGTTTAGCGGAGTGAAGTCGCCCATCATCCCTTTGTTGAAACCAGCAAGTGTCAGCAAGAAAATCATTGTGGCGATTGAAAAGAACAAGATATTTTCAAGGATGCCTTGGATCGTTTATGCGATTCCTTTTGTGAAAGGCATCATGCCGCAACGGTGGTTTGATTTTATTTTAGGTAAGGTATTTAGGGTATACTCATCCATGGACAGCTTTAAAGGTTGAAAGTTTTTAGTTTAAAGTTTAAGATCTTCATACTTAAACTTTAAACTAAAAACTTTAACCATTACTCAGCTTCTGCAACTACTTCTACCACTTCAGGAATCATTCTTTTCATCATTCCTTCGATACCTGATTTAAGGGTAATCATGGAAGAAGGGCAACCGCTGCAACTTCCTTGCAACATAAGTGTAACGATACCGTCTTCAAATTTTTTGAACTGAATGGCACCGCCGTCCATTTCAACAGCTGGTTTAACGTAATTTTCCAACAATTCCTTTATGCGTTTTACAACGTCTCCATCTTCAGACAACACAATGTTTCCATCAGTAGATTGAGAAAGAGGTACTTCGTCATCATTTACAACTTGCTTTCCATCTTCCAGGTAATCTTTCAAAAACTGACGAATGGAAGGCTTTACATCTTCCCAATCGGTATCGATTGTTTTGGTAAGCGTTACAAAATTACTGGCGATGAAAACACTTTTCACGAATGGGAAGCTGAATAACTCCAGAGCCAAAGGGGATGGCTTGGATGATTCGATGTCTTGAAAGTCGATGCTTTTGCCTGGATAAAGGAGTTTGTTTGCTACAAACTTCATTGTTTCCGGGTTTGGCGTCATTTCTGTATAAATGCTGACTGTTATATTTCCTGTTTTGATCATATTCGTTCTTTGATGTACAAAATTAGCAAGAAGTTGCGGTTTTAAACTTGTTCAAGCAAGTTTTAGGACAATTGACACACTCATTGTGGTTGAAATTTCCAAAATCGAAACAACTCAGGTATGATTTAAAGAGAGGTTGGAGCAAACAAAAAAATTCCCAACCCTTTCTTATAACAGTTTCATCAATAGCGTAGAGTAGGCTGAACCTGCAATTCGCTTCATCTCAACTGTACATTCCTTACAACCATATTGTGAACTTGATTTAAACAGGAGGGGGATTGACTCAACTTTTTTGAATTCATTTATTT
Organism: Chitinophagaceae bacterium; assembly: GCA_044350285.1. GTDB lineage: Bacteria > Bacteroidota > Bacteroidia > Chitinophagales > Chitinophagaceae > Pollutibacter. The sequence goes on along the minus strand of JBILHX010000018.1, from coordinate 19,881 downwards.
GAGTTCCAGTCCATGTTTGATTCCCAATTAGAAAGGGAATGATGAAATCATGGCCCATTTTCAATGATTTACCAGAGGGTGTCTTGACGCGCCAAAGATCCAAACCATGCTCTTGAAAGCGCGTGGCCAAACTTGAATATGCATTCAAAATAAATACCGAGTAATGTAACGATGTAGTTCTCTTCATTTCTAATGGGAATGAACCTTGATTGTCCATTTCCTGATCGAGCCTATTCATAACCCTACTGTGAATAATTTTTATCATTGCCGTATCTCTGAGGAAACCTGCATATGCCAATAATTGGGAATCAAACCAAACCCCGTGGTTATTGGGCGCATTCATTTCTTCTTTTCCAATTTTGCTGGTGGTTAACCATTGGATAAAATCCTTTACCCATGCTTCCATTCCTTGCTGGTCATTTTTTGTCCAACTTTCAGAAGTCTTAATCAATTTGATCGCATCCATGATATGCATGAAATGGCGGGTATCAATTATTCCTTCAGCCCTACCATCTGTTACACCCTTTACCGATTGTGCATATTTCAGGTTTGGGTTCATTTTCGTGGCTGTATCAAGAAACCATACCCTGATGAGTTTGGTAGCATGTTTTGCGTAGTTCTTATCTCCTGTAAAATAAAAAGCCAGACCCAAATGATAAATGCTGGCAGAAAGTCCGGGCAAAACCACTTTATCAGTAAAGTTTTTTACCTCAGGATTGACCTCTCCATCCCTTCTTATGTAAGGAACTCCATTGGGAGTATTTGGATTAGGCCACCAATATGGTGCAATGCTCATGTAATCATGCTTGTCTCCACTTGGCGGGATATCTGTTTTGTTCATGACACTAACAGGCTTGAACAACATGGCTTTTTCAGCGTCTTTGATTAGTTCATTGAAAGCAGGGAGGTATTCTTTATCCTTGGCTTGAATCTTATTCTTGCTAATAGCAATGTTGTTAAAATCCACCTTGACAAGATCTGTAAATGATATTTTTTCTTGAGAAAGCAAGAACAATGAAGAGAGCAATAAAGGGCAGAAAAATACCAATACTTTTTTCATTTTTTTACGTTTAGATCTCACTCATCAATAAATTGGATTTAGTGTTTCCATTTTATTTCAAATGATGTTTTCCTGCTCACAAATTTATGCTAGCGCTATCAGTTTTTTTCTTTATTTTTTGCTTTCGCTTTGGTAGCATGGCGACCACTGCCATCTCCATTGTCTAAATAGCCACCAGCAGGATTTAATTTATCTAAAATTGCTTTTAATTTTTGTTTTTCCAATGTTGTTTTTTCATCAAGAACAACCAATTTTTCTTCAAATGGTGCTTTTCTCATGTCATAGAGATCACCTGAACGCATCAATTTCCAGTCTGCAGAACGAACATACCAATCATTTCCCAATCCTGTAAAGATCCACTCACGGGCTGTCCCTTTGCCTCCTTTTAGTTGGTAGGCAAAACTCTTGCCATCCAACACATTGTTTGTGGTAAGAGGTGCACCTGCTATCTCAGCGAAGGTTGGAATAAAATCGGCAGCATCAATTAGACTGCTTGAAACGCTTGGCTTTTTGATAACACCAGGCCAGTTTACAATCATCGGCACAAGACTTCCACACTCTTGCATGGTTCCCTTTTTCCCACTGAGCTTTTGTCCATTTACCCTTCCAATAGTTGCAGCCTGTCCAGCAGTTCCATTGTCTCCAAAAAAAACAATCAGGGTATTCTCTCTTAGCTTTAGGCTATCCAATGTATGAATCAATTTCCCTACAAGTTTGTCCATATAAGAAATATTATCAGCATACAATTCCTTGTAATCTTTGGTTCCCGGCTTGGTATCTGGGGTAGCTGCAATTTCTCCATGCACATGAGACAAAGAGTAGTAGAGATAAAAAGGATCTTTTTTATGTTGAGAAAGAAAATTTACCATGTGATCATGCATCATGTCAGGCATATACTCATTTTTCTTAAGCAAGGCTTCCTTTCCATTGACTACATACTTCTCATTTTTATCAGTTCCACTGAAATAAAGACCGCTGCCAAAAAACCGTAAATAATCATCAAACCCAAATGCTGCAGGATCTAATGGAAGCTGTCCCCACTTTCCAATCATGGAAGATGTATAACCTGCCTTTTTCAAAATAGCCGGCATCATGGTTTCAACCGAGGGCTTCATAGTAGCGACCATATCTTGGTTTACAGAACCCGTCCTAAAACCATAACGGCCAGTCAGAATCAATGCCCTGGATGGCCCACAAAGAGGAACAGTATATGCGTTTGTATACCTAATTCCTTCTTTAGCAAGCTTGTCAATAACGGGGGTTTTGAAAAAATCCGCGCCATAGGAGCTTACTCCATCAATTCCAAGGTCATCTGCCAGTATAAAAATGATATTTGGTTTCTTGACTTGTGCATTTGTGCCGCTAACAATAAAAAAAACTGCAAAGAATAATTTGAAATATTTCATATAATTTAATTGAACCCTATTGGGCTATTTGTGAGTTGAAATAACTCAACATATCTACTCTCATTTTTGCGGCAATTGACTGATATTTTTTTTCTCCTGCAACATTTTTTGTTTCCAATGGATCTGCTTTGTAATCATAAAGTTCCATACCGATTTCATCTTTTTCAGCATACTTTTTGGTTGTCCTGAATCCGTTTTTCATCCAAATGGTAAAACGATATTGGCCATCTCGTATGGAATATCCCATGGTATTGGCCTCTACGAAACCTGTCCGCCCAGATTCTTCATCAACACCACTTCTAGGATATTGACTGGTAGCGTATTTTTTTACTGAAGTTGTTGGATCTTTCATGACGGGCTTCAGGCTTTTGCCTTGAAGCTGCGATGGGATGGGCAATCCAGCTAGGTCACACAATGTGGGAAAAACATCAACATGTTCACTTAGGGATTTGGTGCTGTTTGGAGCAAATCCAGGTGCACTAATGATCAAAGGAGCTTTTGTTGCTTCTTCAAAATTGCTGTGTTTACACCACAGATTATGGTCGCCCAAATGCCATCCATGATCACCCCAAAGAACTATGATGGTATTTTTTGAAAGGCCTAAAGAGTCTAGTGTGTTTAATAGGTCACCAACCAAGGCATCAGTGTATGAGATGGCAGCATAATAAGCATGAACCAATTCCTGTTGTTTTGCTGTTGATATAGTATAGCCGAAATCCTTTTGCTTTGTTTTTGCCAAATCAGCTGGCATGTCTGTATATGCTCTTATCTCACCTGCATTGTGGTAGGCAACAGAAATAGGATTTGTTGATTGCTCTTGAAATGGAGCCAGTGGCATTTCTGATGTTTTATAAAGATCCCAGTATTTTTTTGGGGCTACAAAAGGAAGGTGTGGCTTGGCAATTCCAACTGCAAAAAAGAAAGGTTGTCCTTTTTTTGCTAATTTCTTGAGGATATCTTTTGATTGTAAAATATTAGCTCCGTCGTTGTATGCATTGTCAGGCACCTCAATATTTTCACTTGTGGGCCTCACTTTAAGATTGGCCTCTGCATTGGCTTCTGCCTTGGTCATACCCTTTGCCAAAGACTCACTAATGACCTTTTCAATCATTGCTTTTGTCTCTTTTAATTGGTATCTTCCTGCTGCAGGTTCGCCCATTTCAGGAACATAATATTTCTTATCGGTTTTGTGGTAAGGCACGCTCCAAGAGCTTTTATCATTTTGTTCATCCACATTCCTAGGATCAAACACCTTGCCTATTCCTTGTGTAGAATAGCCTTGTGTGATGAGGTATTGAGGCAAGGTTACAATATCTGGACTTACATCCCTGATCTTTGCTTTCAAGTCCCAAATCTTGGTCATATCAGGCCTCATACCCGTAATGATACTTGCCCTAGTTGGTCCACAAATTGCTTGTTGGCAGTAGTTGTTCAAAAAGACAGTCCCTCTTTTTGCAAGCCGGTCTATATTGGGTGTCTTAATCATTTTATTCCCATAAGCACCTATAATGGGTTTTAAATCATCAACAGCAATGTATAGTATGTTTGGCTTTTCTTGTTGAGCAACAAGGTTGTGTGAGGAAAAAACACACAATGCAAATGAGCCAATCATCGACTTAATAAATGTAGATTTTATCATTTATTTTTTTTCTTGTGATTTAAAGAATTCAATCATTCTCATGCGCATGTCCGTACTAATTTTTGAATAGGCTTTATCGTTAACTACATTTTGTTTTTCGAGTGGATCTGCGTCGTAGTCATACAATTCTGAAGCGTACACTTTATTTTCTGCAAATGGAGTGTTTGTTGTAAAATCGTTCATCCAAATTGTAAAACGATATTTACTAGTACGCATACTATACCCCATCATAGAATTACTGGTATAATTTTTCTTTTTCATTTCCTCTTTGCTGAGCTTTCTTGGATACTGACTAATGGCGAATTGATTAACCTCAGCCTTTTTATTTTGCATAACTGGCTTTAAGCTTTTCCCATGCAGATGAGATGGAACTGGAACAGAGGCCAAGTCGCAAAGCGTTGGGAAAATATCAAGGTGTTCTGACAACGCATTTGAGTTTCCTGGTTTCATGCCAGGCGCTGCAATGATCAATGGCGCTCTGGTTGCTTGTTCTAAATTGGTATGTTTCTCCCAAAGGTCATGGTCGCCCAAATGCCAACCGTGATCTCCCCATAAAACGATGATTGTATTATTCAGGGTTCCCAAAGAATCCAAGGTGTTCAAAAGAATACCCACCTGTGCATCCATGTAAGAAACAGCTGCAAAGTATCCATGAATCAGTTCCAATTGTTTTTCAGTTTTTATCCTAACGTGAAATCCAGGTTCGTTGTACATGGCGAATGCAGGAATATCGGTGTAATTTCTTAACTCGCCGGATTTGTGATAAGCAATTTCAGGAGCATTGTTTGCATGCTCTTGAAAACTTGCCAAGGGCATGTCAGCGCGGTTGTATAAATCCCAATATTTTTTGGGTGCAACAAATGGAAGATGTGGTTTATGATAACCAACTGCAAGAAAAAATGGTTTTTTATCATCATGCATTTTAATCATCTGCGCCTTTGCTTTAATGGTAATCACACCATCATCATAAGCGTGGTCAGGAACATCATAATTTTCACTGGAAGGTCCCTTAATCGATGTTGGCATTTCATCATCGTCATCACGTTTTATGCGCTCTTTTTTAACAAGAAACAATGCTTTGTTTTCAGGCCTTTGGTATTGGCTATTGGCCGGCTTGCCCAATCCATTGGCATAGTCACTTGCTTCGGGTTCCATGTAAGGCATGTTCCACGAAATGGGATCTATCTTTTTTATGGCACTGCTTGGATGAAAAATCTTACCAGTACCCACGGTGTTATATCCCTGTGAAATCAAGTATTGTGGCAATGTCACAATATCTGGGTTGACATCCCTCATTTGCGTTTTCAAGTCCCACACCTTTGTATAATCAGGTCTCATCCCTGTCATCAAGCTTGCTCGGGTCGGTCCACATACCGACTGTTGGCAATAATTTTTTGAAAAAAGAGTTCCCATCTTTGCTAAGCGATCAATATTGGGTGTTTTGATGAGCTTGTTACCATAACATCCCATGATGGGTTTTAGATCATCAACGGCGATAAAAAGGATGTTGGGTTTCTTGGCTTGCTGTGCAACAAGGTTGAAACTCAACAATGAGAGGATGACAGAAAAGAAGAAAGGCTTATGCATTATTTGTGTTGTTTATATTTCGATTGTTAAGGTAATTAATAACCTGGGTTTTGTGTAATTTTTAATGTGGTATTGTTGTCTATTTCGCGTTGTGGAATAGGCAGTATCAACCGGTCACTTGTAATAAATGCTTGGATTTGAGCCAAAGTAGAACGTGGACTTGGATATTTTCCATAATGGATTGAATAGATTGCGCTGTAGTGATTTTTAAGTGTTTGTTCAGCTGTGATTGTTGTCATGGTTTTGTTGTACCTCAACAAATCATACCACCGTATATTTTCAAAAGCAAATTCCAATCTACGTTCATTTGCCAATTCCTTTTCAAACAGGGCAACGGTGCTAACTGCTGCTGGCAACAAGTCTGCTAATCCTGCTCTTTTTCTGGTTTGGTTGATCAAAGCCACACTAGCAGTTGAATTGCCTTGAGCCTCAGCGAGCATTAGCAATACATCTGCGTAACGCATCACAATCCAATCGTTTTCTGCATCATTTACAATTGACACAGGTGATATCATTTTTTTGGGGTAAAGTACTTTGGTGCTACCATATTCACCAATGCTGATTCCTTTTCTCAAATCAGTTGCAGCATAAGATAGGTTCAAATCGGAGCTAGGCGTATTAAAGCCGCCACCATCACCAATAATGACAGCAGTACCACTGAGTTCAGGTGCAAAATAATTAGGGAAAGGAGAACCTAGTCCAATACCACCTGCTTTATATCTCACTGAGAAAAGAATTTCTTTATTCATTTCATTTGAAATGGAAAAAACTTCACTGTATGTAGCAGCCAAACCATAACCACTGTTTAAAACGATGTCATTAAGAAGTGTAATTGCTTCTGCCTTTCTATTTAAGGTTAAATAAACCTTTGCAAGCATTGCTTTGGCTGTCCAAGTATTGACTCGACCAAGCGTAGTAGTTGGCAGAGACGCATATTTCAAAGACACTCCGTTGATGATGGCATAATTTAAATCTGCAATAATGAGTTTATATACTTCATCTACTGACTCTCTGTTTAATGAAGTTGCATCAAAAGGAGAAAGGGGTTCGTGAACCAAGAAAACAGCTCCAAATTGTCTAACTAAATTAAAGTAATGATATGCTCTGATGAAAGCCGCTTCTGCAGAGAATTCTTTCTTATCCTTTACTGAAATTTGTACTGAAGATGTATCTGCTGCAACTATTCCATTTGTTTTTGAATAATTGACATTAAGGCTATTCAAAATCACATTTACATTGCGAATGTTTGCATAGGAGCTGATCCAAAAATTATAAATTCCCTGGTGAGAGGTATTTGGAATAAAAAGGTCCAAATCACTGAGATCTCTATTTGGAACAGATTTACTAGATGGATTGCCCATAATGGTATTATCACTTCTCAATTCAGATAATTTCCATTCTTCTAATAATGGCTTTTGCAAGCCGTTATAACATCCAATAAGGGCTGTTTGGATGTCTGTCGTATTCTTATAAAAAGTTGCAGTGGTAACATTGCTGAGTGGGTATAAGTCTATGTTTTTTTTGCATGAAGCAAGGCAAACAATGCAAAAGATGTATGTATATATGGAACGTTTCATGTTATGCGTTTTTAATTCTTTTAAGATTAGAAATTGATATCAATACCGATCAATAGAGTTTTAGGAATTGGGAAGGATCCCCTTTGATAACCATCAATCAATACTGAGGAATATGAACCATTTGTAAATCTTCCTTCTGGATTGAGGCCCCTATATCCTTTTGCCGTTTTGAAATAAAGATTTTGAGCAGAAAAATAAAACCGCAAACTGTTTACCTTCAGTTTTTTAATAAACGCTGCTGGTATTGAGTATCCGATATTAACATCCCTCAAAGACAAATATGAGGCATCTTCAATAACATAATCTGTCAGCATCCAATTATATCCAAGTGTAGAAAATGGTGTTTTACCATCGCCAGGGAATTTGGCACTTACCCATCTATTTTGATTGTACGTTCGGATTGTTCTTCTGGACTCATTGTAATTTGGATCACCATTGATTAATTTTCCACCCTGCACACCTTGAAAAGTGAAACTAAGGTCTATGCCTTTAAAACTAAAATTATTGGTGATGCCCCATGTAAAATCAGGATATGGATTTCCTAAGTCTGTTCTGTCTTCATTATCAATCTTGCTATCGCCATTAACATCAACCAATTTTAAACCGCCTGGTACAAAAACATTGCTCATAGAGCTCGTTAATCCACCTGCTATGGCCTTATTGATTTGTTCTTGAGATGTCCACACTCCATCAGTTTTGAAGCCAAAATATTGAACCAAAGGATTTCCTACTTTATTCCGGTACACTTCAGTACGCTCTCCTTGATTCAACAAATAAGCCTCTGTTCCCAATTCAATGATGCTGTTTTTATTTTGAGATAAATTGGCAGACGTTGACCACTTAAAAATTTTATTTTGGATATTTCTGGTTGTCAATTCTAATTCAAATCCGGTATTGCGCAAGCTGCCGATGTTGTTCCAGAATTGTGGAACACCTGTGAATGCCATGGCTGATTGTTGCAGCAATAGTTTATCCGTTTTTGATTTGTACGCATCCAAGGTAATGCCAACCTTACCACTGAATAATGTCAAATCAAGTCCAAAATTAGATTGATACGTACTTTCCCAAGTGATATTTGGGTTAGAAATTATTGTTGAAGAATTCACCAAGCCAGGAAATGAGGTTCCTGTTCCTGAGCCCAAGGCATAGTTGGCTCCATACATCAAATCTAAAAAGGCAAAATCAGTTATGCGGTTATTCCCTGAAATCCCATAGCTACCTCTAAATTTAAGGTTTGAGAGCCAGTCAACATTAGAAAGGAATTTTTCTTTTGAGGCAATCCAACCTAGAGAAACAGAAGGGAATGACCCCCATTTGTTCCCTGGACCGAAATAAGAACTTCCATCTGCGCGAAAACTTGCAGAAAGTAAATATCGATCGTTGTAGCTATAATTTAAACGGCCCAAATATGATAAAAGTCCGATTTGATTTTTAGTTCCGAAGGTTCCTGATTTATCTAATTGAGCAGCACTATTTAAAGTTCTTATCTGATCACTCGGGAAATCTATTGCAGCAGTTTGCTCCTTGCTTACAACTGTTTTTTGAGAAGTAAATCCTGCAAGAATATTAAAATCACTTTTGCCGAGTGATTTCACAAAATTCAATGTGTTTTCAGATAGTAAGTCTATAAAAGTGTTGTTCGTAAAAACACCCCTGTTGTTATCTCCATCGCGGTTAGCATTTCTCTCTGAAAAATCTAATCCACTTGCATAGTTCAAATAGGTGCTAGCCAACGTTTTGAAAGTAAGTCCGGGTAGCAATTCAATGTTTAAATCTGCAGCTGATTGCAATCTATATTCGTTTGTATAAATGTCTGTGCGTAGTACAGCCGACTTTGGATTTTGTTGAGCAGAACCACTAGGATTTACTGTTGTTGCTCCAGAATTCCAACTAGAACCATCAGGCATTGTACCTGAGTAAACCAATCCTGAAAAATGTCTAGGATGAGAATAATCACCCGCCCTAATACCTGCGTATTGCGGATTTGTATTGACAAAAGCGGCTGTAGCTTGGTTATGATACACTGGCAACCAAGTTGGGAATCTCCAAAAATTGGTGAAATTTTCAGAAGGAGCCGATCTTTTGGAATAAGAAGGATTGATATTTAAGCTCAACTTCACTTTCTTACTAAGATCCACATCTACCTTGGTCCGAATATTGAACTTCTCATAATTGCTTTTGAACATCATTCCTTCGTCATTCTGATAGGCGGTAGAAAGAAAATACCTTACATCTTTTTTACCACCAGCTACACTGAGCATTACATTTTGAAAAGTAGCGGGTCTTAACGACTCACTCTGCCAATCTGTACTTTGACCGCCACGAAGCAGGTTTTCAACAACATAAGAAGCACGGTCACCATCTGCGACGATATTATTTGCTGGGAGAACAGTGCTGTCTTGGGCTCTTTTTGCCATTTCATCAAACAGCAATCCGATGTATTCAGCAGTACTCATGATGTCATATCTCTTGTAATCCTCTTTTTGACCAACAGAATATTTGAGAACATATTTTGGTTTGTCTGCTGTGCCCTTTTTTGTTGTAACGATGATTACGCCGCCAGAACCTCTTGACCCATAAATGGCTGCAGATGCAGCATCTTTCAACACTTCAACAGATTCTACATCCGCCATATTTAAAAAAGCCAGTCCATCAGGAATTGGCTGCCCATCTACTACAACAAGTGGACTAGAACCAGCATTGATTGAGCTAATACCCCTGATGTTGATTTTAGGCGCAGCACCTGCTTCTGAACTGATGTTCTGAACTGTTAGCCCTGCCACCCTACCCTGCAATGCCTGATCCAACCTGGATAAAGGGGCTTCATCCATTCTGTCGTTTTTATACTTGGCAACGGCACCTGTTAAACTTGATTTTTTCTGGGTGCCGTAACCAACAACAACAACCTCTTCTTGGGTTAGTGTTTTTGGCACCATTAAAATGTTTATTACTAAATTGTCTGTTACTGGTACAGATTGTGATGCGTATCCGACGTAAGTAAACAACAGCGTTGAAGAACCTTTGTCTAGAGATACTGCAAATGTTCCATCTGCCTTTGTAGTAACAGCGCCCTTGCTTTTGTTGGAAATAATTGACACACCGGCTAAAGGCTCTCCGGTTACTTGATCAACAACCTTGCCTTTAATGTCTTTTTTTTGAGCAATTGTAATACCTGAAAAGGAAAGCAATACAAGTACTAGTAGATACCTTAATTTCATGTTATTCATTTTGGTTTTAATTCAAGCATTCGTTTATCCTTTTTGATACAAACGGGAAAAAAAGAAAACGGAAGTAATATTAGTGAAACAAAGGGAATGATTTCCATGTGATGGCATTAGAAATAAATTAATTTAAGTAGGGTAACAAGTGCCTAAATTAAATTTTTATCAAGTTTTTGAAAAAATTGGAGTAAATCCAAAAGCGATAAGGTTACCGGAAACGTTACCGGAAAAATTACCGGAATTTGTTTAATAAAATTAATAAATTACGTTTTTTAAAAAGAGTTAGGTAAATGCAATTTGTAACATGCATAATAAGCCACCAACAATTAAAGACATTGCCCAAAAGCTTCACCTATCGATATCTACGGTATCGAGGGCGTTAAGGAATGCGGCAGACATCAATCCTGAAACAAAAAGAAATGTTCTTGAGCTAACAGAATTATTGAATTACCAACCGAACAGGTTGGCACTCAGCCTGCGACAAAAACAAACAAATACCATTGGAGTCATAGTTCCCAACCTTGACTATGTGCTTTCAACAATGGTTAGAGGTATAGACGAGGCAGCATTGGAGGCAGGTTTCACCGTCATCGTTTGCCAAAGCAATGAATCTTTTGGAAGAGAGGTTGTCAATACAAGAAGAATGCTGCAAAGTTTGGTGGATGGATATATTATTTCCATTTCAAGTGAAACAAAATCCAACGAACATTTTAAGGTAATAAAAGATCGCAACATCCCGTTCGTTGTATTTGACAGGGTTATACCAGGTCTAGAAGCATCCAGTGTTATTTTAGACAATGAAGAAGGCGGATTTCTTGCAACAGAGCATCTAATTGAACAAGGGTATAAAAGAATTGCGATTTTGGCTGGAGCCAAAACATTGGGAATCAGCAATAGCAGACTTAATGGTTATAAGCTAGCGTTAAAAAAACATGCTCTCAAATTTGACCCTGAACTAGTAATTTATTGCGACTTTAACCAAGATTTTGCTTATTTCGCTACTGAAGAATTATTGTCGTCAAAAAAAAGACCAGATGCCATTTTCACCATAAGCGACAGAATGGCAATTGGCGCCATGCTAGCGATTAAAAAAAAGGGATTAAGGATGCCAGATGATATAGGACTTGTTGGTTTTAACAACGAACCATCATTGGCATTGTTTAGTCCAAGCATTTCCAGCGTAGAACAACCTTCATTCGAAATTGGAAAAATGGCAGGTAAGCTTTTTATTGAGCAGTTTTTAAACAATGACTCTTCTAATAGCAAAGAAATTATTCTAAAACCAAAATTATTCATCAGGGAATCATCTCTCCGATTAGCAAAAAAATTGTAACTGTTTTTCTTAAATGTAGTAATTATCAAGTTGGTGAAAATATTGGTGAAATATTTTATTCAAAATTATCGCTACTATTTGCTGACTATCAACACTTAATACATAAGTGATGTACATAATATGTATTAATACGTTTAAAAAACGTGTTTTCCCCTTTCGTGTTTTAGTGGATAGTGGATATTGCACATCTACATGAAAATATACATTACTTTAATGTTGGTGATTATTGGTTACGGACCATTTGCACAGACAAGGTCATTGCCTCCAATTATTAAGAAACTAAATGATATTAAAGGTCAAGTAATAAGTTTTCAACATAATTCTGAAAACTTATTTGAAAGTAAAGATTTGCCTAATGTCAAATATGAAGGTTCAACCCAAATAATAAAAAGCAAATCAGGCCTCTATGTTTGCATCCCAGGAACAGGTCGAGTTTATGAAATTGAAACGAAAAACGATAAGCTAGTTTATAAAAGAATTGACAAAACAATTTTTTTCGGATATAATTTTCAATGTTTATTCTTTTCTTTAGACACCTCACTATATTCTTTTGGAGGGCAAGGTTTTTGGATAGTAAATGGAAACTTAAGAAAATACAATTCAAGCACATGTGAATGGCATGCGATTCAATTAAGTGAAAACGTAACAAGAGAGTTTTATACCCAAAATACAATGCACTTTTTAGACACCTCTAATCAAAGTTTAACCATTGTAGGTCCTGATGTAAGCCCCGCTTATTTAAAAGATAGAAATAAAGACAGCATCTACAAGAATAAAATACTAACACTTGACATAACAAGTGGCAGGTGGCATTTAGTTGGCGATACAAAAAATGGCAATTTTTATCACTATGGGATAACACCCTGGGGAGTTTTTACCGGAGAAACTGTTGTTGATATCAAAAATAACAAGATTTACAGTTACTCGGGAATTGAAAAATTTGCATTACTCAATGGAGCACAAACGAGGGGAGATCGATTTGACATTTCATTCTGTGTTGATTCCACCATATTTTTCGGAAACTTTGAAGACCGCATCGACTCATTGACCATCAGTCGGTCTGACCTGATAGATACAGGACTTCAATTGTATACCCCAATTAAAAAACCTTCCTCTTTTACGAAAGAACATTTTTTGATTGTTTTGGTTGTTGGGTTATCAATCATCAGTATTGTCTTATTTATAAAATTGTATTCAAAGAAAAATACAAATGCAACGGTTGCTTCAATTGGAATTCCAGGAATGAGTACAAACGAAGGCGACAGCGACATTGAAAAGAAAGAACAAAACAAGGAAAGTTCTGTGATGTTTAAATCCTCCAAGATACTCGATTTATTGGAACAGAGAGAACGCGTGTTGCTAAAATTCATTTATCAACAATCTTCAGAAGATCGGTTAACAACAATTGATGAAATCAACAAGGTTATTGGAGCTTCACAGCGAACGAATGAGATTCAAAAAAGATTAAGGAGCGACATCATCACTTCAATCAACGAAAAGTTGGGGATTGTTTCAAACAATAAAAAGCCGGTGATTGACAAGCAACGTTCAGAATTTGACAAGCGTAGCTTCGAGTATTATATTCGGAAGGAGCACATGGAATTGGTCGAGAAAATAGTTTAATGTTTTTAGTTTAAAGTTTAAGTACAGCCGTTTAAACCTTAAACTTAAAACCTTAAACTAACAAAGATTCCACTTTATCAATTATCATCTCCGGGGTAATTTGTTTCATGCAGGCATAGTCTCCCCGCCAACAGGGTTCATTGCCAAAAACAGAACAAGGCCTGCATGAAAGGTTCACTTGAACAGCATTCCTGGGATTTTGATTATACCCATAAAATCCAGCATACGGGTGTGTTGCACCCCAAACCGACACCACTGGAACGTCAACTAGAGACGCCAAGTGCATGTTTGCAGAATCCATTGTAACAACAACATTCATTGTCTTCATGAGATCTAATTCCTCTTTAAGAGACAGTTTTGTCGGCATTTTAATGGCGTGGTTGAAGAAATTTTCCCACTCTTCGATGACTCTTTTCTCAGCAGACCCACCACCAAAAAAATAAAGTTTATAAGGCATTTTATTGAAATGAGCCACCACCTGTTTAAACTTATCGAGAGAGTACATCTTGGCACTGTGCTTTGCAAATGGGGCAAAACCAATCCTGAGTTTAGGATTTACAGAGGCTGGTTTAAGGGTTTTTGAAAGTCCAGTGAGTGCCTTTTCGATGCCAAACCCCAATGCTTCAAATACATTCAAATACCTTTCAGTAGAATGAGGCAAGGGCCTAAAAATTTTGGCACCTTTTCTGGTTAACGCAAATTTTTCAAACCTTCCCTTATCAATAACGGCAATTTTTTTACCAGATAGTTTTAACAAGAAGCCTAAAATGAATGTGCGTAAAACACCATGCAAATCAGCAACTGCATTGATTTTATATTGCTTCTTCAGCAGTTGGTAGATGCGATAAATACCCAACATTCCAGTTTGGGTTTTAGCGAGGTCTGCACCTAGGAACTCGAGCCGATCTATTCCAATAAATAAATCAGCATACAGTTGATTGCTGAGCATGAGAATTTCTTTATCCTGATGTTCTGCCAAAAAGGATTTTACAACAGGTACAACCATGGCAACATCTCCAAGGGAAGAGAAACGCATCACCAATATCTTTTCATTGCTTAGAACTAGACTCATTTCTCCTTAATGTTATACAATACCGGGTTTAGGGCCGGATCATTGTACATTTTCATCTGCCTGTATACTTTCATTTTTTTTCTTCCGGATTCAATATCAGACAACAACTCATCAATTGAATTTGAGAGGTCATCCTGCTGTTCCAACAAGATATTTAATTTTTGCTGGCACTTTGATACGTGTTCTGCTGTTGCATCTGCCCTCAACGTCTCTTCTCTCATGTGATAAATCTTCAATATCAAAATTGAGAGGCGATCGATTGCCCAAGCGGGGCTTTCTGTGTTCAACGAGGCGTTTGAGGATGCTTCAACATTTGAATACAATGCAAGGAAATAATCATCAATTTGCTCAACAAAATCTGTTCTTACTTGATTTGATTTATCAATTCTTCTTTTCAATTCAATCCCTTCAGTTGGGTTGATAAAAGGGTCACGAACAATGTCTTCCAAATGCCACTGAACAGTGTCCACATGATTCTTTTCATAAAACAAAAACCCAAGAGAATTTTTTTCACATGGATTGCTGATGGCAGCATTGACATCATTGTGGATATGATAATCATGCACACTTTTCTGAAATGTATCAATGCAGATTGAACTAATTTTCATTTGGCAAAAATAGCGAAAGGATTTATCCTATGCACTTGGTTTTCTCGATTTTATCAGAATTGTAATGGTCAATGCCAAAAGGACACAAACCGCAAGGGCTGCAACCATGCCTACATTTCTTGCTACAGGCATTTGGCTTGCATAAATCCCAATAAATGCCCAACTTAACACATAGCCATAAGCCGGTTCCTTTCGTTTGCCAACAAAAAATATGCCCAATGCCAAGGCAATGATAATCATGAATGCACTCCAAGTTGTTGCATTGAGGGGACTCCCCTGCCATCCAATTCCTACAAAAAGAGCCGTAAAATTGGCTATGGTAGCAACACAAATCCAAGCGAGATAAACTACAAATGTATGGTGAACCCAAAATTTCATGAAGTACGTAAGTTGCTTTTTAAACTGAAAAATTTTCAAATACAGCATAACCAACACAACAAGAAATAGAATCATCACAGCTACAGAAGCAGCCAAATAAAGATAGTGCCAAAGCAGAATCCATGCTGAATTTAACATACAAGTAAGTTGAAAGTATGGAGACGCCACTTTTATCGCTTGTTTTGCAGACTCATTCATTTTTCTTCCTGTTGCAGCTATGCTGCAAACAACAAATCCAATCAACATGATGTAAATGATGCTCCAAATGCTGAAAGTAAAGCCAGCCGGCACAAAATAATTTGGATAAAACGCAGAAATTTGTCCAGTGTTGTAGCCATTGATTGGCAAGATATTTGCAAGTGCATTCAGTGTTAGCACCAGTATGAGTCCAACAATATTCAGCAATGCATTTAATTTTGAAGGCATGTTATTTTTTTAAAAATTACTTAAATACTTACTTATAACTCGCCTTTTTTCAGTTGCCCCATGGCATAATCTGCTGCACGTGCTGTCAATGCCATATAAGTAAGGGATGGATTCTGTGTTGAAGTTGAAGTCATGCTTGACCCATCGGTTACAAAAACATTTTTACAGGCATGCAATTGGTTCCATTTGTTGAGGATGGAAGTTTTAGGGTCATGCCCCATTCTTACGCCACCCATTTCATGAATGTCGAGGCCAGGCGCTTGGTGAGAATCTGTGGTTTGAATGTCATAAAACCCTGCTTTGGTAAACATTTCAGTCATCTGCTCCTGATAGTCCTTCACCATCTTGTTGTCATTTTCATCATAATCAATATTGATTTTCAACAAGGGCATGTCCCAAGCATCTTTCTGTGATGTATCAAGGGAAACGAAATTGGTTTCTTTGGGGATGGTTTCACCCATCATGTGAGAGCCAACATTCCAAGGTCCCAATTCTTTTTTATCAAGATTAGATTTCAGTTCTTCACCAAAGCCATCAGTATTTCTTTTGCTTGATCTGTTAGCGGAGAAACCAGCTGCATATCCCCTTAGAAAATCAGTTTCTTGTTTTTCTACATTCCTGAATCTTGGGATATAGGCACTGGTATGAGAACGACCGTCGGTTGTTTTATCCAAAAATCCATCATACTTACCTGAAACCCTTGCGCGATAGTTGTGAAAAGCTACGTATTTGCCAAGCACACCACTGTCGTTGCCCAATCCGTTGGGGAATCTGGAAGATGTTGAATTCAACAAGATGAGGTTGGAGTTCAGTGCAGCAGCATTCAGGAAGATGACTTTTGCGAAGTACTCAGTAGCTTTCTTGGTATTGGCATCAATGACGCGCACACCAGTTGCCCTCTCCTTTTTTTCATCGTATATTATCGAGTGTACAACAGCACCTGAAACCATGGTCAAATTACCCGTTTTCTCAGCCCATGGCAATGTTGATGAATTTGAGCTGAAATATCCACCAAATGGACATCCGCGCTGGCAGAGATTTCTTTTTTGGCACTGTGCACGGCCTTGGTCAAGGTGGATTTTTTGCGGAACAGTTAAGTGTGCACACCTTCCATAAATCACATGGCGACCTTTGTAACTTTTGGCAACCACATCACTAAAGTAGTTTTCAACACATGTCATTTCAAGAGGGGGAAGAAACTCGCCGTCAGGAAGGACGCCCAATCCATCTTTGTTTCCCGAGATTCCGGCAAATTTTTCTACATGACTATACCAAGGGGCCAAGTCTTTGTACCGGATGGGCCAATCAACAGCAAAACCATCTCTTGCCGGACCTTCAAAATCATATTCACTCCAACGCTGCGTTTGACGGGCCCACATGAGTGATTTACCGCCAGTTTGATACCCGCGAATCCAGTCAAATGGCTTGTCTTGCACATAAGGATGCTCATTATCCTTTACAAAAAAATGTTGTGCATCTTCACGGAATGCATAGCATTTGCTGATGATTGGATTGGCGTCTTTGATGTCTTGTGGAATCTCATTTCTGTGTTCAAACTCCCAAGGCATTTTGTTGGTGGTGGGGTAATCGCGCAGGTGTTTAACTTCCGGACCTCTTTCTAGTATCAAAGTTTTAAGTCCTTTTTCAGTGAATTCCTTAGCAGCCCAGCCACCGCTAATTCCGGAGCCGATTACGATAACATCAAATGTATTGTTAGGCATGTTAGTTTAAAGTTTTTAGTTTAATGTTGAGGGTTATGCAGGAACGCATCCATGGTATCTGCCAGGCACCAATTCATACACTTGAACTTTCGTTAGAAAGAATTCTGATGATGTGTATGCTTGTATGGTATAACGTTTCACGGTTTTGAAGAAAGCGTTGAGGTCGTTTTCTTCATCCTTTTTTGCAAGCATCAATGTGAGCACTTTCTTACGCTCTTCCACATTGCATTTGACGAAATCCTTACCAGCATTGGATTTACAGAAAACTGTAAACTCTTTCATTCCTTCAAGAAACTTTGTCTGGTCTTCTTTTTTTGTGCAGTCATCCACCATTTTCAACACAAAAAGATGTGCAGAAATGTCTTTAGCACCTGGCGTTGAAGTCTTGGGGATGATGGATTCACTTAGTTCAGCAAGCATAGCTTCATCATCAGGACCAACGACAATTTTTTTCAGCATCAAGGCAGACTTGCTTTTATCTAGCATGCAAGAAGGAATGATGGCCAAGCCAGCGGAAACAAACACAAATTGTTTGAGAGCCTGACGGCGAGAGATATCGGTCATGTGAAATATTTGAAATTTGAAGTTATTGATTTTTATCAAAAATTGCTTGCTATTAAGCATTTTAAAAATCCTTAATACATCATCTTTTTGTTCATTAAGTAAATTATCCGGCTAATGAGAAAATACTAGGTTTTAATGTACTGAATTTAAACGAATTTTCCAAGGTGATTTCACCATGTTAGGTTCAATTTATTCAAATACCTTTGCCGTAAGTCGTTGCTAATCAAGCTGATTGCTCTTCGCTGGTAACAAATAAAAATGATTTTGTGTTAATTTGTTACCAGTGAATTGTGGTCAGACCCCTATTCATACCGAAAGCAAGCACTTTTTCAAGAATTTTCAACCGAAAATATTTTTTCCTATCTTGACGGCTTAATCAGCATTATGCGTCTATTCGTATTGTTAGTTCTCGTCTTTTTAGGAATGCATGTTTCTGCTCAACAGAAATATCCGCAATTCTCTGTCTCTATCAATCAAGTCAATTTCGATGCAAACGAAAAAACGGGTTTACTCAACGCTAGGTTGTCATACAAGGTTGTGGGTTCACCAAACGGCATGTTGCATGATGAAATTGAACTTAAAAACACATCTTCAGACACCATTGAAATTTCGAACCTTGTGCCATTTGGAGTAACCAAAGACCATGTGTTCATCACAGGACTAGGAAATCATTCATTGTCCCGAACACATTTATTCGTCCCCGGCAAAATACCAGTCAATGTTGTTTGTCCAGACAACGCATGGGAGCTCGGGTTCTCTTGTGTAGAGTTGGAAGGAAATCAACTGGTATCGCTGACGCGAAGAGATCGATCAACCATAAAAAATGGACTTCGGAAAAGATTCGAAACCCTTTTATATCCAGGGGGTAGTGTAACATACAAGAGATGGACGATGCCCTATAAAGGAAGTTGGCAAGAAGGCTTAAGGGTTGTATTTCAGGAGAACATGCTTTTTGATCTTGAAAGCTTCGACAATTCGATGTTTAATCGGTCTGACCTTGAGTGGATAAGACATGGGTATGTGATGCATTTGATGCAAGCCTGGGATAAGCAAGTATACAGCGCAGATAAAAAAGCATATCAATTAGATGCGTTCATTAATAAATCAAAGAACCTTTACGGAGGCGATGATGTAATTGGCATTTGGCCAACATGGCCATCATTGGGGTTGGACCAAAGAAATCAATTTGACTTGTTCAGGGACCTTCCGGGAGGATTGTCAGCCATTAAGAAACTGGCTGAAAATACCCGGAAAAAAGGCACTAGGTTTTTTGTATGTTACAACCCCTGGGATGAAGGAACAAGAAGCGAAGGGCATTTATCAGGGCTTAGTGAGTTAATCAAAGAAACATCCGCAGATGGCGTTGTGCTCGACACAAGAGGCGCTTCAAGCAAGGAGTTACAAGAGGCTGCGGATCAGGTAAGAAGTGGTGTTGTGATGTACAGTGAGGGTATGGCCATTCCCAAAGACATGCCTTTGATTGTTAGTGGAAGGGTTCACAATGCACTTTATTATGTGCCGATGCTCAACTTGAATAAATTCATCAAGCCTGAGTTTGCCATTTTTAGGGTAGCGGAACTGTATAAGGAGCGAATACAACGAGAATTTGCAACTTCGTTTTTCAATGGATACGGTACAGAGTTGAATATTTTTGCGCCAGGCATGC
>JBILHX010000201.1:0-3543 GCA_044350285.1 Chitinophagaceae bacterium | reverse complement strand
ATAAAAGCACTAGACACAAAAAAAAGCAGCTTTTTTGACCACCGTGACCCTGGTGTGGTTAAGTGGCTGGGAAATTATAAAGTTGGCGTATAAAAAACGAAAAACAACGACTGATTATAGTCGAACTTGCGTCTAAATAAAAGTTTCAAATAAGTAATAATGGTAGAAAATAAAGTAATTCATATACCATATAAATAACAATTTGATTGAACCTTTACAATAGATGAAATTGACGCTTCCTAAATAGAAACACAAAAATATTGTTATGAAAAAAAAATTAACCTTACTATTCTGCATCATTACTCTTTCTGCTCAAATAAAAGCTAATGAAGCACCAATAATCCCCAAAAGAGAATTCTATAATTATTACACTCATACAGAGGGAGCTTGGTTGAATGAAAAAACTATTCCGGAAGTAATTGTAAATTATATGACAACAATGCAGCCAGGACATTTTACAAGTAAAGAAAACATTAATGCTGAGTTTGTTGATACGAATAGTAAAAATATTGAGCAAGAAATAAAAAATTTATCAAAACAAAAATGGGATTGGATGTCAGATAAAAATGTAGATTCATTAAACTTATTGTTTGATGAAAAATGCAATTTTGTTCACATGGGAGGAACGTGGGGAAAAGATCGTGAAATTGACATCATTAAAAACGGCTTTATTTGGTATAAAAAAGCTGAAATCTACACCTCTTCAGCAGAAGTTTTTGGAAACATGGTAGTCCTATTAACTGATATAGATTTAATAGCAATGGTTGGTGGCAAAGAAGCCATCAATCCATTTATGGTGACTGAAGTTTATTTCAAGGAAAATAACCATTGGAAGTTGGGACAACTTACTTTCTCTCATTTGGCAAGAGCCCTTAAACTTAAAACCAATATTCCGCAACAATAATATAGGGATAGGCCCAATCCGGTCATTGTATACCCCATTCATCAAATTAATATTATAACGCAAGGTTTTGCGTCTAAAATGGGTTATTTTCGAAATAGTTTGAAATTATACTTAATGAAGTTTTAAAATAGTTAGCCATGTCAAAAATGAATCTTAAAGTAAACGGGAAAAAATATGAAGTTGATGTAGATCCTAGTACGCCCGTATTATGGGTATTGCGTGACCATCTTAATTTAATCGGAACCAAGTATGGTTGTGGTGTTGGATCCTGTGGCGCTTGCACCATTCACTTAAATGGCCGTGCCATAAAGTCCTGCCAATTGCCACTCTCCGCAGTCGGAACCCAAGAAATTACAACCATTGAAGGAATATCAGACACAGGAGAACATCCTGTACAGAAAGCATGGTTAAATGTAGATGTTGCGCAATGTGGTTATTGCCAAACAGGCCAAATTATGGCGGCGGTATCTTTGTTAAAATCTAAGCCAAACCCTTCTGATGAAGAAATTGATACTTTTATGAGCGGCAATATTTGTCGTTGCGGAACTTATTTAAGAATCAAGGAAGCTATCAAAATAGCAGCAAAATCATCAAACAAATAATAAAATTTCGATTATGGAAAAGTCACACAACAACAGCAGACGTTCATTTTTGAAAGTTTCATCCATTACAGGCGGTGGAATGATGATTGGTTTCAGCTGGTTAGCCAATTTAATTCCGAATGAAGCATTTGCAAGCGAGGAATCGGCAAAAGAATGGATTGAACTGACCGGTTTTATAAAAATTACTCCGGATAATCAAATTATAATTTTATCTCCGAATCCTGAATTTGGACAAAATGTAATGACTTCTTTGCCAATGCTCATTGCTGAGGAACTTGAAGTAGAATGGAGTAAAGTAAAGGTTGAACAAGGTGATTATGATACACCAAGGTTCAAGAGACAATTTACAGGAGGAAGTCAATCAGTAAGAATGGGCTGGCAGCCATTAAGAACAGCAGGAGCAACAGCGAAAATGATGCTGATGCAAGCAGCAGCAAACGAATGGAATGTTCCTGTTGATGAATTATCGGCATCAAATGGCATGGTCCTTCACAAAGCTAGCAATAGAAGTCTTTCCTATGGTTCCCTGGCTTCAGCCGCATCAAAATTGCCAACTCCTGGAAAAGTAAGCTTAAAAAAGAATGGCGAATTTTCCATACTTGGCACTCCGCAAAAGAATGTAGAAGGTTCAAAAATTGTTAGCGGTAAGTCCCTGTTTACATTGGATTACAAACAAGATGGGATGTTGATAGCTATGGCCATTCACCCAACTGCGTTTGGTCTGAAACTAAAATCTTTTGACGCCACTGAAGCACTAAAAATGCCCGGTATAAAAGATGTTTTTGAAATAAAAGTATACAAGGATGGTTACGAAAGAGCTGGGTTTGATACAAGAACTTTCAACAATTTAGTGGTGGTTGTTGGAAATTCTACCTGGGAAGTGATGAATGCTAGAAAGAAAGTGAACATCCAATGGGCACCAATTGAAGAAACAAAAGAGATGGTTAGTGCGTGGGGAAGCAAGAAAGAAGAAACAATTCCTGCCGGGTTGGAAAGTTCAGATGCGCACATGAAGCAGATGTATGAGATGCAAAAAAAGCCAGGAAAGATTTTGAGAAAAGACGGAGATCCTGAAACAGCTTTTTCCAAGGCTAAAAAAACGCTTGAAAGAACCTATTCCGCACCATTCTTACCTCACAATACGATGGAGCCCATCAGTTGCTTTGCCCATATCACAGATGAAAAAGCTCTTTTTGTGGCACCGATTCAAATCCCTGATATGATGAAACAAAACATCATGTCGAACTTGGATGTTACTGCTGATAAAATTGACATCAAATTGGCAAGGATGGGTGGAGGCTTTGGTAGAAGGGCCTATGGTCATTATATTATCGAAGCAGGGTTGATTTCAAAAAAAATGAATGCGCCTATCAAGTTGATTTATACCAGAGAAGATGATATGACAAATGGTGTATATCGTCCATCTTACATGGTCTCTTTCAAAGCAGCCATCGATGAAAACAACAACGTTACAGCAATACATATTAAAGGAGGAGGTATCCCAGAAAGTGCGATTCATCAAAATCGATTTCCTGCAGGAGCCTTTGAAAACTATATTGCGGAAGGTTGGGACATTAAATCTAACATTACAATAGGCGCTTTTAGAGCACCCGGCTCCAATTTTATTGCATCTGCAGAACAATCTTTTTTGGATGAATTGGCTGAAACAATTGGGAAAGACCCAATTGAATACAGAATCGAATTATTGAAAAAAGCCAAGGCTAGTCCAGTAGGGAAGAACAACGAATACGATGCAGACAGATACATTGGTGTGCTAGAATTGGTTAAACAAAAATCCAATTGGAGCAGTTCAACTAATAAAAATTTAAAAAGAGGCGTTGCTGCATATTTTTGCCACAACTCTTATGCTGCACATGTAGTAGATGTAACCATGAAAAATGGACAGCCTACTGTAGAAAATGTCTTTTCTGCATTGGATTGTGGTTTGGTTGTTAATCCAGAAGGGGCCAAAAATATGATTGAGGGTGCCGTTGTTGATGGTATTGGAAACGCTTTGTATGGCGGACTCCGATTTGA
>JBILHX010000118.1:0-9591 GCA_044350285.1 Chitinophagaceae bacterium | reverse complement strand
ATTCAATCACAATGAATTGAGCTGTTTCGTCTGCACCTACCGTTTTACCATCTTCTTTTCCAAGATGACGGGCAGGAGCAAAACCTTCAAGACCATAAGGAAGCTGAACAACAGCACCTTTATCATCTTTCTTCACAACTGTTCCTTCATGAACAGAACCGATAGCGAATGTTTCTTGAAGTGAATTCCAAGGATCTTCCTCAAGTTGCTTGTGACCAAGCTGAAGCTTGCGGTTTTCCTTGTCAATGTTCAAAATCATTACATCGATCTGGCTGCCTGATTTAACAAACTCAGTTGGATGATTGAATCTCTTCAACCAACTCAAATCACTGATGTGAATCATACCACCAATGCCTGGCTCAAGTTCAACAAACACGCCGTATGGAGTGATGTTTTTAACCAATCCTGCATGGCGACTTCCAACTGCGAATTTATCTTCAATGCTGCTCCATGGATCATTGGAAAGTTGTTTGATTGACAAACTCATCTTTCTGCTGTCCTTATCAAGTGTAACTACTTTAGCTTCGTATTCATCACCTAATTTGAAGTATTCCTTTGCATTAACTGGAGTGTTAGCCCAAGTTATTTCACTTACGTGAACCAACCCTTCTACACCTGGAGTGATTTCAAGGAATGCACCATAGTCTTCAATATTAACGACCTTGCCCTTAACGGTTGCATTTTCTTCAATGTCTGTAGAAAGTGTATCCCAAGGATGTGGAGTCAATTGTTTTAGACCTAAGCTGATTCTGCGTTTCTCATCATCGAAATCAAGTACAACCACATTTAACTTCTGATCAAGCTTAAGCACTTCAGAAGGATGGCTGATTCGACCCCAACTTATGTCAGTAATATAAAGAAGTCCATCAACACCACCAAGATCCAAGAATGCTCCAAAATCAGTAATGTTTTTGATAGTTCCCTCTAAAACTTGTCCTTTTTCTAGTTTACCCATAATTTCTGCACGCTGAGCCTCAATATCGCTTTCGATAAGAGCTTTGTGAGAAACTACTGCATTTTTAATGGCCTCATTTACTTTAACAACTTTAAACTCCATTGTCTTGCCTACGAACTGGTCGTAATCAGTAACTGGTTTAACGTCGATTTGAGATCCAGGTAGGAAGGTTTCCATACCCATGATATCAACAATAAGACCACCTTTGGTTTTGCTGGTAACATAACCTGTAACCACTTCACCAGATTTGTGCATTTCAACAATACGCTCCCATGCACGTGAAATACGGGCTTGCTTGCGGCTAAGATGCAAATGTCCTTCCCTGTCCTCTTTCTCTACAACCAAAACTTCAACGACATCGCCGGTCTTAAGACCATGCAAATCCCTGAACTCATTCAATGAAATAAGTCCATCACTTTTGAAACCAATGTTGATGACAACATCCGTTTTTGTTAGGCCTACAACGATACCTTGAACCATCTCACCATCGGTGATTTGCTTGAATGTACCCTCGTAAACTGCATCGTACTTTAGTTGCTCCTCGTTGTTGTAACGGGCAACATTTCTCTTGTCAATGCTCCAATCGAAATCATCGTGTGCGGAGACTGTTGACGGATTTACTAGTGTGTTGTTTTCTTCCACTATTTAATTCCTCCTTTTGTTTGAATTTCAGCACTGTTTTGTCAGGCTGATTTGGGGACGGCAAAGGTAGTGGAATTATATATTCTACCCTAAAAAATAGTTTTTTTAAGGGATTTTAATGTTTTGAACAGAATTATATAATCACTTTGCAATCTGCTTGATTGCCCCAACCAGTTTATCTAATTCTCTTAATGAGGTATAAACATTGGGTGTAATTCTCACCCCATGTATGTTTTCCCAATTTATTCCAACAGAATGGATTTTATATTTGGTGAACAACTCACCAGAAACCTCTTCCGGTTTTTTACCATCAATGGCGATATTGGCAATAGCACAAGACATTTTAGGCGATTTTGATTGAAGAAAGGATACCTTAGATAGGTCCTTCACCTGATCCACCCAATAATCCTTAAGAAACCTTAACCGTGCTTCCTTTCTAGGAGCACCTATCATTTCATGAAAATCCACTGCAGCACCTATCGCCATTTCAGACCCAAAAGATCGGGTACCCAAAGATTCAAACTTTCTAATGTCTGAACCATCTGGTTCTGTATTTGACAATAAAGCCCAAACATCCTTAATTTTTTCTTTTTTAATATAGAGCAATCCACTCCCAAATGGAGCACTCATCCACTTATGCAATGAAGATGCAAAGTAATCGCACCCGAGGTCAGGAATCTTAAAATCAAAATGAGCAAGCGTATGTGCACCATCAGCAATTACTTCAATGCCTCTTTTATGTGCGGCATCAGCAATCTTTCGAACGGGCATAATTTGGCCGGTCCAATTGATTAAATGAGTAACCATTACTACTTTTGTTTTTTCAGAAAATGCATTTGTATAGTACTTTACAATTTCATCTTCTTTCTCTATCGGCAACGGTAAATCAATCCAAACCAATTTAATCCCATCCCGCTTCTCCCTTTGTTTCCAAGCATTAATCATATTCGGATAATCCTGCTTAGTCAAAACAACCTCATCACCTGCCTTTAAATTCAATCCAAAAATAACAGTGTTCAATCCCTCTGTTGAATTTCTATTAATGGCAATTTCTTCTTTGTCGCAACCGCATACACCTGCGAGTTTTTCGCGCAATGGCTCCCTTCCTTGATCTAAAATCTGCCACATATAATATGATGGTGCTTCATTGCAATATTGATAAAAGCGGATATGAGCATCTTGTACTACTTTGGGTTGTGGAGCGACACCACCATTGTTTAAATTAATGATGTTTGGACTAACCGTATACGCTTCTCGAATCCAACCCCAAAAATCCTCATCCTTTTCCGACAAAAAATTGTCCTTATTTAGTTGAAATGATCTATCAATCGCTTCCCCCGCAAATACAGGATTTGCAGCATGCAGAAATGGAAGCCCAGTCATAGCACCTGAGAATAGTCGAATAAAATTTCTTCTTGAAGCGTTTTTCATACATTCACCCTTTTAAATATTAAGTTATCTAATTTAAATAAAACTGTAAAGAAAGAAATCCAGTTTTTATAAAATAAAATTTCACCAACATCAAGATTTAACAAGTGCTCATCAAAAGGAGCCTTAACAGCAACCTCCTATCTTACTGGCGACGGGGCAACTGTAACAATTTTGCATCAGGTGGGCTGCTCTTATTGGGAGGCGGAATAGATGTAGATGACGCCATAAAATGAATGCTTATAAAGAACGATGGCTGAGCAAATGTTGCAGTTAGAACTACAGGTAGCAACAAAATGGACTTTCACAGTGGGAACAGAGTTTCTCTGTTACATTGACAATGGAGTTCTTAAAACAAAAATGAATTAATCATTATAATTACATTTTTAAACTGTCTGAAATTGCATTGGCTGCTATCCATCCACTGGCCCATGCATGTTGAAAATTATATCCGCCCGTTATTCCATCAACATTCAACACCTCACCCGTAAAATAAAGGCCAGGAATGGATTTTGCTTCCATGGTTGACTGATTGATACATTCCAATTTCACACCTCCTGCAGTTACAAACTCTTCTTTGAATGTTGTTTTACCTTTAACCCTATAAACATCATTACAGATGTGCTTTGACAACATAATTAATCCAGCTGTTGTGATGTTAGCCCACATTGTTGAGGGAGCAACAGCACTTTTTTCAAGGATGTAATGCCATAACCTATTTGTTATACCAAATGGATTTTTATTCTCTATAAATAAGTTAGATAATTTAATCCTATTTAATTTCAATTGCTCTAAAACTGAACTTTCATGAAAATCAGGAGCCCAGTTTAACCTTATCTCAAAATCATATTCCAAATCTCTCAACTCTTTTGCTGACCTGGCAGACAACCTTAATACAGCCGGCCCACTCAATCCCCAATGAGTGATCAAAACAGGGCCATCTTCATGAGCTTTTATTTGTGGAATTTTTATAGCTGTTATTGGATTAGAAACCCCCATCAATTGATGCAGCTTTTTATCAGGAATGTTGAAAGTGAAAAGTGATGGAACGGGTGGTTCAATTTCGATACCCATTTGTTTAATCCATTCAAAACCGGTCTCCTTGGCATGCCCACCAGTAGCTATGCAAATATAATCGGCGTACATTGTTTGATTTGGTTCAAGAAGTGATTTAAGCGTCAACTCAAAAACATTCTCTTGCTTAACCAATTGAGAAATTTCTACCTGCGTGAATATTTCAACGCCAAATTTCAACGCTTCGTCCATTAAACAATCTATGACAGATTGAGATTTATCTGAAGTCGGAAACATTCGTCCATCTGATTCAGTCTTAAGCATTACCCCTCTTTCTGCAAACCATTTTTTAGTGTCACCACTAGAAAACTTGTACAATGCTTTCTTCATGAAATTTTTCCCACGAGGATATGCATCAATCATATCTGACACTTCTTCTGAGAAATGGGTAACATTGCATCTCCCTCCTCCACTAACTTTTACTTTTGAAAGTAATTTATTAGTTTTCTCAATGACAATAACCTTCAAACCAGGATTTAGTCTAGCTGCATTAACAGCACAAAAAAAACCTGATGCTCCTCCACCTATCACAACAAGTTTTTTCTCTTTTATCATCTTGTAAACATCATAATTGAAGCAAACATAACAATCCCATCCCAAAAATTCTGTAATTTGATATTTTCATTTTCAGCATGCTGATTGTTGTCGTGATTTGCTATTGGTACTGTGATGGGATTTGTTTTGAGAACTTTCTCAAAAACATAAAGTGGTAAACTTCCTCCAAGCGTTGGCATTAAAATAGGATCCTCCCCACTTGCCATTTTTACGGCGTTAGCAATACTTTTTGCAATCTCATTATCAAGAGATGTTTTTTGGGCATTGTAACCATCCGATCTCTTAACCATGCAAATTTTATCGTAATGAGCTCTTTCCTCATCAGTAGGATCTCTATCAACAATGAAAAAACCTTTGCTTTTAATGTGGTCAATTACTTTGTCTTGTTGTACTTTCCAATCGTTTCCTAAAACCAAACGCAAATCAATTGAAGCTATCGCCTTTGTTGGAATAACATTTGCTGAAAGTTTTCCTACTGCAGCACTTTGTATACCATTGATATTAAGGGACGGTAAATTCAATGTATGATTCAATTGGTCCAAAATTTCAGACTTTCTGAATCCAAGCTCTTTTTTTAATTGTTCATCAACGCTAGGAACTTTTGACAATGCCGTCTTTTCTGAATTTGACAAAGGCACAACATCATCATAAAATCCCTTTATAGTTACAAAGCCACTGTCATTCTTCATGCTTGCCAATAATTTACTAAGCTCCATGGCAGGATTAGGTACCCAATTGCCATAATGACCAGAGTGAAGAGGTCGCTTAGGACCAAAGACCGTCAATTCTAAATGAGTATCACCCCTTACACCAAAAACAACCTGTTTCTTTCCAGATTGATGAACAGGCCCATCGCAAATAACCCACAAATCTGATTTAAGCAATGCTTTATGATTTAACATAATTTCTTCTAAATGTGGAGATCCAGCTTCTTCTTCACCTTCAAAGAAAAATTTAATATTTACGGAAGGTTTCAAGTTATTTTCAAAAAGGGATGAATATCCATTGATGATTGCCATAACTCCTGCCTTATCATCTGATGCACCTCTGGCATAGATTCTACTAAGTTTATCAACTTGTTGTCCATTTAATGGCCAATCAATTGGAATCCCACCTTTATCAATGGCATTGGAGTATAATTTTGGAATAAAAGGATGTAATCCAGGCAACCATTTAGAAGAATCAACAGGTTGACCATCATAATGGGCATAAAAAATAATGGTTTTTTTTGCACCAGGAACAATTACTTCGCCATAAACAACAGGAGGTGCATTAAGACTTTTGGTTGTGAGTAATTTAACATTTGAAATGTGATTCACCTTCATATAATTCGCTATCCATTCTGCATTGAGGGATATATTTTCCTTATCAGAAGCTATGTTTGGGATCGCAAGAAAATCATGAAATGAATGCAATATTGATGAATGATTATTTGTACAATAATTTTTAATACTAAGTAACTCTTGTGCTTGCGAGGTAAAATGCAAACAAAAAATTGTGATAAATAATTGTAAATTTCTCATATAAAAATGAGATAAAAGTAAACTAAAAACTAGTAACTGTCTACTAAATAAGGATTGGAAATTTCGGATTGGATAATGTCGACAAAACTTGATAAAATATCAGCCTTGCCTCGTTTTACACAGATAGTATGTTCGTAATGAGCTGAAAATTTTGCGTCTTTAGTTCTAACAGTCCATCCATCTTCATCATAAAAAACATCCCTGCTACCTAAATTAATCATAGGCTCAATTGCAATAACCATACCATCCTTTAGCTTAGGGCCAGTACCCTTTTTACCAAAATTTGGAACTTGAGGATCTTCATGAAGGTTTCTACCCAAACCATGGCCGACTAATTCGCGAACAACACCAAAATGATGTTTTCTTTCAGCAAAATCTTGGATGGCAGCTGATATATCGCCAACTCTATTGCCAAGGTGAGCCTTTTCAATACCTAAATTTAAAGAGGTACGAGTAACTGACATAAGCAATTTATGTTCTTCTAAAACAGGTTCTACGCCAAAAGTATATGCACTATCACCATGAAAACCATTTTTATATACACCTACATCAATGGATACTAAATCACCCTCTCTAATTTCATAATTATTAGGAAACCCATGTACAACTGCATCATTTATTGAAATACATGTTGCGAAAGGATAACCCTTATAATTTTTGAATGATGGAATTGCACCATTATCTAATATAAATTCTTCAGCTCTGTTATTTAACAATTCAGAAGATACTCCAGGTTTAACTAATTTAGCTAATTCAGAAAGAGTTTGGCTAACTAAAAGTGCACTTATGCGGATTAACTCAATTTCCGCAGAAGTTTTGATGTGAATCATGTTATAATGATGTAGGAGTAGCTGCTTGCCTTCCTTGAACTCTTCCACCAGTCATTAAGCCATCATATTGACGCATCAATAAATGAGTTTCGATCTGCTGTAACGTATCAAGAATAACACCAACCATAATCAAAAGTGAAGTACCACCGAAAAAGGAAGCAAAAGATTGAGTGATTCCAAATTGTTGAGCAATTCCTGGAAGGATACCAATTAAGGCTAAAAATATTGCCCCAGGCAAAGTGATCCGATCCATTACCTGGCCAATATAATCAGCAGTTGCTTGACCAGGCTTTACACCAGGTATGAAACCATTGTTTTGCTTCAAATTATCTGCCATTTGCTTTGGATTAAAAATCAAAGCTGTATAAAGAAATGTGAAAGCAATAACCATTACACAATAAATTGTCATGTACCAAATGTTACTTGGATCATTGAAAATACGGGCTATTCCTTTTCCAGACTCTAAATTTGTAAAAGAAAATAAGGTAGGCAAAAACATAATTGCTTGTGCAAAAATGATTGGCATTACACCCGAAGCATTTACTTTTAGAGGAAGAAACTGACGAGCACCCGCTAGTGATTTGCTTCCAACCAATTGTTTTGCATAACTAATTGGGACTCTTCTAACACCTTGAACAAGGAGAATTAGACCTAATATAATCGCAATTAAAAAAGCTGTCTCAATTAAGAACAATAACAAACCGCCGCCACCTCGTGTTTGCTTTGCAGCAAGTTCACCAATGAATGAATTTGGAAGCCTTGCCAAAATACCAACCATGATAATAATGGAGGTACCATTGCCTAAACCCTTGTCTTGAATTTTTTCTCCCAACCACATTACAAACAAAGTACCTGCAGTTAGAACAATTACAGTTGATATCCAAAAGAAAGGCTGATAAGATTCAATAAGAGCATCTCTACTAACATTTTTTAAATATGCTACATAAGCTGCTGCTTGAAAAACAGTAACAATTGCAGTTAGATATCTTGTCCACTGATTAATTTTCTTTCTACCGCTATCGCCTTCTTTTTGTACTTTCTGCATTTGAGGAACCAATATGGTCATCAGTTGCATAAAAATAGAAGCTGATATGTAAGGCATAATTCCTAATGCAAAGATTGATGCACTAGAAAAGGACCCACCTGCAAAAGTGTCAAAAAGGCTAAGTAAGCCCTTTTTTGCACTCTCAAGATCAAGCTTGTTTGGATCTATACCAGGAAGTGGTACATGGGAACCAACCCTATAAACGAGAATCAAAAGGAGAGTAACAATGATTTTGCTTTTTAGCTCATCAATGCTCCAAATGTTTTTTACAGTTTGAAAGAATTTCTTCACGTGCAATATTTTTGTCTGTTTTCTAAGATGAGAAACTTAGGCTGGTAATTACCGATAATTAATTGATGATTTCAACAGAACCGCCTGCTGCTTCAATAACAGACTTGGCTTTTTCGCTAAGTGCATTCACTTTAAAATTAACTTTTGAAGTGATTACACCATTACCAAGAATTTTTACTTTGTCTGTACGACTTATCAAGCCGTTGATGTAAAGTGTTTCCATGTTGAAATCAGTTATACCGTACTTTTCAACCAATGCTTCAACCTGTCCTAGGTTAAATACTTTATACTCTACTCTATTAATATTTCTGAAACCTACTTTTGGAACCCTGCGTTGTATTGGCATCTGTCCACCTTCACTTGCGCGCTTGCTCTTGAAACCACTTCGACTTTGATGACCTTTGTTACCTTTAGTAGATGTTCCACCTTTACCAGATGCTTCACCACGACCCAATCTTTTTTCTTTTTTTGTAGCACCTATCGCAGGTCTTAATGTATGTAATTTCATTTTATAAAATTTTACTCAACGCAGTCAGCTAGACCACTCGTATATTAATTAATGATGTATGTTAAAGTGAAATTTCTTCAACTTTAATTAAATGATTGACTTTTTTAACCATTCCAAGTATTTGAGGAGTGGCTTCAACTTCTACAGATGCATTTAATTTACCCAATCCTAATGCTTGCATAGTTCGTTTTTGACGCTCCGGACGATCAATTACACTTCTAACTTTTGTTATTTTTAACTTTTTCATATCAAAAACCCTAGGGGTATTTATAATGTGATAATTATTTTACTAAAGAAATTAACCGTTGAATACCTTCTTCAGTGGAATTGATCTTGTTTTTGAAATACTGATAGGTTCACGCAACATAGCTAGAGCCTTGAATGTAGCTTTCACAACATTATGAGGATTGGCTGAACCTAATGATTTTGCAAGAACGTCAGTAATTCCAACACTTTCTAAAACAGCACGCATACTACCTCCAGCTATTACACCAGTACCATGTGCGGCAGGTTTAATAAATACTTTTGCAGCACCTTCTTTAGCTAATTGATCATGAGGAATTGTTCCTTTCATGACAGGAATTTTAATCAAATTCTTTTTAGCATCCTCAATTCCTTTCGTGATTGCTTCTTGAACCTCTTTTGCCTTCCCAAGTCCATGACCAACAATTCCTTGTTCATTACCAACAACAACCAAGGCAGAGAAACTGAATGCACGTCCACCTTTAGTTGTTTTCACA
>JBILHX010000107.1:0-11191 GCA_044350285.1 Chitinophagaceae bacterium | reverse complement strand
TTGCTTTGGTTTGCTTTTCTTCCATTGGATTTTTTACAGCATTTTTAGATCCTTTGATTTATAAAAGGCGAATCAACGTCTCAGAGGTCTTGTTGGGATTATTATCAATGTTGGGAATCTACCTGATTTTTCACTTCGATGAACATTTCAGGGTTGGTATTGCATTTGGTATCGTGTCTTCTTTTTTTGCCTCTTTGTTCCCCATCCTGAATAAAAAATTGGTATCAGAATTTGACTCAGACACGATAACCTTCTATGAAATTGGAGGAGGTTGGTTTTCTTTGAATTTTATTGTGCCCATTTACCTGGTGTTTTTCCCTGCAGAATATTTAATACCAACTGTGTCAGATTTTTTGTGGCTCATCATATTAAGCCTATTTTGTACTGTACTGGCTTTTAACTTGTCGGTAAGGTCGCTTCAAAAAATTTCACCATTTACCGTAAACCTCAGCTTTAACCTGGAACCTGTTTATGGCATTATCCTTGCATTCATCATTTTTAAGGAAAATAAGTTTCTTGGTATGTCATTTTATGCGGGGTTGTCAGTCATTTTCCTGACTGTAGTATTGCAAAGTTGGCGTGTATGGATGGCGGAAAAGCAGAAATAGAAATAGACAATAAATTCATTAATTTCATCATATAAATTAATAACAGATGTTATCAAAATGCATAAGTAAGACATTGCCTTTTTTATTCATGATGGTGGTTCCTTCTTTGATTTTTGCCCAAAAAAAGCCATTAGACCATGGTGTCTATGACAGTTGGCAATCCATCGGGGAACGAAAAATAAGCGCCAATGGCTTGTGGTTGGCCTATACCATTGATGCGCAAGAGGGTGATGGAAAGCTGATCATTCAAAAAACAGATTCTTCTTATACATTAGAAATTGCAAGAGGATATCAAGCAACCTTTACTGAAGATGGGCTTTATATCGCTTTTAAAATCAAGCCGTTGTATGCAGATGTTAGACAGGCAAAAATAAAAAAGAAAAAACCTGAAGAGTTCCCAAAGGATTCCTTGGGTATCTATGATTTAACGTTGCTGAGTCTTGAAAAAATTCCCGGTGTCTTGTCGTTTAAATTGCCAGAAAATTCTTCAAAATGGCTTGCCTACCAATTGAATAATAAAAACGTTGATTCTGTGAAAAGGGAAGCAAAAAAAGATTCATTCAAAACTGTTCCAGATACGGGAAAAGCAAAAATTCCCTTGATTATCGAACAGACACCTGATAAGAAGCAGAAGCGGAAAATGAGCGCCAAGAGTGAAAATGATCCTGAAGAAGATGCAGAAGGTGATGAAGGTGCAAAAGCTCCTGTTCAAGAAGGTTCAGAGCTTGTTGTTCGCAACCTTTCAGAAAAAAAGGAGACCAAGATTTCTTTGATCAATGAATATTATTGGAGTGAAAATGGTAAGATTCTTTTGCTTGAATCAAGTGCCAGCAAGACAGATAAATCCATTCAGCCCATGGTATATATTTGGCGCAGTGTTGAAAACCGATTTGATACCATCATGAAAGGGGGAAATGATTTCAAGAATTTCACAATAGACAAGGCAGGATATCAAATTGCATTTGTAGCAGAGCGGGACAGCAGTTTTAAATCGCTGCAGAAATTTTACAAACTGTGGCTCTGGCAGAATGGAGACAAGGAAGCCTCTGTTATTGCTGACAAGTATACAGTTGGGATGAACATTAACTGGACTGTCAACGAATATTACACACCAAGTTTCAGTGAAAAAGGAAAGCGTCTTTTTCTAGGCACCAATCCAATCAAATCAATTAAGGATACCTCCTTGATTGAAATGGATCTAGCTAAGGTGGATATATGGCACTACAATGATGATTATTTGCAACCATATCAACTTAGAACTGCTGAGCAAGAAAGTAAAAGAGCATACCTAGGGATGATCGATTTGTCTACAAAAAAATTTACACAACTTGCTGATCTTCAAATTCCACAGGTTGTTATCTCAAATGAAGGTGATGGAGACCAGTTTTTAGGAATGACTGACAGAGGCAAACGTGTTTCCATGCAATGGGAAGGGGGGACAAGAAAAGATATTTATTCTATAGAACCTGCTACAGCAACAAAAACCTTGGTTAAAAAAGAGCTGGATGGCATGGCCCAGATTTCTCCCTTGGGAAAATACATTTACTGGTATGATTCAAAAGCAAGACAGTATTTTTCATATCACAATGGTGTTATCAATGCAATGAGCAAGCAGATAAATCAAAAGATGTATGATGAAGAGTATGACATGCCTTCAGACCCAACTCCTTATGGACAGATGAAATGGGAAGAGAATGATGCAAGTCTTTTTGTTTATGATCGATATGATATTTGGCAGGTTGATCCACTCGGAAAGAAGTTGCCCTTGAACATTACAGCTGGTGTTGGAAGAAAAACCAAAACAAGCTACCGGTTTATATCAACCAATCCTGACGAGAAATCGATTCAACCCAAGCAGGTTATTTTGTTGAAAACCTTTAACGAGGTTAATAAATTTGCAGGTTTGGCAACGATGCAATTGGGCGATTCAAAAAGTTTGAAACAGTTGCAGCAAGGCGCATTTGCGATGGGATTTCCTTTGAAAGCAAAAAAGGCCGATGCATACATCTATACAAAGGAAACATATACAGCTTCACCGAATGTGTTTTTTTCCAAGAACCTCAGCAGTGACATCAAGTTGAGCAGCACGAATCCGCAGCAAGCTCAGTATAATTGGGGAACAGCAGAACTGTTTACTTGGAAGGCCTACAATGGAAAAACTGCAATGGGCATTGTATATAAGCCGGAAAACTTTGAAGAAGGAAAGAAGTATCCGATGATTTCTTATTTCTATGAGACGCTATCAGACGGCTTGTATAGCTATCTTCCACCAGCACCAACTCCCAGTCGACTCAATATTTCATTTTTTGTTAGTCGTGGTTACATCGTTTTGGCGCCTGACATCCATTATGTTAACGGGTATCCGGGAAAGGGTGGTTTTGATTATGTGGTGAGTGGCTCGAGGGCATTGGTTAAGAAAGGATGGGTTGATAGCACCAAAATGGGTATTCAGGGACAAAGTTGGGGTGGATATCAGGTAGCCCATATTATCACCAGAACGAACTTGTTTGCCGCTGCATGGGCTGGAGCTCCGGTGGCGAACATGACCAGTGCGTATGGCGGAATCAGGTGGGAAAGTGGTATGAACAGGCAGTTTCAGTATGAAAAGACGCAGAGCCGTATTGGTGCCACTTTGTGGGAGAAGCCCAATCTATATATCGAAAATTCTCCCTTGTTTCATTTACCCAAGGTAAAAACACCTTTGGTCATCATGTCAAATGATGCAGACGGTGCCGTTCCATGGTATCAAGGAATTGAGATGTTTACTGCTATGCGGAGGTTAAATAAAAAGGTTTGGTTGTTGAATTACAACGGAGAGGCACATAACTTGGTTGAAAGAAGAAACCGTAAAGACATTCAGATTAGGGAACAGCAGTTTTTTGATTGGTTGTTGAAAGGGGAAAAACCAACTGTTTGGTTAACTGAAGGGGTACCTGCTGTTGAGAAAGGAAAGAGTTGGGGGCTAGAATGAAGAATGGCCTTCGACAAGCTCAGGCACCGAATACAAATTAATGAAGAATGAAGTGACTCATCTATTCATTCAAAAGAGACTGTAAAAAACGCATTAAAGTAAAAAAATAAAGCATTGAAATCAGCCTTGTTATTTTTTGTGTTTATCTGTTTCACAAATTTTTCTTTTTGTCAATCAGCGAAGGAATTTATGTCTTTGGGGATGGAAAGACAAAAGAAAAAGGATTATACTGGTTCCATAGCCCTATTCTCCAAGGCGATAAAGTTAAATTCAAAGCTATCAGAAGGTTATTTTCAAAGAGGTTATTCAAAGCATTTACAAGGAAAAAATAAAGAAGCTGTTGAAGATTATGACCTTTGTTTTGAATTAAACACAAAGCAACCTGCGGAATTTTTCTTTTACAGGGCGGAAGCAAATAAGGCAATTCTTGAATACAATGAAGCGATAGAGGACTATAATATTGCTGTTGAGCTCAAATCCAATTACATAGAGGCTTATCTAAATATGTCTATTGTAAAAGCAAAACAAAAATCCATCGTCCCTGCACTAGGTGACATCAGCAAAGCGATTCACCTTGGAGCAGATTATGCCATCAAAAAAATGCAAGTTTATTTGAGTGAATTGTGGTGAAAAAATTGACAATTTACATTAATCATTTTCTATGAATTTCACCAAGCATGCAGCTGTATTAAGTATACTAATGCTGGTTTTTTTTCAAATCAGTTGTAACCAAGACAATCATGCCCGACTACCATTAACAAAATCCACAACATTAAAACAAGCTTATGCTGCTTATTTTCCGATTGGATTGGGCATTCATATTTGGGATATTAAAAATGACACTGGAAAATTCATTGCAAGTCAATTCTCCAGTATTTCAACAGCAAATGCATTTAAATTTGAGGCCATTCATCCGCATGCGGATGAATACAGTTTCGGCGAAGCAGATTCATTGGTGGATTTTGCTGAAAAAAGCAAGATGAAAGTTAGGGGACATACTTTGTTATGGACCAACAGGAATCCATATTGGCTCTTTTGGGATCCAAAGGGAAATCTAGTCCATAGAACACTTTTAACGGAAAGATTAAAAGAGCACATCTCAACAGTTGCTGGACGATACAAAGGCCGGGTGTATGCATGGGATGTTGTAAATGAGGCTGTTTATGACAACAACAAGGAGTTCCTGAAAAACAATACCTGGTATAAGATCATGGGTGAGGAGTATATTTTGAAAGCTTTTCAATTTGCCCATGAAGCAGATTCGAGTGCATTGCTGTTTTACAATGATTATGATGCCGAAAACCCAGATAAGGTCAAACGAATTGTTAGGTTAATCAAGTTGTTGCAAGAGAAAAGTGTTCCTATACATGGTGTTGGATTACAAGCACATTGGACAACAGATTATCCTTCTTTGGATAATATTGAAGAGGCCATCAAAACATATTCTTCATTAGGGTTGCAGATACATATCACAGAGTTAGAAATAATAGATCCACTTATTAAAGACCAATCTGATCTGTCAAAAGTATCAAAACGATATGTGGATGTATTTAGAATATTCAGAAAATATAAAAAAGAGATAACTTCTGTAACCTTTTGGAAATCAAGTATTTACGAAAAAACATTTCCTCCTTTGTTTAAAAAAGATTTTACCATTGATGAAAGATTTTCGGAAATATTTCTGTTTGATCCTTAATGGTAAAAGAATTTTGCAAGAATTTGCCATTTACCTTCCTAAACTATAAAAGATATACCTAATCTGTCAAATTCGATTCAATTTACTCACAATAAAATTATACTATTTCTTCGTATCTAATTGATTCTTAATTATTAAATGTTTTCATTTTTAATAATGAAAAGAAGTTTAAATGAATTATAATTTTCTTCGTTCAAATAGTATTATTTTCACATCAATCATTATTCCTCCTTTGAATGTGCTAATAATGAGTATTATACGTTTTCATAACTTTTTATATTTTTTATAGATAACTTCCATAGATGTTTATTCAAAGTTCAGTTTATGATTTCTTCACATATAAGTATTAGATTTCAAAATATCAACTTATTTAGCATATTTAGTGAAATGGTTTTTATTTAATCTTTTAATTAAATCAAAGTGAATTTTGCGATTGTATTTATTGGTTTTACTGGACTTTTCTTACCGTTGTTGATACTATTTTTTAACAAGGGTTATAAAAGCGCAAATCGCTTTTTATCAGGTTTTCTTTTCATCTCATCATTATATTTATTACAGAATTTTTTTATTTTTTACAGCCAATTAGATTTTTGGGTTGCATTTTCAATTTCTACACAGGTTATATTTTATTTGATTGGCCCTTTTTCTTTTTTTTATATAAGAAGTATTCTTCATGACAACAGCATGCTTAAAAAGTGGGATTATTGTCATTTTCTACCTTTCATCATATCCTTAGTTGGCCTTATTCCCTTTTTACTAACATCATGGGATTATAAGTTAGAGATTGTAAATAACATGAAAAGTGATGATTGGGATTTGGCTAAATTTCAAATAAATTTTATTGTACCCCATAAGATAGACCAAGCACTTCATATATCACAGATGTTTTTTTATGCAGTTTCACATTGGTTTATGCTAATAACATACCGTAAAAAGAGCAATGAAGCAATTCTTAATTCACAACAATACAAGTTGATAAGGAATTGGTTGTTGGTTTTCTGTGTTATTTTTTCTCTCATCACCATCAATTTTATCGTTGTAATGTTTAATGTTTGGATCTTTGACAATAAAACAGTTTTTTTAAATAAGTCAAATGATTCTTTACTTTTTGCAGCATTAGTCTACGTTTCTGTCAATATGGCAGTATTAAGCTTTCCTCAAATCATGTATGGATTACCTATGGACAGAACCAGAATCGTTGATTATAACTTGATAAATTCACAAGTCAAAATAATAGAACAAATATTTCCATTGGTAGAAAATATTGAAAGTAAAGAGGGAATATTAACGGAAGCCAAAATCGCTCCACAGTTATTTTCAAATGAGTATCTATTGGAAATTGAGAATGCTTTAGATGAATTAATTTATAAAAAACTTTATCTCGATCCCGATTTCAAGCTATCGAACATATTTAATGAATCCAAGATTCCCGTACATCATTTGACCTACTACTTTAATAATGTTCGAATGCTAGCTTTTTCAGAATGGAGAAACAACCTTAGAGTAGAACACGCTATCGAACTTTTTAAAAAAGCAGAAAATTTAAAAATGACTATTGAAGCAGTTTCACTCGAATCAGGCTTTACTTCACAAAGTACATTTATAAGGTCTTTTAAAAATGTAACAGGTTTTACACCCAGTGATTTTTTAAAAAAAATCCATCACCAATATAGAATCTAATCATTTTTCAAACTTAGACTTTTTCTATTTTTCCTATTAGCTATCAGCTTTAATCGCTTTAATTTTTCTTGAACGGACTATTAAAATTAGTTTTCCCCCTTTTTTGATAAAAATACGTTCCGATAAATAGTTTTTTACCAAAAACTTCTTTTCATATTAAAAAATGAAAAGAAGTTGTAATGTAAAAAGTTAAAATATTAATATTATTTAATAATTTTTGCATAAATATTCCACCTTTTGTTGAGAGTTACCCTCAATAAAAATAATTATAATGCATAATCGTAACATAATAAAAGCATTCATTTACATATTAGTTTTCAAATATACAGCTAAGTTGCATGCTCAAAATACTTTGGTAGTGTCAGATTTGGTTAATCACTCATTTAAAAACCAACACAAATCAACTGCTTTTTCTTTAGATAAACCCAAGCATGATTTAAAAGAAAGTGAAACAATTAACTTTCTTGGTTACTATCGAAGTAGTGCTTCTAATTATGTATTTAATTTCCTTCCTGCCATAGTGGCAAATGGACTAACAACTTTTTGTGCAGGACAAATTGCTGAACTATCAATAAACATTTCAAATAGAAGATTTGCAAAAAATCTTTTTGCGGTAAGTTCTGAATATCAAGCTTTAAAGGTGAATATTGAACGAGTAACAATTTCTCTGGAACAGACGGCAGGATTGTATTTCTTCGAAATGAAAGAATGATAGTGAAAGTAGAGGTATTAGAATAACAAAAAAATGATTGAATAAATTGGGGTGAGAATAAATTTCCAAAACTTCCCCATTTTATTGAAATTTTTTTTAGTTTATGTCAAAATATTAGTTATTCATATTTTTAGTCATTGAAATCAGAACTTTTTTGAATATTAACAACAAAACATTATGAGAATTAAAATTTGCATCTTTTTTTTGGCGACAATTCTTTGTTTGAATTCATTTGGACAAAAAATTATCACAATTAGTGCAAAAACTCCCAACAAAAAGTCTGATATGAGATTGTCCTTGGAATACTCAAAAACCAAAGACCCCGCCACTGGAAACATATCAAAGTTAAAATTAGTCAGGGCTCACGAGGATGCAGTAATTAAAAAGAATCGCAACATAGTTAGAGGAGGTATTTCAACATTAAGTTTTTCCTCGTCATTGCCCCCAACCGTAAATTTAATTTGGACAGAAAGAGGTCCATACACAGATGTAACTGGTCCAAGCAATGGAAATTACCGAGGAAGTGATTATCAGACAGCATCAACTGCTGGCAGAGTCAGGGCCATATGGCCTGATTTAGCAGATTTAACAGGAAAAACTGTTTGGGCTGCAGGTGTTGATGGCGGACTGTGGAAAACAACTGATATTACTGTTTCTCCTGCAAATTGGGTTCCTGTTGATGACGACCAATTTGACAATCTTGCCATCACATCAATTGCACAAGATCCAACAAATACCAATATTTTGTATGCAGCTACAGGCGAAAGTTTCATGGGAAATGCCGGTGGCGCGCCAACTGCAAATGCAGTTAAAGGAGTTGGTGTATTTAAAAGTATTGATCATGGTGTAACATGGTCTTTGCTCAGCAGCACCAGTACCAGCATATTTTCATACACAACCAAAATTATTTGCGGTCCAAATGGTTATGTGTATTTGGCAACAACTAGGACTGATGAAGATGTAAGTACCGCAACGGGAATTAATAATAGGGGTCATTTGAGAAGGTCAACCGATGGTGGGGATACTTGGACAATCATTACTCCGCTCACTGCATTGCAAGGGTATGCTTATTATGGAATTTCAGATATTGAAATGAGTTCAACAGGCAGACTGCATGTAGCATCAGGAATGATGGGAGGTCCGCAATATTACGCATACACAGACGCACCAGCAACTGCAACACAATCAACTCCGTGGAGCACAGCTGTTACTCCATTCCCAAATTACACAACAAGCCCTGATTATCAATATAGGGTAGAATTGGCAGTTAATGGCAATACACTATACGCATTACCTGTTAAGGCAAGCACCTTAAATGCCGATGTAATTTATAAATCTATTGATGGCGGTGACAACTGGTCTGCCACTGCCGGACAAATCCCCAGTTCTTCACCACTAACATTTGCTCAGGCATATTATGATCTTGCCGTTGCAATCAATCCAGCCAATGCCAATGAATGTATTGTGGGTGGTTTAGACAACTGGAAAACAACTGATGGAGGAGCGACTTGGACTCAAATCTCAACATGGGTGGGTACTACTGGACAATATTCTCACGCTGACATGCATAACTTAACATGGTATGATAACGGTAATAAATTACTGTTTGGCAATGATGGAGGCGTTTTTTATTCTGGAGACAAAGGGGTAACTATAAAAGATAGAAATAACGGATTAAGGATTAAGCAATTTTATTCCACAGCAATACACCCAACAGCAACAAATTATTTCTTAGCAGGTGCCCAAGACAATGGAACACATCAATTAAATACTGCAGGATTGGCTTCATCCATTGAAGTTCTTGGTGGCGATGGTGGATTTGTTGCAATTGACCAAACTGACCCAAGTTACCAATTTGGAACTTATACTTATGGTGGTTTCAGAAGAAGTTTAAACGGAGGCGCTAATTGGTCAAGAGTGAATTTTAATTTGGGTACTAGTGCTGCTGACCCGGTTGAAATGGGACAGTTCATCAACGCTTATGCATTAGATGATTCTTCTGAAACCATCTATGCAGGAGCTGCAGCTGAATCATTTTTTCGTTGGACTACAGCTACAACAACTCCAGCAACTGGAAGTTCATCATATTACATGGGTAGCGCGCCACCAACCGGAGCTTCAATAGTATCTGGTATAACAAATTTTGGAGGAGGTGAGGCTAGTGCAGTCAAAATTTCTCCTCATACACTAAACAGGGTATTTTTTGGAACAACCACTGGTAAAATTGTTAGGATTGATAATGCTCATACTGCAGGATATAATCCAACCACAGTCAATATCACACCAACAGCAATGTCTGCAATTCCAGCCTATACATCGAGCATTAATATCGGTACAACAGACAACAACATCATTGCTTGTTATTCAAATTATGGTGTAAGCAATATTTGGGTTTCAACTGATGCAGGTAATAGTTGGACAACAATTGATGGCAATTTAGCTGATATGCCAGTGCGATGGGCTATGTTTTATCCTGGTGATAATAGCAGAGCAATTGTAGCAACAGAAACTGGAGTTTGGATTACTAATTTAA
Organism: Chitinophagaceae bacterium; assembly: GCA_044350285.1. GTDB lineage: Bacteria > Bacteroidota > Bacteroidia > Chitinophagales > Chitinophagaceae > Pollutibacter. The sequence goes on along the minus strand of JBILHX010000107.1, from coordinate 991 downwards.
TAAATGGGGTCTCAACAGTTTGGATTAGCAACACATCTTTCCCATCAGTTAGGACAGATATGTTGGCATATAGACCATTAGACAGAACGTTGGTAGCTGCCACCCATGGTAGGGGCTTGTTCAGTACTACCTTGCCAGATTTAAGTTGTACGCCAGCCTCATCAACAATTTCTGCAGCATCTTCCGCAGTCTGTTCTGGATCTGGAACCACACTTTCATTAAGTACAGCTTACAATGAATTGGCTTATACTTTTCAATGGTCATCTTCAGCTACTTCGGGAGGAATTTTTTCAAATTTATTAACAGCTGCTACCCAAGCCACTGGTAATTTAACTGCTACAACTTACTACAAGTGTATAATTACTTGTAAAGAGAGTGGTATAAGATATACAACAGCAGAACAAGCTATCACTGTAACCGCATTGGCAACAGCTACAGCAGGCGGACCGAATACGGTTTGTCAATCAGCCTCACCTGTTGCTTTTGCATTAGCTGGTGCTAGTGTTGGTGGAAGTGCTACAACAGGAGCATGGTCAATTGTGTCTGGTGGTGGTACATTAAGCAGTACTGCACAAACAGCAACACCTGCAGCCGTAACATACACGCCAGCAGCAAATTTTACTGGAACGGTAACACTAAGGCTAACATCAAATGCAGGAACAGGTTGTACTGCAGCATCGGTTGATAGAACTGTAACAGTCACAGCAAACAATACAGCTACATTATCATCTGCTGTTGGAACAGATTCACAAACAAAGTGTATCAATACTGCAATTACAAATATTACATATACAACAACTGGAGCCACTGGCGCAAGCTTTAGTGGTTTGCCAACAGGTGTAAGCGGTGCGTGGGCATCAAATGTTGTTACCATAAGTGGTACTCCATCAGCATCGGGCACTTCTAATTACACGGTAACATTAACAGGTGGTTGTGGAACGGTTACTTCAACAGGTAGTATTACAGTGAATGCAGCGCCGGTAGCTACAGC
>JBILHX010000106.1:0-11194 GCA_044350285.1 Chitinophagaceae bacterium | reverse complement strand
CAATAACAGGGTTTTGCGCAACGCTGGCATCTGAAGTCTTTGTAATCTTCACGTTTGTTGGAAATTCCGATCCATTGGATACATTTGGGACAGCTATCCCGCACATCGCAAATCGGTGGACCGTTTGGAGGTGGGCTTGAACAGATTATTAAATCCTTTAGCCACACGTTACTAAATGGTCAAACCATTACAATAAAATCTGACAAAATTATGTGGAGTCTGATGCGTAAAGGTTACGAAAATTATGAAGAGCAATTAGAGAAAACTCTTGGTTTTTTGTCAGAGTATCTAAGCGAAGAGATCGAAAGACAGACCGACGGTTCTTTTTATAATCTTTCTCTAAAAATTACAAATACAACAGTGAAATCTATTAGAGTGTACCATGAGTTTATTGAACAACAACTAATAGTCACACTTCAAATTGGTGAGGAATTCAAAACCACTTTTGAGCTTAACAAAAGCCTTCATTTATTCAAAGACGAAGAACTAAAACCAGAAGGTGATGATTATTTAAATGCATTACAGAATAATGCTCATGTGATAAAAAAAGTAATGACAGGTCCATTTTGACAAATGTAAATGCAACACGCTGAAGTAATTCCGCCAACATGTGTATTTATGAAAGTGTGGTGGGACGTTATAAATTGGGCGAACGAATATCAAGCATCAGTATTTTTTCAATCAGCAGATGTGATGCAAATCACACAACTGCATAAATACCAATATGAGCAATAACAAAATCAAAACTTAAAACTATGACGCAAAAACATTTAAAATTTACAATTCTATTTTTGCTACTCTCAACTATTTCCTACAGTCAGACTAATACTGAAAAGCCAAAAGAAAACAAATGGACGGCAGGAATTATATTAATGAGCGAACAAAATTCTTATTTGGAAAGAACCTTTTCGCCTAATTTTTTTGGTGGGATAGTTATTAAAAGACACTTGAAATATTTCACAACTCGAATAGGATTTTAATATTCTAAGCAAATTGACAAAGTTGACCCACCACAATGTTGCGACCTAATATTCTCACAAGGTTACACTAAAGAAAGTCTCATAAGATTAGGTGTTGAAAAAAATATTATTGTCAAGAAAGATTTTAAGACATACATAGCAATAGACCTGGCAGGAATAAAATCATATTCAGACAAAACTTTTGCTGGTGGATTTACAGGAAATTATAATACGAGAATATTAACAAATTTAACTGGTTTTGGTATAATTCCTGCTATAGGTTTTGAACATAAAATATTTCAAAAATTATCATTGGCATTGGAAACAAGGGTAAGATTTATTTCTACAAAATAAATCCAAGATATAGATGACTTAAACGACACGAGGGGGTCTTATAGACAGCAAGATAATAGTTTTAAAATTACATCTAATAGATTGGGTTTATTGAAATTAAATTATAACTTTTAAAAATTACTGCCAATAACAGCATTTTGCAAAAATGGCGAGTTCAATACCTTTTAGAAACATTTGTGCTTAAAATCCCTGCCTCGACATAGAGGATATACATTGCCGGAAAATATATCAGTAATTAAAAGAAATAAAAATATGTCAACTACCATAAAAAAGATCATAGTGTGGTTAATAATTTTAATTTCTGGTATTGGATGCTCTACCTCAAATGAAGCTATCTCGATTTGTGGAAAAAAATATGACGTGTATAGGGATACAGAGTATGACTATGAACAAAAATTAAACTCCACAGTCAGTATACTTTGTTTTCGTAACTCCAGAGTCATCGCCTTTGCTTATCAAAGTGCAGGATTCAGGAATAGTGATAGTAATTTAGTTTACACAACATTAAAACATCAGAATGATTAATTAATAGTTACAACACATTTTAATGACAACGTATTTGGATATCCATATCAATCAACTCGTTATTATAGGTGTTTAGAAAATGGGTTAGTTCAATTATATCAAAATGGTAATACTGACTACGTAATTACAAAAAAGACTGCAAGAAGAAACAATAAAAAATTGAAATAATAAAACTAAGAAATGGGGAAACATTATGTAGGTAATCCCAGAATTCAAAAAAATATTATATTCGTATCTTAATTATTTAGATCGTTGTTGTTTTAGATTACAACGAACAAATACTTAAAAATATAAGACAGAAATCATTAAAGATAATACACCTCCCATGCCTCTCTACGATGCACACTTGGGGGGTTTTTCTTTTTAGCGTATGAGTAAACTTTTTTTTAAATTTCTGTATTTACCTATTAAATTATGTACGTAATATTGAAAGTTCTATTCATGAAAAAATTTAATTTTTCATCTTGCTTTAACAAGTATTGATCTTACAATTTTTTTTAATTGTAAATTCATTTGATAAAATTTATTCTTCAGTAAGTGAAAAATTTGCACATACTATAGATGATTACAAAGTAAATGTGTATCAGAGAAGGATTGTGCTTCTTAGCTACGGGTAGCAGCTCTTGTAAAAAATTACAAAGAGTTCAGCGCAGCAATAAGAGGACCCAGATAGTTGTTTCTTATTTCCCAAACGATGCCAAAGTCAATACCCATGTAATCGTGAACAATTCTGTTTCTAAATCCACGAATCCTGTGCCAATCGATGTTATTGTGATCGTCTTTGAAATCCTCAGGTAGTCTATTTGCTGCTTCACCTATAATTTCAAAATTTTTGTTAACCGCATCTAGTGTTTTGGAATCATTGCAAAATGCTTCAAAATCCATGTTATCAGTATATTGCAAAATTTTATTGCAACTTTCCAACATATCGCTGAGGATTAATTTAGGCTACCTTTTAGACATAGACTATATCATTCTCAATCGAAGAAAAATATTGGGGCTTGATTCCTTTTTTTGAAACGAGATCAACTTGCTCATGGAATTTCTCCTCAAGGAGTTCTGCAAGATCAATAAATTCAATACCTATCGGCTGACTAAAATCCACGATAATATCAACATCGCTACTTTCAGAATAATCATTTCTTGCAACTGAACCAAAAACACCAATTGAGCTGACATGAAATTTTTTCTCCAGCTCTGGTTTTAGTTCTTTAATGATTTGTTTTATGGTTGCAAGTTCTTTCATTCCTTATAAAGGTAAAGAAATTGACAATTCAGCGTGTTTCATATTGCAAGTATATCATTGCCAATGAAGTTTACGCTGGCTGAAAATGTATAATTGCGCAGCCATATTCTTGACCACACTTTGATCTTCATTTTACTTCAGCTAGCAATACTCTTGCAAAATCATTTGAAAATTTTTATACAAGCTTCAATATTTTGATATTTTTTAGTTTGTAATATATTGATTGTCAATTAACTATATCGTAAAAATCAATTATGCACATTCGAATGTGCAAAAAATATTAAATTTGCATATTCAAAAGTGCAAAATGGATATTTTACTAGAACAATCAACTAGGTTATTGGCTTTTACAGATCAACGTTTCAGGAGGTTTTTATTTCAAAAAATCAATTGGAATCAGCGTTTAATTGGGATCAAAGGTGCACGTGGTGTTGGTAAAACAACGTTGGTTTTGCAATACCTGAAAGAAAAGGATGCTTCAGTTTCGAAGGTTGCCTATTTCTCATTGGATGATTTGTATTTTGCTAAACATACATTGCGAGAAACAGCAGATAAATTCTATAAGCAAGGCGGAAGGATCCTGGCATTGGATGAAGTACATAAATATCCAGGATGGTCTGCCGAACTAAAAAACTTGTATGACTTTTTCCCTGATATGCAGATCATATTTACAGGTTCTTCAATCATCGATATTGCTAGAGAGGAGGGTGATTTAAGCAGACGTGCTCTTTTGTATGATTTACCTGGCTTGTCCTTCAGGGAGTATCTTTCAATGAAAGGCATTATTCAATTGACTGAAATTAAACTTGAAAGTTTGTTGAACGATTCATTTTCATATACTGATTCTTTAAAGGAAGGATTCAGGCCTTTGGAATTTTTTGGCGAGTACCTCAAACATGGATACTATCCTTTTGGTGTAGCAGATTCGGTTTCCAACTATCAGCGTTTAAACCAGGTGATTCGAACAATCGTAGAAATGGACATGGCCTCTCTTGCAACATTTGATATACGCAATGCACGAAAAATATTTCAACTAATCGAAGTTGTAGCGAGTCAGGTTCCGTTTAAGCCCAATATAAAGGAGTTGGCAGAAAAGACACAGATACATCGTAATTCAATCAATGCATATTTACATTACCTTGAAAAGGCTAAAATTATTTCTTTGCTATATCCAGTTGGGAATAGCATGGCAGTCCTTCAGAAGCCTGAAAAAATTTTCCTACAGAATACCAGTTTAATGTATGCACTTAGTGGAGGAAATGTAGAATTGGGAAATGTTCGGGAGACTTTTTTTCATTCTATGTTATCGGTTCATCATAAACTAAATTCACCTCAATATGGAGATTTTGTGGTTGATGATAAATTTACATTTGAAGTGGGTGGCAAAACAAAAAAGAAAAAGCAGGTTGGAAATATACAAGATGCTTGGGTTGTAAAAGATGATATTGAAATTGGTTCTTCTGGTGTGGTTCCACTTTGGGTGATTGGAATGTTATATTAAAAAATCAAAGCCCAGATTTCAGGGGCTTGATTTTGAAAAAGAATTATAACAGGACTTGCAAATGCTTCACAATCTTATAGCCAACTTTTATTGATAATCTTCATGCACAGTAAATAAGCTTTTGAATTCTTTCTTTTCATTTCGCTCAAAGCTAATACTAGTATGGGTTTCAAAGGAATTTAGGTCCACAAATGTCTATTAACCAAAAAAAATAGGGAAGGCTTTAAACCCCTCCCCATTCAATATTTAATCGGTTGAATTATTGAAAAATCATTTCACTTCCCAACCACTCCTATACTCTCTTGTTACAAATTGGTTTGCGTCATCGAAGTTTGTAATCTTCATATTTTCGCCATCCCAAAGGAGTTTCTTTCTTCCGTAGAAATCATCCCTGTCCTTTGCATTTTTCTTCTTCAACATATAACTTCTGATGGCAAGATTTCCCATCAATACAGTCTCAGTAAGTGGACCAGAATAATCAAATGAAGAGCTAAGGTTTTTGTGTTCCTTGCTGTTGAAACCAGCCTTACATGCTTCTGTCCACAAAACTTGGTGTCCATATTCAGGCAATGATTTCAACTCATTTTGATTCACCTTTGGCATCTCAATTCTTTCGCCGTTGTTCAGGTAAATCTTCGGACTGTTACCATACATTCCTATGGTCATCAATCCTTTTGTTCCATGAAGGAAAACACCATTTGCTCCGTTGCCATCATCACTCAAAGGAAGATCAGCAGGAAGTTGATCAGGGTGGGAAGGACGAATACCGCCATCCATCCAAATCATTTTCATGGGTGATTTGTTCTTCTTTGTTTGTGGGAATTTGATTTCAACATGAGAGGATGGAGGACATCCTTCTGGAATGTATTCTGGGTTCCAATCCTTGATGAATACTTGTCCAACACTGCATTCTACTTCTGTTGGGTATCCAAGTCCTAATATCCTGAAAGGAGAGTCTATTGTATGACATCCGATATCACCTAATGCACCAGTTCCGAAGTTCCACCAACCCCTCCATTTGAACGGATGGTAAAGTGGGTTATAATCTACGTATTGTGCTGGTCCAAGCCATGTGTTCCACTCAGCGGCAGACATAGATTCTGGCAATGCTGGCTTGTCTGTTGGTACAGGGATTCCTTGTGGCCATACTGGTCTGTTCGTCCAGATATTCACGGTATGTACAGTTCCAATCAATCCTTTGTCGAACCACTCCATGGCAACTTTCTGTGCAGGATTTGATGCACCTTGGTTTCCCATTTGAGTAACAACATTGTATTTTCTTGCCGTTTGAGTTAGCAACCTTGCTTCTGCAATGTTGTGCGTCATTGGTTTTTGAACATACACGTGTTTATTCAATTGCATACAAGCCATTGCAGCGAATGCGTGAAAATGGTCGGGTGTAGAAATGGTAACAGCATCGATGCTTTTTCCCATTTCATCAAGCATCACCCTGAAGTCACGGTATTTCTTTGCATTTGGAAACTTGGTAAAGGTTCCTTTTGCACTGTTCCAATCAACATCACTAACTGCCACAATGTTGTTTGCACCATTGTTGTAGGCGTTGTTGATGTCTGAATTTCCCTTTCCACCACCACCGATTGCTGCAATATTGAGTTTATCACTTGGGGCAGTGTATCCTTTCCCTAAAACATGTCGGGGAACAATAAAAAAACCTGCGGCAGCAACAGATCCTTTTTGTAGAAAGTCCCTTCTAGAATTTTCTTTTTTTGGCATGAGTAATAATTTTTATGAATTTAAAATTAAACCTTGACAATATCCATAAAAAGTTTCAGCAGTTTTTAAGAAATGAACAATTATTCGATTGCATCAATAGAAAAATACTAATTCAAGAGATTTCTATATTGAGAAACTAGATACTTTATGAAACGGATTTTATGTAGTTGCACAGTTTCTTTAGTTAGCTTAAACGCTCTCTTAGTTAATTCGAGATTCATCTCAACCTACCCCCTAAAGCACCTTTGCATTCTTCTGCGCTTTCAACGCCAATTCAGTTGCTAAGAAGCAATGCGCTTGTGGCATAGCAGTTTCAGTGCGGTTAATGATATCATCCACCAATTGAGTTCCGAATGGCAATGGTTGGTCGTTGCAGTCAATATGCGTGGTTTCCTTTTGCGTAACCATGTATAGATGGTTTCCATTGTCATATCGGGCTATGTCAATGTTCTTTCTGATTTCAATAAATCCATCTGTTCCGAGGATGGTCAGTCTGCCATCTCCCCAAGTCTTTAAACCATCTGGCGTAAACCAGTCAACCCGAACATATCCTGATCCACCATTTCCTTTCATCATCACATCTCCAAAATCTTCAAACAATGGATATTGTGGGTGATGAACATTGCCCACTTGCGATGCAACAATTTCAGCTTCTGTAGATCCTGTAAAAAACAAAAACTGGTCGAATTGATGTGAGCCGATATCGGTGATGATTCCGCCGAATCTTTTTTTATCGAAGAACCAGTCTGGGCGTGATTTTGGATTCATTCTATGTGGACCCAAACCGATAGTTTGAATAACTTTCCCAATCGCGCCGGATTTGATGAGTTCACCTGCTTTTACAGTTGCCTTGTTTTCAAAACGTTCGCTGAACATGATGGAGTAAATGCGCTTTGTTGATTTTTGTACACGCCTTACTTCCGCGAGTTGCTCTAGGGTTATGATACCGGGTTTGTCAACCAGATAATCTTTGCCATGCTTCATCACTTCTACTCCTAATGGAGCTCGCTCGTCTGGAATACCAGAACTTAATATGAGTTGTATTGAATTGTCTTCTAGAATTTCTTTGGCACTGCCACTTACTTTAGCTTGTGGAAATTGTTTTGTAAACGCACCTAAAAGATCAGCTTCTTTAGCATACACGGCAACGAGTTCTCCACCGCCTTTGATCACGGCATTCACCATGCCATAAATATGGCCGTGGTTTATGTTGATGACAGAGAAACGTATCCTGGTGGCAACCGGTTTTTCGGCTTCTTTTTTATTGTTGAAAGATGACAGAATCATCAGTCCGGATGCAGCTGCTGTGCTTTTCAGAAAGTTTCTTCTTTTGGCTGAATGGCTATTCATATTGGGTTGAGTTTCAGCTAATGAATTTAAGACTTTTTGGTTGTTTTTCAAAATCAGTTGAATTTTTGAACCGAAGTCATTCTTAAATGTTTTTGAGTTGTTAACTGTCTAAAAATTAAAAATATTTAACCTAATTTCAGCCCAATAAATAAAGAGTATGATGATTCGTTCCTCCCTTCTATTAGTCTTCTTAATGGCCACAGTCGCATCTTTCGCACAAATTGATCCGGCAAAAATCGACATCGTTCGTGATCATTACGGAGTGCCGCATATCTTCGGCAAAACAGACCCAGAAGTGGCGTACGGATTGGCTTGGGCTCAAGCAGAAGATGATTTTGAAACCATCCAACAATCGATGCTTGCGGGCAAGGCTATGCTAGCTTCCTACAAAGGAAAAGAAGGTGCAACAATTGATTACATCATCCACCTGCTTCGCATTCCTGAATTGGTTGAAGAGAAATATGAAAGTGATTTGAGTCCAGATTTCAAAAGACTCATAGAAGGATATTGTGCAGGCCTCAATGCGTATGCCAAACAACATCCTGAAGAAGTACTGTTAAAAAAATCATTTCCAATTTCACCCAAAGAAATGATTCAGTTTTCGATTCTTCAGATGTCTGTTTTATCTGGTGCTGACAAAGCCTTGTCAGCCATTTTTAACAACAAAGTGCCTTTGATTGAGAATTATAAAACGGCAGGAAGCAATGCGTTTGCTTTTAACAGTGCCAAGACAACTGATGGTCAGGTTTATCTAGACATCAATGCACACCAACCATTGGAAGGGCCAGTTGCATTTTATGAAGCGCACCTATCGAGCGAAGAAGGGTGGAACATCTTAGGTGCTAACTTCCCTGGAGCTCCTTGCATTCTTCATGGTTGCAACGAATACCTAGGCTGGGCGCATACTGTAAACAATCCTGATAAGTTAGACACCTATCAACTGGAAATAAATCCTGCAAATAAATTGCAGTATAAGTTTGATGGTCAATGGCTTACCCTTGAACAAAAAACAGCACATTTGAAAGTGAAAATAAAGGGAATAACTGTGCCTGTTTCTAAAAAAGCGTATTGGAGCAAGTATGGTCCAACCATCATCACAGAAAGAGGAACATTTGCCATACGCATGCCTTCGTTGATGGATATCAGAGGGATAGAACAGTGGTATCGATTCAACAAAGCAAAAAATTTCACTGAGTTTAAGGCCGCGCTAAACATGTTGGCAATACCTGGATACAACATCGTGTATGCTGACAGATACGATACAATTTATTATGTGAGCAATGGAAGGATTCCAGTAAGAAATACAAAGTACGACTGGAGTTCAACAGTTCCTGGTAATACGAGTGCAACATTGTGGAATGAACTGCATCCGTTGTCTGATTTGCCACAAGTGCTTCAACCTAAAAGTGGTTTTGTGTACAATACAAATCACTCTCCTTTTCATTCAACTGAAGGTCCAGAAAACCCAGTGATCAAGTTTCCAAACATGGGTTATGAAACCCTGGAAAACAACAGGAGCAAGCGTTTCGAAGAATTGGTAGCTCAACACGACAAGGTATCTTATGAAACTTTCAAGAAGATAAAATTTGATAGGCAGTTCCCTTCAAAGTTTGCATTTCCAATTAACATCGACAGCATGTTTTTGATGAAAGCCGAATCATATCCAGAGGTTGCAGAGTTGATTACGAACCTGACAACATGGGATAAAAATTCAAATGCAGAAAGTGTTGGAGCAGGTACTTTTTTGAAGGTATATGAGAATATTAATAAGTCAAAAGGGTTATATGCAGCAACTGGAGTCTTAACAACTGGACAATCATTGAAAGTATTGTTAGAAGTGAAAGCAAAAATGATGGAGCAATTTGGTAGAACAAATCTACAATTAGGAGAATTGCAAAAATTGGTTCGTGGCGACAAAGTATTGCCACAACCTGGATTGCCAGATGTATTGGCACCGATGTATTCTGTGGCATATAAAGATGGCCTAGTGAAGGGAAATCAAGGGGATGCATTCATTGAATTGGTAAGGTTTACAAAAGATGGACCAATCATCGAAACGTTGAATACATATGGCGCTTCTGCCAGAAAAAATTCACCTCATTACACCGATCAGATGGAGATGTTTACAAAGCAACAAACAAAGCCGATGACGTTGAATAAAGCGGAAGTGTATAAGAATGCGGAGAAGATATATCACCCGAAATAAAAATGAAGAATAATACGGAAATGGTTTATTTCCCATCGCCGTCTCGCGTAAATGTATTTCTCAATAGCCTGGGGTTTAAACCCCAGGCTATTGAGCATGTATGTTGAAACTCTAACAACTTTTATAAAACACATTCGGTTGCTCTTCCAACTGCATCTCAATTTTTTTGGCAGATGCTGTGATTGAGAGTCCTCCTAAATTGGTGCATCGCAATGTATGATGTATTTGATCTCCAACAGCTTTCATTGTTTCTATCACCTCATCCAAAGAAATAAGTTGTTCATAATCTGATAATGCCATATTCGCACAAGAAACGGCGTTGCTTGCTGCCATTACATTCCTACCCAGACAAGGTGCTTCCACACGGTTTCCAATTGGATCACAAATGATGCCCAACGAATTTTGCAGTGCCAATGATGCCGCTGCAATACTTTGTTTGAGCGTGCCGTTCTTCATCACCACAATTCCAGCTGCTGCCATTCCGCCACCAGAGCCTGTTTCAGCCATGCAACCCCCCACTTCAGCGGCGAAGGTTGCATGCGCTGCGATGAAGACTCCTATGAGTCCAGCTGCCAACATTCCTTTGATGATTTCATCTTCATGCACTTGCATTGAATGTCCTGTTCCAAACAATGCGCCTGGCAATGCTCCACAGGATCCTGCTGTTGGCGCTGCTACTATCACACCCATGGAGCTCTTCACTTCCATGATCGCGGATACATACATGATGATCCTGTTGTTTGCATCACCTCCCAACAATTTTTCTGCTTCGAAATTTTCTTTGAACTGTAGCGACTGACTCCCTAAAATCCTGTCATGATAATGCGTTCCTTTCAATCCAGTTGAAATGGCATCTCCCATGATGTGAATGATTGCGCGCATTTTTTCAAAAACTTCTTCACCAGAAATATTGCCCCTGGCACTTTCGTAGTCAACTGCCAATTCCCACAATGATCTGTTCTTACCTTCATTGTATTCAAGCATTTCGTTGCAGGTAATGAAGGGGACTGTCATGTTTTTTCTTGCCATCACAGGCAACACAGGATTCAAAAATTTAATCGCTGTAATATCTTCGAATGCTAATAATTCATTTAAGATGGTTTGACTTGGAAATGTTTGTGATTTGATTTGAATAAATGATGAATTCTCTTTGTGTAGTATGATGTCATCAAATTCAATGCTCGATTTCAAAAAATTGATGATCGATTGATGGTTGCTGCAATAGACCAAAGTCTCAAAATAATCTCCAGCCATTGAAACAGCATTTCCATCTATTTCAATCACTTCAATCATGCCACCACCGGTTGAAATGGCTGTTA
>JBILHX010000105.1:0-11206 GCA_044350285.1 Chitinophagaceae bacterium | reverse complement strand
ATGATGCTGGAGCTACTGTGAGACAGTTTTGGGGCACTATTCTCTATCGTGTCACTGATGGAAGTGAATCAAGTTCATATTCATTTACTCTCGATCCAGATGCAGAAATGGCAATTGGTTCAATTGTATCTTTTGCTGGAGTTGATGTAACTAATGGCCCTTTTGATGTAGCTCCAGGCACTTTAAATTTAACAAACTCAGCAACTGCAACAGCATCTGCAATATCAAATGTAAATTCAAATGCTGCAATCATTATGTTATCGCAAGTGGCAAGTAACATGAATTATTCAAATTGGACTGCAACTACACCATCTTCATTTGTAGAGTTATATGATGAAACAACTACGTCAAACGATCGTGCAAGTGTTGGGGCAGCATGGGTGATGAAATCATCTATTGGTTCAACTGGGAGTGCATCTGTCACCTTATCAGGTTCCAATAATAATGCTGCTATTTTAATTGCACTTAAACCAATTTTGATGTCACCTTACAGTTACTATAATGGTACTTATGGTGCAACTCAAAATATCTCAGATACAAGTGCTGTTTCCTTCATAAGTAAAACTATTCCTTTATCAGCTAGTTATTTTACTGATGGGGGAGTTAAAAAAGTTGACATAATTTTTGAGGGTACTGCTGGAAATCCTCTTGCTCAAGGTATTAATCTTGATAATATATATGTAGACAAAGATGGAGATGGTATTTTAAATACTTCAGGTGGTAATGATATTGCCTTGGTATTTCTTAGAGATTTTGATGTGGTATCTTACTCATCTAATTTACATAAAATAAGAATCAATTTGCCTGCAATCACATCATCTGGTGGATCATTGAATAATATTTTTTTCCAATCAATAGCAACCAACATCATGTTTGCGGATCTATTGATTTTGTCCCCTCTCGCACTCCCCGTAACCCTTTCCTCTTTCACAGCCAAACCTACTTCAAGAAACACGGTTGCGCTTAACTGGGCTACTTCTTCTGAAATAGTGAACAAGGGCTTTAGGATTGAACGTCAGTCAGGTTTTTTAAATGGTAAGTTCGAAAGCCTTGGGTTTGTAGCTTCTAAAGCAGTTGGAGGTAACAGCCAAACCAGCCTTTACTACAACTTCATCGATGCAAGTCCAAGCAGCGGTGCAACTGCATATTATAGACTTGCTCAAGAAGACCTTGATGGGAAGACTGCCTTCAGCGAAGTAAGGATTGTTAAGTTGAACGGTGAAACAGTTTCTATGGTGTTCCCCAACCCAAGCAATGGTACGGTTAATATCAGTAGGACTGCCACTGGAAAGAAAATGAATGTTCAAGTGATTGACATGGCAGGTCGTATGGTTCAGCAGTTCACCAACATAACCGATTCAAACTTTAAGGTAAATATCAGCAAATCTGGTATCTATAATATCAAAATGACCTACCCAGAAACTGGTGAACAATCCGTACAAAGAATCGTGATAGAAAGATAGTCGGACATGCAGGTTTTTACCTGAGTCCACCCCCCCCTAGAATGAGTTCATAATCAGTTATTCTATGGATGAAAAGCTCTCGCCTTACGGCGGGGGCTTTTTCCTTTTTGAAGGAGTTGAAGAAGTTTAAGGGGTTGAAGTAAAAGTTTAAGGGGTTGAAGTAGTTGAGGAAGTTGAAGTTACTTCAACCACTTAAACTACTTCAACCCCTTAAACTATATAGGTCCCTTCAACCAAAACGGCTATTTCTTCACAATCACAGGCTTTGTTCTGATCGGTTTAGCGGCAACTGGTGCCGGTGCACTTGATTTGGGTTTTTGGGTAAACTTCCCAGCTGGTTTGGGTCCGCCATAAGCTGGACCTGCGCCTAGTTTTTCAGGGATAGCAATTTTCTCCACCTCTTTACCTATCAACTTTTCTATTCGTTGAAATTTGTATTGGTCTTCCTGATTTACAAGCGTAATGGCAGTTCCCTTCGTTTCTGCCCTTGCCGTTCTTCCAATGCGGTGCACATAATCTTCGCCATCACCTGGAACATCATAATTCACCACCAAATCAATCTGGTCGATGTCAATTCCCCGGCTCAAAATATCTGTTGCGATTAAGATGGGTAGCCTTTTTGAAGAGAATGCCTGCAACACTTCCTCGCGCTGATTTTGTTCTAGGTCTGAGTGTATGTCTTTGGCATCATAACCCAGTTTTTGAAGCTGCTGTGTTAGCTGCTTTACAGTCTGTTTTTTTGAGCAAAAGATCAAGGTTGACTGGTGTGCCTTGTTGGATAGGATGTATTGTACCAACGGTATCTTCTGCGGTTCATAAACCACATAGGCCTCCTGTTTGATGCTTTCCGGTGGCTTTGACAGGGCCACACTAACCTCAGCCGGTGATTTTAAAATCGCCTTCGCCAATTGGTTTATCCGTGGTGGCATGGTCGCTGAAAACATCAGGGTTTGCCTCTCTTTTGGTAGGTATGAAATGATCCGCATGATGTCTTCATTGAATCCCATGTCCAACATCCTGTCAGCTTCATCCAAAATGAGGTATTTCAACTCCTTCATTTTTACATAACCCATGTTCAAATGGGAAATCAACTTACCAGGTGTTGCCACAACAATATCTACGCCTTTAGACAATGCCTGTTTTTCCCTCACAAAACTTTCTCCATCCCCGCCGCCATAAATGGCAATCGAACTGATGGAACTGAAGTATGTTAGGCCGTCGAGGTGACTGCTTATCTGAATGGCAAGTTCCCTTGTTGGTACCACAATAAGCGCATGCACTTCTGAGTCTTTAAACTCAGTAGACATCAATTTATGAAGTATAGGGAGCAGAAATGCTGCAGTTTTTCCAGTGCCTGTTTGTGCAGATGCAATGATGTCACGGCCTTCTAAAATAACCGGTATTGCTTTTTGTTGAATGAGGGTCGGGCTCTTGTAACCGCTAGACGAAAGGCTGTCTTGCAGCGATTCGTGAAAATTAAATGATGAGAAATCCAATCTGATTATATTTTTTAATGTTAAACAAAGGTAGTTCTTTTCAAAACGACCACAATTATTGAATCAATGCAGTTTTATCGGTAATTTTACAGATCTAGTTGGTCTCAAATGTCTTTTGGAAGTTTAAAAATATTCTTATGAAAAGGTTTGGTGTGGCGTATTCAACAATTTGTTTTTTTATTGCATTTTTATTTTCTTCAGGATGCAGCAATGCACAATCTGATGTAAAACAAAAAGTACTTGTTGAAAAAGCCAAAGTTGAGGAGAAGAAAGAAGAAATTGCTGTTCTTGACTCATCATCTTACAAGTTGCGCATGATAAAAATGGCCAACGGCGACAGTTCCAAGAAATGGAAATTCAACAATAACTATCCAAAAGCCGGTGCCATCTTGCCTTTCAACAGGATCATCGCCTATTACGGAAACCTTTATTCTACCAGAATGGGGATATTGGGAGAACTGCCCAAACCACAAATGTTTGCGAAACTCAACAAGGAAATAGCTGCTTGGCAAAAAGCAGATCCTGAAACTCCTACTATACCTGCATTGCATTATATTGTGACGACAGCACAAGCCTCACCAGGATCTGCAGGCTTATATAGGTTGAGGATGCCATTTTCTGAAATTGACAAAGTCATGGCAATGGCAAAAGAAATAGATGCATTGGTTTTTCTGGATGTGCAAATTGGACTCAGTAATTTGAGAGATGAAATTCCAGTATTGGAAAAGTATTTAAAAAATCCCAAAGTTCATCTTGGAATAGATCCTGAATTTTCAATGAAAGGTGGACAAAAACCAGGTTCGGTTATAGGCAGTTTTGATGCAGCTGATGTGAATTATGTTGCAAGCTACCTGACTGATTTGGTAAATAAGTACAACCTTCCTCCAAAAATTTTGGTGCTTCATCGTTTCACGCAATCGATGCTAAAAAATACCGCATTGATAGAAAAACGCCCTGAAGTGCAGTTTGTGGTAGACATGGATGGTTGGGGTGCTCCTTCCAGAAAAATTGAAACTTACAAATATTTTGTTGCTGAGGAGCCAGTTCAATTCACAGGGTTTAAATTGTTTTATAAGAATGATTTAAAGCATGCTCCAAACAGGCTTCTAACACCAGCTGAGTTACTTACCTTAAAACCTGTGCCAATGTATATTCAGTACCAATAAAAAAAGCAAAGAGATTCGGAGACTATCCGAACCTCTTAGTAGTTGGTTTTGGTTATTGTCAAAACGAGCTTGTTTTGAAAACTTTTATTTTCTGGATTGAATGGTTTCAAACTGAAATTAAATTTAACAATATTTTTTTATACACGAAATAAAATATGCATGAATTTTCAGGATTTAATCAGCTTTTATGGTCTCCTCCCTCACCCGGAAGGCGGTTTCTACAAAAGGACCTATGAAGCTGATCAGGTTATATCCAAAGATTGCTTGGGTAATGAATTCAATGGCGAAAGAATCATATCAACTGCAATTTATTATTTGTTGACGCCAGGAACATTTTCAGCATTTCATCGAATTAAAAGTGATGAGCTTTGGCATTTTTATAAAGGCACATCGCTACATATTCATGTTATTGATGCATCAGGAGATTACAAAATTTTAAAGTTGGGTGATTATCTTGCGGATGGAGCATCATTTCAACATGTGGTAAAAGCAGGGTCTTGGTTTGCTTCTGTTCCTTCAAACCCAGACGGGTACTCATTTGTGGGCTGTACGGTTTCTCCGGGGTTTGATTTTAGTGATTTGGAAATCGCTGATGGAGAACAGTTGTCACATTTATTTCCCCAGCATGAGTTGCTTATAAAAAGATTTACGCGTTGATTAATAAACTCAACCTGATTAATTCAAGGATTCATCAATTTGCTGATAATAAAAAAACCAATTACAACCAAACCAAACAACAAGATGATGGCCAATATAATCCATCCTGGAAACAACAATGTTTTTCCAAAACGTCCTTTCCTTGCCTTTGTTTTCTTATGAATATACCTGCTGAGGTTCTGTTGAATGGTGTACAATTCCTGCTTGTTTTCTAATTGTTGCAGCCCTTCCAATGCATCTGCTTCAAATGAATCTTCCATCATAGATTCTTCTAACCTGTATCTTTCTTCTTCAGATAAATTATTGTTGAGATAATCTCTCAATAACGAATGAGGTTCTTCTACTTTGGCATTGTTTGTATGCTGATTGTTAGTTTTCATCTTTGTGCATTTTTGCTTCCAACATCATTCGAAGGTTTCTCTTTCCGTTTTGTATGTTACTTTTAATTTGTTGAAAAGTAAACCCAGTATTTTGCTCGATTTCCCGGTATGATAACTTTTGCAGATAAAATAATTCGATGCAGGTTGATTGGTCTTTGTTTAATTTCTGCAACGAGTCTTGTAGGATTTCCAGCTTGTCCTGAAGCATGTACTCTCTTAATTTTAACCCACTATCATCATCAGCATTTATTTCCAACTCCTGTATATCCCTGTCAGCATATTGTATTTTATGGGATGAATTTCTAAGCTGCATCAAACATTGGTTTTTTGCAACACTGTATAACCAACTTTTAAAATAAGGGATTTCGTATTTTGTAACTTCCTTTATAACCTTCTCAAATACTTGCTGGGTGGCATCTTGGGCAGATGTTTGATCTTTCAAATATTTCATGCATACACCAAAAACCAAAAGGCTATACCGCTCTAGCAGTTCTCCCAAATAGGTATTGTCGCCTGTTTTTTTGAACAAGCTTAATAAATCTGCATCTGTATGTGGAGGTAATTTATTTGACACATTTCTACATTGAGCTCTTATTTAGATGCAGAAAATGAATGAATCCATAATTATTTTTTGCCTGTAAAAAGAAGCTTCAGTGCCAATAAAATCATAACGACAGCAAAAACTTTTTTCACGGTCTCTTGTGGAAGGCTTAATGAAAATTTACTTCCTGCATAACTCCCGATTAAAAAACCGACTGCCAACAAACCAGCATATTTAAAATCTACATACCCTTTTTTGTAATAATTAATCACACCTAAAATTCCCACTGGAAATAATATCATAGCCAATGAAATTCCCTGTGCCTTATGCTGACTCAATCCCAGTAACAACACCAATGCTGGCACAATCAACACACCGCCTCCAATGCCTACCAATCCACCTAAAAACCCTGCTGCAAGTCCTATCAATACCAAAAAAAGAAGTGTCTGCATTGTCATTGTTTTATTTTCCATGTTTATGTAAACTTTTGACTGTACCTAACAATTGCATCATTGATGATTTGATAGGCCTTGTCTTTCTCCTGAAACTCATCAACCACTACGGTTTTATTTTCCAGCTTCTTGTATTCTTCAAAGAAGTTCCTAAGTTCTGCAAAAAAGTGCATTGGTAAATCACTTAATTTATTGATGTAGTTTACACTTGGATCGTTGTTGGCAACAGCAATGATTTTGTCATCAGCATCCCCAGAATCTATCATTTGCATCACGCCAATCACCTTTGATTCTACAAGGCAAACTGCTTGAACAGAGATGCTCGACAACACCAAAATGTCTAATGGATCTTTATCTTCACCTAAAGTCTTTGGTATGAATCCATAGTTAATAGGGTAGTGGAAAGAAGAATAAATGACACGATCTAGTTTTAACAGTCCTGTTGTTTTATCAATCTCATATTTCGCTCTTGAGCCTTTGGGTATTTCTATGACGGCATTCACAATCTTAGGTGCATCTGCCCCGTATTCTGGTCCGTGCCAAGGATGTAATGTGTAGGTGTTCATAAATTTATTTGATGATTGTGCTTCCAACAAATGTTGCAAGGATTCCCAGGACAACAGATAGTGTTATGTATAAAAATGCAGTGAGCTGATTTCCTGATTTTATCAAATGCATATTTTCTGCTGCGAATGCCGAAAATGTGGTAAAACCACCGCAAAAACCTGTTGTCAACAGGAGTTTTATAGCAGATGTTTCTGTTGTTTGCTTTGAATAAAATCCCAACACCATTCCGATAATCAGACATCCTGTGATGTTGATCAGATGCGTGCCTAGTGGAAACTTCAACGAAATTTTTTGCCTGATGATTTCTGCTGCAACAAACCTCGATGCACCACCGATGCCACTGCCCAACACAACAAGTAATATGTTTTTAATTGAGATCATTGGCTGGTATATTTCCTGAAAAAGTGAAGCTGAAATCAACCCTCCATTTCTTGTTTTTTTGGATGACTTTCAATTCCATGGGTTTCATGGAATATGAGTTTGAGAAGTTGATGATGGCGGCTGTATCATTTAAATTCTCAACCTTGTTGATGATGATGGAAGATGATTTCAATTGCAGCTTTTCTTTCTTTGGCTGATTTTTCATGTATGTCTTGTAACGTTCAAACAAATCCTTGTCTTGCTGATTGTCGTCTATGTATAAAACTGCTTTCTCATAATTGCCATCCAAAACAGCCCTAACAAATTCGCGTCCTGCATCCAACGGGTCTTCTGCTTCCTTGAATCCTTCAGGCTGGTTGCAAGAGAAAATGGCCATTAAAAAAATCAAAAATATCAATTGCTTTTTCATTGTTAGTTTTTTATGTTGTTTTCTCTTTCGGTGTCTTTGTCGTATGCCCTAATGATTGCTTTTACCAATCGATGCCTAACAACATCTTCTTCATCAAGTTCTATGTGCGCAATGCCGTCGATGTTTTTTAAAATTCTTGCTGCCTTTTCCAAACCACTTTTTTGGTTTTTTGGAAGATCGATTTGGCTCAGGTCTCCAGTGATGATCGCCTTCGCATTCGATCCAATCCGGGTTAAAAACATCTTAATTTGTAAGTCTGTTGTATTCTGAGCTTCATCCAAGATGATGTAGGCATGATCCAATGTTCTGCCTCTCATGTAGGCTAGTGGTGCAATTTCAATGACCCTGGTGCTCATGTAATAACCCAGTTTGTCGGCAGGAATCATGTCATCTAACGCATCATAAAGAGGCCTTAAATACGGGTCAATCTTCTCTTTGAGGTCGCCTGGTAAAAACCCCAGGCTTTCTCCAGCTTCAACTGCAGGCCTCGTTAAAATGATTTTTTTAACCATTTTGTTTTTCAGTGCCCTTACTGCAAGCGCAACGGCAGTATATGTTTTCCCTGTACCAGCGGGACCAAGAGCAAAAATGATGTCATTTTTTTCAGCCATGCTAACCATAAGTTTTTGGTTTTGGGTTCTTGCACGGACTGATTTTCCATTCGGACCATAAACCAACACATCTTGGGGATTCTTCTCAACAAACATGTCTCTGCTTTCTGCATCATCACCACCTAAAATTTGCTCAAAATAGTTGTGGCTAACATTTCCATTTCTTTCAAGATATTGAATGAGCAGGTCAATTTTTTCTTTTGCATTGGCAATTTGATCTTCAGCTCCACTGATTTTAATTTGCGTGCCCCTGCTCAAAATTTTAAGCAATGGGAACCTCTTTTTCAAAAGGTCGAGTTTCCCATTGTTCACTCCAAAAAATTCCATTGGATTTACCGATTCAAGATTGATGATTGCTTCAGTCAATGTTTCTGTGTTTTTATTTTTTTGTTTGATGTTGCTGTTCAAATTTAATTCTTTGAAATGATTATGCTGCGTATTTTATTGTTAACAAATGTGGAAGTTAACAGTTCGGTTTTTTCATGGCTACATCATGTTTTTTAACAAACTTATTGTTTCTGACGGGTCTTTCGCATTAAAAACAGTACTGCCTGCAACAAGGATATCAGCGCCTGCCTTGGTAATGTCTGATGCATTTTCTAGCGTCACACCTCCGTCAATTTCTATTTGGGCATGGTATCCCTTCTTTATGATGATTTCTCTCAATCGCTCAATTTTTGACAACATAGATGGGATGAATTTTTGTCCACCAAATCCAGGATTCACCGTCATGATACAAACAAGATCAGCAATCTCCAAGACTTCTTCTATTGCACTGAGGGGAGTATGAGGATTGAGCGCAATGCCAGCTTTCATTCCAAGCGATTTAATCTGCTGCAGGTTTCTGTGCAGGTGTTTACAGGCTTCTGCGTGCACTGTGAGGATATCCGCTCCAATTTCCTTAAATGTGACGGCATATTTTTCAGGTTCTTCTATCATAAGATGAACGTCCACTATTTTTTTTGTGGCTTTGCGTATTGCCTCTACAACGGGCATTCCATAGCTGATGTTTGGCACAAACCGGCCATCCATAACATCCAAATGAAACCATTCAGCTTCAGATTCGTTGAGCATTTCGCAGGCCTCATTCAAATGTAAAAAATCTGCAGCTAATAGGGAAGGGGCAACAATTGGCATGGTATGTTATTTATTTTTATTGTTAGAGAGTGAGGATAAACCAGTTTTTGCACTTTCAAAATCAGGAGCCAAATCCAATGTTTGTTGATAATAATATTTGGCATCTTCTGTGTTTCCTAATTTTTCATGGTTCTTTGCCATCCAGAAATAAACATCGGCTTGATAGCGATCAATTTCAACAGATTTGCTAAGTATTTTCAAGGATTCATCGAATTTATTCATCTCAAATAATGCAATACCTTTTTCTATATATGCATCTAAAAAAGTATAATTATTGATGATTGATTCATCAAATTCATGAATCCCAAGCATTGTTTTCCCTGTATTTACAAAATACAGCCCCTTTAAGTAATGACCCTGAGCTACTAATTGTTCTTTATTCAACCCTTGTTGTTTTATTAAAACATTGGCAATGGAAAGCGCTCTTTCGTCTCTATTGGCTGCAAATAAAAACCCTAGTTGATAGGTCGCATCTGGCTGAGTGGAATCTACAGCCAAAGATTGTTGAAAGGTTTTGATGGCTGAAATGGTGTCACCATTCGATAAATATGCCATGCTAAGATTGTTCAGTAAACGGGTACTCAACGGATTTAGGTCAGTTTCCTTTTCCAATAAACGAATCGCCTTATCACTGCTGCCGGCTTCAATAAGGTCTGTAGCTGCTTGTATTTTAATTGATATCGAGTCAATATTTGCAACAGCTACTGCTGCATTTCCTTTGGTTTGGTTATTACTTTTACAACTCGCAATCGCAAGCAATAAAAATAACAAAGGGTATAAATAACCTGAATAGATAAGTCGCATGAACAAAATTAAGCATAAGACCCTAACTTTATTACAATTGGATGATAAATTCAACTTAATAAGTTCCTAAATTCACCCAATTATTTTATAGTATGATACACTCAATATTAAGCAAGTCCATTTGTTCAATTGTTTTTTTATTTGCAATTCAACACACATTTTCTCAAACCCAAGTTGTTACAGATACACTGCACTACCCAGAAGAATCACATTTCAAAAATATCCGCCAACTCACATTCGGTGGTGACAATGCAGAAGCTTATTTCAGCTTTGATGGCAAAATGTTGGTATTTCAAAAAACATATGCTAAAGAAAATATTCCTTGTGATCAAATTTTCGTAGCAAAGGTGCCAACTTCACCAAATGAAAAATTTGAACCCAAATTGATTAGTTCAGGAAAAGGAAGAACCACCTGTGGGGCATTTTTGAAGGATGGCAAGCATGTTGTTTACGCTTCAACTCATTTGGTTGATGACAATTGTCCACCTGTTCCTGATCGTGCTAAATACGGCAACAAATACATCTGGCCATTGTATCCTTCCTATGACATTTTTGTTGCTGATTTAAATGGGAAAATAACAAAACAGCTTACGAATACCCCTGGATATGATGCCGAAGCAACAATTTCACCAGATGGTAAGACGATGCTATTCACATCGACCCGTGACGGTGATATTGATTTATATACTATGAATTTAAAGTCAGGCGCAACAAAAAGAATTACTTCTGAACTTGGTTATGATGGTGGTGCATGGTTTAGTCCAGACGGAAAGAAAATCATTTGGCGTGCTTCCAGGCCTAAAACAGAGGCTGAAATTGCCGAGTACAAAGAACTGCTTAAAGAAAACCTTGTTGCACCAACCAAGATGGAAGTGTACATTGCAAATGCTGATGGCAGCAATGCAAAACAAGTCAGTTCCCTTGGCCAAGCAAATTGGGCACCAGCATACATGCCAGACAGCAAAACAATTATTTTTGCATCCAACCACGAATACAAGCGTGGATTTCCTTTTAATCTTTACACGATGAATGAAGATGGCTCAAATCTTGCTAAGATTAGCCGTGACAAAGGATTTGATGCGTTTCCTATGTTCAGTACTGATGGTAAAAAAATTGTATTTTGTTCCAATAGAAACAACGGA
>JBILHX010000104.1:0-11292 GCA_044350285.1 Chitinophagaceae bacterium | reverse complement strand
CAATAAACTTGCTGGTAACGAATGGCTCAAAGCCCATTATAACCTGCTAAATTTTTCTTTTACACATAGTTCTTACATTGGAAATAATGATTCGATTGAACTGACCTCGAAAGGCAATGTCAATCAGGTATATGGGCAGAAGTATGCAGTAGAGGATGATACGCCCATCCTTCACTTGGTGTTTGCATTAAAATACGATGACCTGAACCTCGATTTTCTTTCGGCGGTATTTGCTCGAATCGATGCCAATGAAATCAACAGTTTTATAGCAGCAACTCCGAGTGGTCGATATGCCAGAAAAATTGGATTTTTATATGAATTTTTAACTGGTAAAGAGCTCATATTAGAAAAAAATGTGGCAGGGAATTACATCGATCTACTGGAAACGGAAAAATATATAACAGGTAAGGTTCTTAAAAACACCCGCTGGCGTCTCAACGATAACCTTTTGGGTACAAAAGATTTTTGTCCAATTATACGAAAAACCAGAGCTCTCTCGGAACTACTGGAAAAAGATATCAGGCAAAGCATCCAAAGTTTGGAAAAAGAGTTCCCGGAAGATATTTTCCGACGGGCCGCAACCTATTTATACACCAAAGAAACCAGATCTTCATTTGAGATCGAAAAAGAGAAGCCATCACAAGATAGGATGGAGCGGTTCATTACACTCTTACTTCGCGCCGGTTCAACCCCCACCGAAGAACTAATGTCAAAAATTAACCTGGTTTTCTTGCAGAATATCATTGTAGATTCTCGGTTTGCAGCGGCTGATTTTCGGGGATTCCAGAATTATGTAGGGGAAATCTTACCCAATGATCAGGCCCTCGTCCATTATATATGCCCACCGCCTGATATGGTTAATACGATGATGGCTGGCCTTCAAAGTGCTGCCAATAAAACTACAGGCGTACAACCCATCGTTCGTGCAGCTATGCTTTCTTTTGGGTTTGTTTTTATACATCCTTTTGAAGATGGTAATGGACGACTGCATAGGTTTTTGATCCATGATGTATTAGTTCATGATGGCGTAGTGCCGGTAGGTTTAATCATTCCTGTTTCTGCCCACATGCTCAATAACATCAAAGCATACGACCAAATACTTGAAACCTATTCAAAACCACTCATGCAGCGCATCAAATATTCACTGAGTGAAGTGGGGGAAGTAACAGTGCAAAACGAAAGCGAGGTGGAAGGATATTATCGCTATCCTGACCTTACTCCACAAATAACCTACCTTGCCGAGGTCATACACGCGACGCTCAAGGAAGATATGCCCCAAGAATTATTATATCTGGTGCGTTATGATGAAGCAAAAAAAGAAATTCAGAAAATTGTAGACATGCCTGACAGGGATATAGGGAGGATGCTGGTTTTCCTTCACCAGAACAGGGGCGTTTTCCCCAAGCGAAGGCGTGAATTATTTCTCAAATTAACTGATGAAGAGATTGCTAAAATGCAACACGCCTATAGAAGGGTTTATGAAATTGACTGACGTTCTTTTAATGTGGTCTTCAATTGAAAACATGCTTTCAAATTAGTGGTGAATAATTGCCATCTTAATAAGTGGATTTATGTCAGGCAAATCATCATCATTCATTTAGACATGTAGAATATTCATTAAGTTTTGGTGCTCTTTTTTTGTTTTCCCCTCACCTTCTCTCGAAGAGGAAGATGAGTAAAACTTCAAAATTCACAAGCCTGGGGTTTAAACCCCAGGTTAGTGAGAAATACATGAAAATATATAAGCTTATAAGACCTTTACAGCCCGAACAAAATATTCATTGCTCTTCTCAGCAATGAATCCGCTCATCCCAAAACTAAAGTTATGTCTCCATGCATTCTCAATATCCGTTTCAGTAGAACTCCAATAATAGCTGGTTGAAAAACCACCTATCTTAACTTGATTTTGATACAATAGGCGTAACTCCATTTTTGTTGGCAGACTCCAGCCTTTACCCAATTCAGCACATGCCTTTTTTGCATTATGCCAATTCATCTTTTGAGGGAAATCAAATTGTGCTACCTCTAATTTCCCAATTTTTATTGGGGTGCCTATTATCTCGGTTGATGTTTGTGCCATGATAAGACAATTAATAAGCAATAGCGGTATAAGTAATAACTTTTTTATACTTTTTATAATTTAAAATTGATACAAAAAAACAACACCTCTTCCCGGTGATTAAAAAATGAGCGCTGATGTTAATATACAAAGAATATTCAACTAGGTGTATGATAAGTCGTAGCCAAATGAGATGAAAAAAAGTTAAATATATTATCTACACTCCGTTGTACAAAATTTTGAAACTAAGCAAATGCTTTATTTATATGGGTTGAGTTGGACTTATTGAAAATTAAATACTTTCTATTTTTCTAATTTTTCTTTCAATAAAAAACATGATAAATAATGATAATGAACCTAAAAATCTTAATGATTTATAGTCAGTTGTGAAAAATAATATATAACATAATGCACTGGAAATCAAAAGAATCGAACTAATAGTTTTATATGCTTTTAAATTCATTACTATCGCTTTTTAGAAGTCAAAAATATAAAAAATCTATGAAATCTTATATATCTGAAAGACATAAAAAAAAAAATCCCCTCACCTTCTCTCGAAGAGGAAGGTGAGGAAAACTTCAAAATTCAATACGATTTCAAGCCCTTAAACCACTTAAACCTCTTCAACCCCTTCAACTAACAAAGTTGCCTTCCAAAAGCACCACGCGTGAATCTCATTAAATGGGGCACCCCAGTTATACCTAAAAAGGTATAAACTGTTCAAAAAAATATCAACTATACCTTATTCGGTATAATTTAAACAATTTTCATATCTTTATACCTCAAAAGGTATAAAATGCATATTTCAGCATATTTAAAAGAACAACGAAAGCGCAATAACCTTACTCAAGTTGAACTTGCTACCAAGTCTGGCGTAGGACTCCGCCTAGTTAGAGAAATTGAGCAGGGTAAAACATCCATGCGCATGGATAAAGTAAACCAAATTCTAGCGTTATTTGGTGGTGAACTTGCCGTCGTCTCAAAAGCAAATCAACATAACTAAAACCACCAGGATATTATACGTCCGGATATTGGTTTCCCAACTTTCAGAAATTTTAATTTCATAAAAGAATTAAACTGAGTTTTGAATAATTCACAACATAATTGACAAAATAAAAATACTTTTCAAAAAATCTGAATAGAACAAAAAACTTACTTTATGGGGTGTTATTTTCATTTGTAAATGTTAAAATAATATCAAAACCAGTGCAAATAGGTAATATATTTATTACCTTTGAAATGTGAAATCAAACGAATTAATCAGATTACTCCTAAAAGATGGTTGGTTTGTCGTTAGACAAAGTGGAAGTCACATGATTATGGCACATCCAACTAAAAAAGGACAAATTATTTGTCCGAATCATGGAAGTCACGAAGTTGGTAAAGGTTTAGAGAAAAAAATTAAGAAAGACGCCGGAATAAAATAAATAATATCATTATGAAAATTGAAATGATTGTAGAACGAACCAAAACTGGATATTCTGCTTTTTCAGAAAAGTATCCAGTTTTCACCGTTGGTAAGTCTTTACAAGAACTTAAATCAAACATGCTGGAAGCATTGAATCTTCATTTTGAAACTAAAGGAAAAGAAATCACTGAAGCTGATTTAAAAATCACGATGGACTTGCCACAATTCTTTGAATTTTATAAAGTAATCAACGCAAAGGCTCTTTCTGAAAGAATTGGCATGAACCAAAGTTTATTGGCTCAGTACATAAAAGGAATCAAAAAGCCATCATCAAAACAAACGTTGAAAATTCTTCATGGTGTTCAACAAATAGGGAATGAACTTGCCGCTATTCGATTTTTGTTATAAGCACTATGACTATGCCGTCAATGACATTAGCTACAGCAATAAAAAAGACAGACAACTTTTGTAATTTGTTGATTTGTAGTTCAGTCCCAAGAATATTTTCTAAAAATAGAAATTCAATCAACGAAAAAATTACCCCAAAATAAAAAGCCCAAACAAAATTTATATCCATTTACATAATTTAATCAAATGATTTATCTTCGCGTAATTCATTAATTATGACGATTCTCGTCCGTAAGGCACTCATCAAAGACCTCAACTCATCATTCCACAATACCTTGTGCGACTTGTTGATTTCAAATGGGGTCATCACAGAAATAAACCAACACATCACCACTGAAGCTGATCAAGTGATTGAAATGGATGGACTTCATCTTTCTCCTGGATGGGTAGATCTATTTGTTACCGGTACAGATCCAGGATATGAACACAAAGACACCCTCGATTCACTTGCTGAAGCTTCTTCAAAAGGTGGTTTCACCCATGTATTTCTTACTCCGAATACAAAACCTGTTGTTCAAAACAAGACAGGCGTTCAATACATCACTTCCCACCTGCATGAATTTCCAGTTAAACTACATCCCATAGGTGCCATTACCAAAAACACCGATGGGAAAGAACTGACTGAAATGTTTGAAATGCAAAAAAATGGTGCAATCGCTTTCAGTGATGGTGCAAAACCGATTCAATCTGCAGGATTGATGATCAAGGCACTTCAGTATGTAAAAGCGTTCAACGGACAACTCATACAAATACCTGATGATCAGTCAATTGCTCCAAATGGACAAATGAATGAAGGCATCAATTCTACCCTGATTGGTTTGCCTGGAAAACCGGTGCTCGCAGAAGACATCAGCATTTCGAGAGACATTGAACTTACGCGATATGCTGATTCTAAATTGCACATAACAGGTATAACACATTTAAATTCAGTTGAAAAAATCAGAAGCGCCCAAAAAGAAGGCATTCAAGTAACCTCATCGATTACGCCACATCTCCTGTATTTTTCAGAAGAAGACATGATGGAGTATGACACAAACTTGAAAGTAAATCCACCTTTCAGGTCAGAAAAGAACCGTCAAGACTTGATTCAAGCTGCTCAAATGGGTGATATCGATTGCATCAGCAGTCACCATACCCCACAAAACCTCGACCTTAAAATCTGTGAATTTGAATATGCAGGGTTTGGCATGGTTGGACTCGAATCAGCTTTTGGCGTATTGGGTGCCGTTGGAATTACATTAGACAGGATATTGGAGATGATTTGTTTCAATCCAAGGCGTATCTTTAATCTGCCAACAAAAATTGAAGTGGGTTCTGTGGCTGATTTCACGTTGTTTAATCCAACGCTTGAAGTTGAATTTTCAATATCGGACATCAAATCCAACTCAAAAAATTCGCCTTTCATTGGGAAAAAATTGAAGGGAATGGTTTTAGGAAGCATTTTTGGAAATAAATCATCTTTAAACAAATAAATAATCATGGATAAGAAACCGCTGACTCATTTTTTAACAGGAGCCATAACAGGTGGCATACTGATCCTTTTTTCTGTCATCTTAATTATCACAGATCAACTGCAAAATCAAAAGTTGGGCTTTGTGAGCTTTGCCTTGATGATTTTGGCGCTTGTTTATTTTATCAGGGAATACGCGAAATCAAGGGACAATGCCGTTGGGTTTGGGGAGCTCTTTGCTTTCGGATTCAAGGCCAGCGCATTTGCAACCATCCTCCTGTTGGCATTTCAGGTTTTATACAACCTCGCATTTCCTGAAATGCAAGACAAAATGTTGGAAATAACCAGAGAGAAAATATTGGAGCAAAATCCACAAACGCCTGACGAACAGGTGGAAATGGCTTTGTCATTCACCAAAAAATTCTTTTGGCCCTTCATCATCGGTGGTACAATCCTAAGCACCTTGTTCATGGGAGCAATAGGCTCATTGATTGGCGCTGCTGTTACCAAAAAAAATCCTACAACACCTTTCAATCACGTATAAATGGATATCTCTGTAGTCATACCACTTAAAGACGAAGCGGAATCATTGCCAGAACTCTGTTCTTGGATTGAACGGGTGATGCTGGCCAATGCATTCAGTTATGAAGTTATCTTGGTGGATGATGGAAGCAGAGACCAATCTTGGAATGTAATCAACGAAATACATTCGCGCAACAACAACATCAAAGGAATTAAATTCAAGCGCAATTACGGGAAAAGCGCAGCCTTGAACATTGCATTCAGGGAAGTTCAAGGTGATGTAATCATTACCATGGATGCCGATTTGCAAGACAGTCCAGATGAAATACCTGGCTTATTCAAGATGATCAAAGAAAATAATTTTGATTTGGTCAGTGGTTGGAAGAAGAAAAGATACGACAACGTCTTAACCAAAAATATCCCCTCTAAATTTTTCAACGCGGTTACCAGAAAGATGTCTGGCATCTATCTGCATGATTTCAATTGTGGGCTAAAATCTTACAAGCAAGACGTGGTCAAAACAATTGAAGTCTACGGGGAGATGCACCGCTATATTCCTGTATTGGCCAAGTGGGCTGGGTTTGACAAGATCGGGGAAAAAGAAGTGGAGCACAGGGCCAGGAAATATGGCGTATCAAAATTTGGTTGGGAAAGGTTTGTGAACGGATTCCTAGACTTAACAACCATCTTGTTCATAGGCAAGTTTGGAAAAAAGCCCATGCAGTTTTTCGGATTGTGGGGATCGTTGGCCTTTTTCTTGGGCTTTACCATAAGCATGGTTTTGATCATCAGTAAATTATCAAATGTAGAATTCTCCATCACCAACAAGCCTGCGTTTTATATCGCACTCACCTCCATGGTGATCGGAACACAGTTGTTTCTGGCGGGGTTCATCGGGGAGTTGGTATCAAGATCATCCCCAGACAGAAATGCCTATAACATAGAAGATAAAAAAGGCATTTAGTCTGCAACATGCAAACGCCAACAGCAACACCCAGCATCGTATTTTTAGGTCCCTCCTATCCGTACAGGGGCGGCATTGCATCCTTTACAGAAAGCCTTGCCCGCGAATTCACCCAAAAAGGCTATGATGCTGAGTTGTATACCTTTTCACTTCAATATCCTGCCTTTCTATTCCCAGGAAAAACTCAGTATTCAGACGCCCCAGTTCCCAAGGATTTGCGCATCAAACAGATTGTCAATTCTGTTAATCCATTCAATTGGATCAGGGTTGGACTCATGCTGAAAAATAAACGTCCTAATATAGTGTTGGTGCGGTTTTGGTTGCCTTTTATGGGTCCATGTTTCGGCACTATTTTGAGGATAGTTGCCAGAAATAAATTCACCAAGATTATTTGCATAGCCGACAACATCATTCCCCACGAAAAAAGGATAGGCGACAACCTTTTTACTTCGTATTTCACCAAATCCATTCATGCATTCATTGCCATGAGTGAACAAGTGATGAAGGACATGAATGTGTTGGGCATCAAGCAACAAAAAATACTGCTCCCCCATCCTATTTTCAACCATTTTGGGAATCAAGTAAGCAAGCAAGAAGGATTGAATGGTTTACACATTGAAACAGACAAAAAGATCATTTTATTTTTTGGGTTTGTAAGACAGTACAAAGGCGTGGATATTTTGCTAAAAGCGATGGCTGATCAACGAATAAAAGAAAAGGGATTTCTGTTGTTGATTGCCGGTGAATTTTATGATGATGAAACAATATATTTGGATATTATCAAGGAAGAAGGTTTGGAACAACAAGTAATCGTTCACAACAAATTCATCTCTGAAGAAAACATAAAATTCTATTTCAGTGCAGCGGATGTATTGATACAGCCATATAGGCATGCAACGCAAAGTGGGGTTACTCCATTGGCCTTGAATTTTAACTTGCCCATGATTGTTACAAATGTTGGGGGACTCACAGAATCTGTGGTAGATAAAAAAACAGGATTGGTAACAGAACCTCAACCACAAGCAATAGCAGACAGCATCATTGCGTATTTTGAAACAGGAAAAGATTCATTCGTAGCATTCATTGAAGAGCACAAGAAGCAGTATTCATGGGCGTTTATGGCGGATGGGATCATTGAATTAAATGAAGAGTTAATAATGAAACAGCCAGTTGATTGTTGAAGGGTTTAAAGGTTTAAAGGTTTAAGGGTTGAAGGTTTAAAAGTTGAAGGTTTAAAAGTTGAAGGTTTAAGGGTTGAAGGTTTAAGGGTTGAAGGTTTAAAAGTTGAATAATCTAAGGCTTGATATGTCAATACATTGCTAATTATAATTTCGTTTCATTTTAATTGCTGAATTTTGAATTCAATTTATACCATGCATAAACCATTCTACATTTCAATTATTTTTTGTTTGGCTTTTGTTCTTCAAGTAGATGCACAAAGAATTTCTAAAGAAGACAGAACCATTCTACTTGAAAAACAAGACAGCTTATCTTCACTGGGATTGAAACTGGTGGAAGCACAAGAAGCTGGAGATCGTTTCAGGGCCGACAGTCTATTTACCCGGGTATTGGTTAGGTCACTTAAAGTAAAAAATTCCTTCTATTTTCCCTTTGATTCACTCATAACTATTTCAAGAATATATTCACCAGACAGTGCTTTCAGGGTATTCACATGGCAGGTTAGCAAAGATGAAAATACCCACAGAAGACATGGAGCCATTCAGATAAAAACAGCTGAAGGAAACTTAAAATTGTTTCCATTAGTTGACCGCAGCTATATGATTGAAAATCAAGTAGATACCATAACAAATAATGAATGGTGGATAGGTTCAATTTATTATAAAATCATTAAGAAGGATTTCCAGGGAAAACCTTTTTATACCATGCTCGGATTTGATGAAAACTCAATCAGAAGCACAAAAAAAAGAATAGAAGTTATGCACTTCAATGAATCAGGACTGCCTGTGTTAGGTGGAAACTTTTTTTCTTTTGCGAAGGATACAATACCTAAAAAAAGTCAGTCAAGATTTTGGATTGAATACAAGAAAGATGGCAATGGAAGGGTATTGTATGATGAGGATTTGGACATCATCATTTACGATCATTTGATTTCAGAAACAAATGAACCCGCTAAAAAATACACGTTCATACCAGATGGAGATTATGAAGCTTTTAAGTGGATCAACGGCCAATGGCAGCACATTGAGAAAGTATTTACCTCAAAACTAAAGGATGGAGAAGCTCCTGTTGAAAAACCAGTAACAGAGAGCAAATTGAAAAAAGGGAAAGGTTGATGATGTAGTTGAAAATATAGTTAGACTATCTCTTAAATAAAAAGAACCCATTTAGTTTGTAAGCTAAATGAGTTCTTGTAATATTGAAATGAAGTGTTTACAAATATGTTTTTATTAAAGCAGGTTACTTCAGGATTAAATCAATCATCCAACTTCAACACGGCTAGAAACGCTTCCTGAGGAACTTCTACATTGCCGATTTGACGCATCCTTTTTTTACCTTCCTTCTGTTTCTCAAGAAGTTTCCTTTTTCTACTGATATCACCACCATAACATTTCGCTGTTACGTCTTTACGCATGGCAGATATGTTTTCCCTGGCAACAACCTTGGCTCCAATAGCAGCTTGTATGGCAATTTGAAATTGCTGACGTGGCAAAAGCTCACTCAGCTTGCTGCAAAGTTTGCGGCCAAATTCCTGGGATTTTCCGCGGTGGATCAAGGCAGAAAGGGCATCAACCTTTTCTCCATTCAAAAGAATATCCATTTTCACGATATCACTTTCTCTATAACCAATGGGTGTATAATCAAAAGAGGCATACCCCCGTGTTTGGCTTTTTAATTTATCGTAGAAATCAAATACAATTTCTGTCAGTGGAATTTCAAAAATAAGTTCAACCCTTGATTGAGTCAGGTAGCTTTGGTTTAACAAATTACCCCTTTTGCCCAAACAAAGCGTCATGATGTTGCCAATATAATCGGGCTTCGTGATTATTTGGGCCCTGATAAATGGTTCTTCAATGCGGTCCATTTGGGTAGGATCCAGCATTTCACTTGGGTTGTTAACTTGAATTGTTTCCCCTTTTGTTGAATACGCCACGAAACTTACGTTAGGAACAGTCGTAATAACAGTCTGGTTGAACTCCCTTTCTAATCTTTCCTGAATGATTTCCATGTGAAGAAGTCCCAAGAAACCGCACCTGAAACCGAATCCAAGGGCTTGAGAAGTTTCAAGTTCATACGTCAACGAGGCATCATTCAGCTGAAGCTTGTCCATGCACTCGCGCAGTTCTTCAAAATCGTCTGTATTAACAGGGAAGATTCCGGCGAATACCATTGGCTTAACATCTTCAAACCCTTTGATGGCAGGAGCTGGATTGGCGGCACTTACGATGGTGTCCCCCACTTTAACTTCCTTCGCAACTTTAATACCCGTGATTAAATATCCAACATCACCACATTGAACTTCCTTTTGTTCGAACATGGTCATTTTCAAGACACCCACCTCATCAGCACCATAGATGGTATCTGTGGAAACGAATTTGATTTTTTCTCCTTTTTTGATGCTGCCGTTGGTAATGCGGTAATATACAATGATACCCCTGAAAGGATTGAAAACACAATCAAACACCAACGCTTGCAAAGGCGCCAATGGATCTCCTTTGGGGGAAGGTATGCGTGCAACAATGGCTTCTAAAATAGCTTCAACACCAAGCCCTGTTCTACCGCTCGCCATGAGAATATCGTCAGGCTTACAGCCTATCAGGTCAACAATTTGGTCTTTTACCTCTTCAATCATGGCACCATCCATGTCAATTTTGTTGATAACGGGGATGATTTCCAAGTTATTTTCAACAGCCAGATAAAGATTGGAAATGGTTTGGGCTTGAATGCCTTGTGTTGCGTCAACCAAAAGCAAAGCACCTTCGCAAGCCGCAAGCGCACGACTCACTTCATAACTGAAGTCAACGTGACCGGGTGTATCAATTAAGTTTAAGATGTATGTTTCACCGTTCGGATGATTGTAATTGATTTGAATCGCATGGCTTTTAATGGTGATGCCTTTTTCACGCTCCAAATCCATGTCGTCCAACACTTGATCCATCATTTCCCTTTCGGTGATGGTGTTGGTAACTTGTAAAAGACGATCAGCTAAGGTAGACTTACCATGATCGATGTGTGCGATGATGCAAAAATTACGGATTTTTTTCATTTATGATAAAAATTGAAACAATCTAATGTTGTAAGAAATATTCAGATTGCGAAATTAGTCAATTTGATTGTAAAGATTGAGGGCAATTGGGTATCTTATTTTTCAAAAAAAGATTGGGGCTATACTATTAAACGCGTAATTTCGTAGAGTAATTATGATTATGATGAAAGTGAAATTTGAGAATTCGGTAAAAGAAGTTGAGTTATTGAGAGAAAGACCTAGCAACGACACCTTGTTGCAGCTCTATGCCCTATTC
>JBILHX010000103.1:0-11348 GCA_044350285.1 Chitinophagaceae bacterium | reverse complement strand
TCTTCCCATCCCCGTCTCCCGAAGGGGACGGGGATGCTTTATTAACAAGAGCAAGCCTCACCTTCCTCTTCGAGAGAAGGTGAGGGGAAATTATTTACAAAAACGTCATAACTTTTTTTTAGGGTCTCCCCACACAACACATTCAGGATGGCAGGTTACTAATTCGGACGAGGTGGGGTGGTGGAATTCATTACAGTGATTTACTTGATTTTTTTGATGATTTTTTCAAATGCCTCTGCATATTTCATCATGCCGATGTCATTGGGATGGGTTCCATCGACTGTGCTTTCGGTGTCAAATCCGATTGCTTCAGCAGTTAAGTGATAAATGTTTTTTATCCCTTCTTTTTTCATCTTGCCAAAAACAAGAGCAGACAATTCACTTACTGCTGTATATTTTGATGTCATTACTGAATCCATGTTCATCCCATTCAATCCACTGCAATGTTCAGCCAATACAATGGGTACACCCGGATGATTTTTCTGTAGCGTACCAACGGCTTTGCGTATTCTTTTTTCTATTTCTTCTATTGGAAATTGATCGCGCAATGTCAAGTTGGGCATGCAATCCAAAATATACATTTTTGCATCAAGTGAATTAATCAAATCAATAACGGCATCTTCTAATTGGCCATTACCCGAAAATCCTAAATTGATGATGTTGCTGTTTAATTTTCTTCCCAATATATTCGTCCATGCCAACCCTGGCCTGCTTGCACAAGCTCCATGTAAAATGGAAGTGCCGTATGCTACTATTGGCTTTTCAATGCTGGTTGCTTTGGCTGTAAATAGTTGATTTTTCGGCACTCCTATCTCCATCCATTGAACACTAGTGTACAAAGGCAAATAGAGCCTAAACGCTTCCATGTCTTGCGATAATTTCATGTTGTTGAATCGATACTCAATTGTATCTCCAAACTTCCAACTTCCCTTCGCCCAACGCCAATCTCCTTTAACATCCAACGCATATAAATCAACACCTGCCACGCCAGTAGAAGGCATGTGGGGCATGGATTGTGGCCCTTTGACAACATAACGGACAACAACAGAAGATGAATTTGTTGTAAATCCAATGTATTGACCAGCACTGTTTCTTGAAAGATTCCAGACTGCTGGTCTTAATGACTTTTCTGCACTTGCTGGTAACCTGTCGTATGGACTCGCCAATTCTTTATGCCAACCCCTTCCATCAATCACAGCACTTGTAGATGTAGCAGGATTGAACCACTGATATGTTTGCGAAAACACTCCACAGGGTAACATGATAATGAGCAACAAAAAGCTATTTTTCATTTTATTATTTTAAGGTGAATTAAATGATACATGATTCTCCAAAGATTATTAAATTAATTAAGTTCTGCTGATATATTCATCAATTTAAATTATTTTTCATTCTTCATTTTTCATTCTTCATTTATTTTAAACTTTAAACCAAAAACCTTCAACTAAAAAAGGTTCATTGACACAATATTCATAGGTGCCGGAACGATTGGGCTACCGCCTAATCCAGCTCCACTGCATGAGTGATGTATATGAGGCAACCCTTTTTCATCTATCGTGATAAACACTTTTTTGATGCCTTCATAGGCTTTTTGCAATGTTTCTTTGCATGAGGTTGGTATATAACCTTTGTTGATGGATTTCGCCAGCGCATAGGCAAACATGGTACTGCCGGATGCCTCTAAATAATTTCCCTTTTCTCCAGCTTTGTTAATGATTTGATACCATACACCACTTTGTTTATCCTGATAGGTTGATATTGATTTGAACAGAGAATTTAGTATAGCCAACAATTCTTTGCGTTTTGCATGTTGTGTTGGCATTAACTCAATATGGCCATTCCCGCCTTGGTTCAAATGGGTAAAATGAAGGCTGATAAAGCTTATTTTGATGAGGCTGTATTTCAATTACAAGTATAGTCCAAGCGGATGTTTGTTGCTAAAAAAGGACTCTACATGCACGGCTGGATTCAAGATATGTCTGTGCACCCTGCATTCCATTGGGCCAGGGTAAATGGGTGGGCATTGTTGGCCATGACTGAAATGTTGGATGCGCTTCCAAAGAACCATCCCGGAAGGGCCTTTGTGTTAGGCCAATTTCAAAAGCATGTAGCTGGGATTGTCAAATACCAGGATGGTAGCGGTTTTGGCATCAATTGTTAGACAAAAACGATTCTTAACTGGAGACTTCCGCAACGGCCATTTATGCCTATTGCATAGCCAAAGGCTGTAACGAAGGTTGCTTGGACAAATTGGCTTACGCGCCAACAGCAGCGCTGGCATGGAATGCAGCATCTTCAAAAGTAAATGAAGAAGGGCAAGTAGAATGTACCTGTGTAGGAACTGGAATGGCATTCGATCCTGCTTTTTACTACCACAGGCCCGTCAGCAAATACGCTGCTCATGGTTATGGTCCCGTGATGCTGGCAGCCGGAGAAATGTACAAGTTATTGGGAACAGGAGAATTCAGGATCAACGACAGTGCGTTGATTTTTTTTGTAAAGTAGCTCAACGCTATGTCGCTTTCCATTTTTTAGTTCCCACAAACCAATGATATTTCTTTCAATGATAACAGTTTACTTTTAATCTTTAAGATTTTGTTTGATTTTTTAGCAGCCAACATAACTTAAACATTTCTTATATGTTAATTAATTCAAATGTTTCCATTAGCTATTGATTATGTTTCTGGATCTATAAAAAGCAAGTAACGTAGTGATGTAGATTTGCTGCGTTATGAATAAGAAACTATTATTTGGATTGATATTTATCGGTAATATCTTCCTGTCTTTCAACACATTTGCGCAGGCTTCGCTACAGCATTATCTCCCTCTTCAAAACAATCCGATCGCTAAAAATTATTTTTTTAGCTGGCAGTGTCTTCAAGATTCTGCAGTGGCTAAAATTCTTCAAGAAGACAGTGTTATTGGGAAATGGAATCGACTGCGTTTAAAATCAATTCAAAACGCAGCTGTCAACTGTAACAATGATGCTGTATGCATGATAGCTAAGTTACAAATCAGTGAAGAGGAAATTTTATCAGTTGGCTCAAGATTAATGGTACTCAAAAATCGTTCCCCATTTGTTTCGATGATAAAACGCCACTTAATTCCTTCTGGTGCATACAATCAACTTGTTGTCAGCGATAAAAACTTAGATTCATTGATATACAAAGCATGGCAACAAGATGCCAAAGGCATCAATTTTGTATTGTCTGTTTATGCTGGTGGCAAACGTCCTAACTACCCTTTGATTGATTCCAACAGCTTGCAAATTTCCTCTCTTGGTACTTATCCTCGGTCTTATCTTTCTCAAGTTTCACATATACTTGGATATCTTTCTGATTTGGCTAGCTATGACAGCAGCTTTTTAAGTTTGCCAATTTCTGCTGTTAGCTTATATCTTGAGATGAATGAACGCACGCAGGCGGCTGACTTCGAACCGATGCATTTGGGTGTTAATGAAGGAGCCGTGAAAAAAATTAAAACAGTAAAGTGGAATAGCTTTCCGTATTCAGTTATTCTCGTCCCAGGTGCGGGTCCTTCAGATGTCAACGTTGCATTAAGTGCTGAAGCAATGATCAGACTTCGTTTGGCTTCAGTTCAATATCACTTGAAAAAAGCACCTTTTATCATTGTAAGTGGAGGTAAGGCTCATCCATACAAAACAAAGTTTTGCGAAGCTATTGAAATGAAAAAATATTGTGTGGAACAATTGGGTATTCCTGCTTCTGCAATCATAGTCGATCCACACGCAAGGCACACCACTACTAATATGAGAAATGCCTCAAGGTTGATGATCAGATACGGAATGCCAATAGAAAAGCCGGGTTTGGTTTGCACGACACAAGGACAAAGCATGATGATTGCAAACACCTTGCCTTCAAGATGTGTGAATGAATTGGGTTATGTCCCTTACAAAAATGGCAAACGGTTGTCAAACACTTTGACTGAATTTTTTGCTCTTGCATCTTCTTTGCAGATTGATTTGGATGAACCTATTGATCCATAATTACTATTTCAACTTCTTACAGATCATTATAATTTCTATGAATAAAATTTATTTAATGATCATTTTTATGCTGTCATTCAGCGTTGTTGGCCTGTCACAGAACAAGCCCGATTTGCATATCACCCGCGCAATGTCGATCGATTCTTTAGGTGCTTGTCAGGGTATTTCTCGTATTGGCAATTTCTTCTATGCTTATGGAGATAGAGAAATTGGAATGATAAGAAAATACAAACTCCTTGGAGATTCATTGAAGTATCTCAACAAGGAAATTAAATTAACACTGCACGATAGTGATGTTATCAACCACCCAACGGGAATCGCCCATGAAAAAGGACTTCCTACTTTTATCGGCAATAGCATCAGGCTTAATAAAGAGGGTACACTTTGGAAGGCTATTATTTATATGGTTGATTGGAAAGGACTTCAAAAGACCAATCGCTTGGATGGAAATTTATTGCAAGTCATTGAAGACGATGCATGCATCCAAGGAACCAGGCCTGAGTACATAAAGTATGATGGACACTGGTTTTTAGCCACCGCTGATTATGGAAATAAAAACAATGAGGTTCGCTTATATGATCCTGCAAAACTTGCTAATTCAAAAAAGACATCTGAAGACGGTGTGTTGGTTGCAAAATTCACTTGTTCACCTTGGGTTCAAAATTTACACTTTATCAAAGAGAAAAATATTTTGGTCTTGATTCAAAATCAAATTGAAGGAAGACGTTGGAGGTTCACTTTCCTAGATTTACCAGCATCAATCAAGCAAGGACATGAAAAAGTTTTGCAAGTGATTGACGTTGATCGCAACGATGAATTGGAAGGGTTCACGTTAACAAAAAATAAAAAAAAGGGCATTGCTGTCTCTTCTTCCCGCATCAACAATGTGAATTCGATGAATCTTACTTGGTAATTACTTTAAGAAATAAACAAACAAACAATCAAAATGACGATTAAAAAATCAAGTTCAGTTAGCATGCTATTATTTGCATGCCTACTCATGCATTCGGTTTTCTCATTCGCACAATCCGGAATTTCCGGTTCCGTTAAAAGTGCTTCCAATGACCCAATTCCCGGTGCTACAATCAGCGTTCAGCAAAAGAAATTATCTGCAATAACAAAAGCTGATGGTTCGTTCATTATCGCAGCTACGTCAGGGGATGTACTCGTTTTCTCAGCAGTTGGCTTTGAAAGCAAAGAAGTTAAAGCAACTGGTTTAGTTGTTAACGTTGTTTTATCGGAGTCAATAAAATTAATGGATGAAATCATTTCAATTGGATACCAAAAGCTTCGCAAAAGTGATGTTACAGGAGCTGTTTCAAGCGTAAGGGCCAAAGAACTTAACCTTAGCGCTCCAACGTTGAGTCAAGCGTTGGTTGGAAAAGTTGCTGGTGTTCAGGTGTCACAAGTGAGTGGTGCTCCATATTCTGGTACCAAAATTCGTGTTCGTGGCATCGGTTCTATCAATGCAAGTTCTGAACCTCTTTATGTGGTTGATGGTTATGCTGTTGGTGGAAACTCAAGCCAAGGTCAGGGTAACGGCGGTAGTGGTACCGGCGGTTTTAACCCAGCAACTTCTGGAAACGATATTTTTATCAATCCAGATGACATCGAGTCAATAGAGATTTTGAAGGATGCTGCCTCTGCTGCCATCTATGGTTCTAGGGCTTCTGCAGGTGTCGTGTTGATTACCACAAAGCGTGGCAAGCAAGGGAAAGGCAAACTTGAATACAGCTACCAATATAGCCAACAACAATTGGCCAACAAAGTTGATTTGTTGAACAGCAGCGATTTCGCAGAAATTTTTATTGATGGCAGAAATGCAAGTTATAAAGACATCCTCGATGCAAGGGGTATTGCCTGGAGCGATGCTTTTTATTCCGACAACAATGCAACGCGTATCGTGAAGGCTGGTCAAACCGCTACCGGTTGCGGTGTTTGTATTCTAGAATCATTGTACGATTTTCCTACCCAAAAAATGATCAAGCCTGTTTATAATACAGATTGGCAGGATGTTCTTTATGGCACTGTTCCTGTTAAACGCCACAATATTTCATTCTCTGGTGGTACAGCAAACACCCGTTATCTCATCAGTGGTGGATACCTCGATCAGGATGGTATTCTAAACAGTACATACCAAAAGCGTTTAAATTTCAGGACTAACATTGATGCAGATGTTACAGATAAATTGAAGACTTCTGCTTCTGTTTTTGTTACCAATACGAAAAACAGAGAAGTGCAAGAAGGTCGTTTTAACCAAGGTCCAATTCTGGGTGCTTTGGTTTATATGCCAATTTTCCCTGCTTTCAATCCAGACGGAACCCTGGCCCTTTCTTATGCAAATTCAGGTGCACTAACCGGTGGTTATGGCTACGCTTTCCAAGGCATAGAAAATCCATTGGCTCTTGCACAACAAGTAAAGATTTACAGGAACGGACTGCGTGCATCTTTCAATGCTTCAGCGAGCTATGAAATCGTTAAAAACTTGATTGCAAAAGTAAATGTCGGTGGTGAAC
The DNA here is from genome assembly GCA_044350285.1 of Chitinophagaceae bacterium. Classification (GTDB taxonomy): domain Bacteria; phylum Bacteroidota; class Bacteroidia; order Chitinophagales; family Chitinophagaceae; genus Pollutibacter. The sequence continues at coordinate 4,826 of JBILHX010000103.1, read as the reverse complement.
ATTATGGTGAGAAATATGAATATTACTATCCTACCAGCCTGAGCAGTGGTATAAATCCTCCCGGTTCTTCACAATCAATTCTTGCAGCTAACTCTTCTGCTCAATTCATGAACATCCAAGACATACTTGGTGAATACACAATGAATTACAGCAAAAAATTCAACAAACATCAAATGGATGTGTTGGCAGGTTATACTGCTCAACAAACAAATTCTGATATCCTAGCCGTTGCTGCAAAGAATTACACCAATGACCTCGTTCCTGAAATAACTGCAGGCGGTTCTGTTGCTGGAGATTTCAGCAGACTTGGTTCTGGCAAATCAACCACCACCCTCGTTTCATATCTTTCCAGGGCTGTTTATAGCTTTGATAAGAAATATTTCATGACGGGTTCTTTCCGTTCTGATGCTTCTTCAAGGTTTGGTCCTGCCAACAAATGGGGGAACTTCGGTTCGGTTTCTGCTGGTTGGAATGTTTCTAACGAATCTTTTTACAAAGATTGGTTGGGAAAGAGTTCAACTTTGAAACTTCGCGCAAGCTGGGGATTAACGGGTAACAACAACATTGGTAATTATCGTTATGAGCAGAACCTAACTGGTGCTGGTGGACAAGTAATGGGAAATACTGTATATAATTCAACTTGGGCAAGTGGTATAACCGATGATAAACTAGGATGGGAATCTACTTCATCTTACAACTTTGGTGCAGATGTTCAAACCTTGAACAATAGGTTGTCAGTTATCTTTAACTACTACATCAGTAATTCTTTCAACCTCCTTTATAACCAAAGTATTTCAGCACTTGCTGGTTCAACTTCTATCCTTACCAACCTTAAAAACTCTGATATCAGCAACAAAGGTTTTGATCTTCAATTGGATGGAAAGCTGATTCAATCAAAAAACTTTAACCTTGGACTTTCTGGTAATATCATGATGAACAAAAATAAGGTTGTTAGTCTTGGTGGTGCCAGCGAAATTCAAATCAATGGTGCTGAACGTTCTTACATCACACACGTAACAAGAGAAGGTAGTCCAGTTGGTTCATTCTACGGTATAGAAGTTGCTGGTATGGTAAGAGAAAAGGACATCATTAATGTAAATGCAGATCTTGCCGCTTACAAAGCAAACGGAAATAAATTCCCTGCCAACTACAAATTACTTGGATTCCCGATTTCAACTTTTTCTAGTACCCCATTGCGTGCTGGTGACTTGTATTTCAGGGACATCAATGGCGACAACATCATCACTGATGCTGATAAAGGAATTATTGGAAATCCATATCCAACTTTCAGTTATGGTTTTGCCCTCAACATCAACTACAAAGCATTTGATTTAAGCGCTTCTTTCAATGGTTCTGAAGGAAATAAAATTATTGATGGACAAGATTATTACATCAGGAATATGGAAGGTTCTGGTAATCTATACACCATCGTAAAGCAACGTTACCGCAATGAAGCCAATCCTGGAAATGGAAAAGAATACCGTGCTTCACGCGGCGGCTCTCAAAGCAACAGCACCCGTTTGTCTGATTACTATTTACAAGATGGCTCATTCTTCCGCTGCACAAACATCAGCTTGAATGTAAACCTTAGCAACCTATCTTTTATCAAAAAAATGAAAATTGGAGCCATTACGTGGAATGCTTCAGTTGACAATGCCTTTACCGTAACAGATTATTTGGGTTACAATCCTGAAGTTGATTTTAACAATGGTTCAAACTTAACACCTGGTGTTGATTATGGAAAATATCCATTGGTAAGGTCTTTCAACACTGGTTTTAAAGTACAATTCTAATCGAACTAAAGAAAAAATTATGAAAAAATATTCACTGATAATTACGTGCATCTTGATGATTGCAGGTATGGGATGCAAGAAAGATTTTCTTGAACAGAATAATCCGAACGCAGTTACTGTAGACAATGCCTATAACAAGGAAACTGATATTACAACTGGCGTTTACGGTGTTTACCAAGCGTTGAGAAGTTCAAACTGTGTAGGCGAGGGAGCAAACTTGTGGACAGACAACCGTTCTGATGATGTAAATACCACAGATCAACAATCAAACAATGGTGAGCCTTTCCAATTCTCAGCTTTCTCATTGGTTCCAAGCAACAGTTATTTGTTGAGCCATTGGACAGCCTTATACGTTCCAATTTCAAGAGCAAACATCATTTTATCTGTCATTGATAAAATACAGTTTGCATCTCCTGCTACCAAAACCCAATACATCGCTGAGATGAAGTTCCTCCGTGCTTACATGTACTATAACCTCGTGAAAGAGTTTGGTGATGTGCCATTGGTAACTGAACGACTTACCAGCGCAGAACAGGCCGCTGCTCTTACTTTCAGAGAAAAGAAAGAAAAAGTATATGATCAAATTGTTGCAGATTTAAAGGATGTTGCTGCAAGTAACTTACCTGTTGTGCAACCTGTTGCTAACAAGGGTAGGGTTTCTCTTCAGGCTGCAAATGCTTTGTTGGGTAAGGTTTACCTCACCATGGCAACAAGCCTAACTGCAAACAAAACTGAAAACCTAACCAAAGCAAAAGATGCTTTGTTGGCTTGTTTCAACCAAAAAACTTTTGTTAATTTAGCCGACATTCCTTTTGCTGATGTATTTGATGTTAATAAAAAAGCAACCAACGCTGAAATCATTTTTCAAATTGTTCATAAGCAAGGAGACGCATCTCTTTCCTCATCCTTGGCTAGGAATAACCAAGCTAAAGGTGAAACCATCAATTCCCTTTTTGTCTCACAAGGAACAGGCGGTTTGTTTACAAATGACTTGTTGAAAGAGTTTGAGACTGGTGATTTAAGAACAACGTTCTCCATTAAATTGGCCCCTTCATCTGGCCGTTATTTCATCACCAAATTCAGAGATGCTGCTGCAGGAGCTAGTACGCTTGGTTATGGTGGAAATGATTGGATCTTGCTTCGTTATGCAGACGTGATTCTTTGCCTTTCAGAAACATATTTGTTGTTGAACGACCAAGCAAATGCCATTAAGAATTTAGACATGGTTCGTGAGCGTGCCAAGCGTCCAACTTATGCAGTTATGTTAACTGATCCTTCGTATGTTGCTAAATATCCTTCCTTGAAATTGGCCATCATGCATGAAAGAAGGGTGGAGCTTGCATTTGAACACCACAGGTGGCATGACCTAACTCGTTTCTTTAACGAAACAGAATTGGTTGCTTATTTTAGGGCAAAAACCCAATTGGATTACGACAACTGTCCTCTTTCAAATTTCACTGCTAAGGATTATTATTATCCCATTCCGTTGAAAGAATTTTTGTTGAATCCTGCAAAGATGTATCAGAATCCAGGATATTAATTCATTACATTAAGTTAGAAATGGGGCATGATTTTATATCGTGCCCCATTTTTTTATGCTTAGTTTTATATTGAAATGACTTTGAATAATTCATTAAAGGTTGAATATTTCAAAAAACGCATGACGATTTTTTATATCTTTTTTTAGTTATAAATGCCGCATAAAAAAATGTACATTGCTTACACTAGTAAATGAAGGAAGTTTTTATGAAACCTTTAAAAATATTCATCAGCAGCGTTCAACAGGAATTTGAAAAAGAACGAAAAGATTTATCAACCTACATCCGTGAAGATGCTTTGCTTAGTAGCTTCTTTGATGTGTTTTTGGTTGAGGAATTGGCGGATAGCCGTATTTATTTTTCGAGTGCTCAATTGGAACAAGTAGCCAAATCAGATATTTATATCGGACTTTTGGGGGTCGATTATGATTTTGTAAATAATGATAGAATTTCTTCAACTGAACAAGAATATGTAGAAGCAAAAAATCAGATGCTTGAACGATGGATTTTTATAAAAGCAGTTCAAGATGAAAATCGTAATCCAAGAGAATTAGATTTTATAGAAAGGGTAAAACAGGATCTCGTGCCCAAACATTTTGCTAATTTTAATGAGTTTAAGTTAGAGGTTTATACATGTTGCATTAATACCCTTAAACTAAACGGCAAAATCATCTCCCAACAATTTGATGAGAGGATGCATCCAGATGCAAGTCTTCAAGACATTGATGGTAAAAAAATAACCAATTTCATTAATACGGCTATTCAAAAGCGAAATCTAAATTTACCATCAACAGCCAATGTTATAGAGGCATTAAACCATTTAGATCTTTTGTCCAATCAACAAATTGCCAATGTTGCGTTAATGGCTTTTGGGAAGAATCCACAGCAATTTTTTCGTAGCGCAACAATACGGTGTGCAAGTTTTCATGGACAGATTATTGAAACGCCCATCCCGGAAGCCATTGAATTTAAGGGGACTTTATTTGAAATGATTGAACAATCCATTGATTTCATCATGTCTAAACTTAAAATAATCTCTGGCAAGCTTGAAATAGGTAATGAACTAAACACTACTTACGAAATTCCGCGTATTGTTATTGCCGAGGCTATTACCAATGCTGTGGCACACCGTGATTATTTCAGCAAAGCCAGTATTCAGGTGTCAATTTTTAGCAATCGTGTGGAAGTGTTTAATCCAGCTCTATTGCCCAATGAGTTGATACGGGCATCGCTACAAATTCCCGATCGAGCCAATCCTCTTAATCCTCAATTGGCGAACTTGTTGTTTCTAAATTCTAATATGGATTTATGTGGAAACGGTATCAAGAATATAATCAGATACTCAGAAGAGGCAAGATTAATGCCTCCTGAATTTACAATCAACAATGGGTTCAAAGTGGTTTTGTGGAGAACAATTGATTTTAAAAGAAAGTTGCATAAATCGAAACTAAATACAGACTTAAAAATCATGGAGTTTGCAGTACATGATGGAGTT
>JBILHX010000200.1:0-3709 GCA_044350285.1 Chitinophagaceae bacterium | reverse complement strand
ATTTGTATCCACTATTACTGTTGATCCTCCAATATTTAATCTTCCTCGCTGAATATTTCTAGAGTAATCAAACTTTTCAATCCTTGTGCCAATATTGATTTCAAGCTTTTTTGTAATGGAAATTTTATCGTGCACATATACACTCAAGGCCTTTCCTTTTCTGAATTCTACATCACGAAGATTTCCTCCATTGGCATTTGGTTTATTCCCGATTAAGTATTGCTCATCCGCATTTTCATATAATACCCTTGTGCCAATTTGAATAAATTGGGTATTGGTTTTCCATTTAAGCTGTGATTCAATTCCACTTACTTCAAATTGTCTGTTTCTATGTCCGTTTGATTTAAGCATGTAAATAGCACCTCCGGGTATGCTTTCATCTCCCCATATCACCCCGGTCTGGTTACTTGTGGTTGCATTTGACGAAAAGTCTTGTCTTCTCCAATTTCTTGTGGTGGTGTAGCTAAATACAGATGTTTGCAACTGCATGTTGTTGTTAATCTTGTACTGATGGGTACCTGAGATGCTGTATCGTTTTATTGGAAGAAAATCGTTCGGTGCCAATCGACTAAAATCTTGTCCTCCTTTGTTGTACATGGCTTGTGTGATGCCAATATAGGTTGAATTGGATGCCTCGTCGTACACTCCTATTTTAATACCAATATTGACTCGCTTATTTAATTCAATTTTTAATTTTCCAGAGAAATCATGTAAGTTGAATCTTGTAGATCCAATGTTGTCTGCTCGTTTATTGAGATAATTCACAATAAAGCTTGTTTTGCCTACCGCATTTCCATAGCTCCAAAAGGTTGATAAAAAGCCACCAGAACCTGTTTTTATTCTCAGTGTTTTTGTTTCTTTTTCTGGCGGATGTTGTGTTATTAAATTGATGACACCCCCCGTTGTTTGTGGTCCAAACAGAATTTGTCCACTCCCTTTTAATACTTCGACGGTAGCAACTTTATCTATCTGAGGAGAAAAATACATTTCAGGCTCTCCATAAGGGTTGAGGGCAACAGGAATGCCATCTTCAAGTATCAGGATATTCCTGCTTCTATCCGGGTCTAGGCCTCTCACTCCAATGTTTAACCTTAGTCCTGCACCTTCTTCATCCACTACATGTAAACCAGTGACTTTTCTCAGCAATTCGTTGCTCGTAGTAGGGGATATTTTTTTGATTGTTTTTGCATCTAATACGAAAACGGAACCTGGCACCTTTGAAAGCAACCTGTCCCGTTGAAGCAGTACCTGAATCTGTGGCATCGGAATTATCTTGCTTGAATCATTTTCATCCCCTTTATTCTGTGTAAATCCATCGTAAGATGTAAACATCACCAACATCATCAAACCCATTAATTTCATGCCTTATATTTCTTCAGGCAAAGTTGAATCTAATGCCATCTTGTACCTTACGAAATCAGAAAATCAAGTTTTCGAGATAAGGAATAACTATGTTGATTAACTTTTGTTGAACTTTTGATAAATGCTGTTCTGTTCCTTAGCCTTCAAGGAAAGGTTGATGAAGATTTGTTTCACACCATCTTTTAAGGCTTGAATTCAAAATCAAAAAATAGTGACAATACCCTAATTCAATGATTGCATTTACTTGTTAAAAAGAAATGAGTACTTAATTTTTACAGGGTCTGTTTGTTTTTTTCCGCATTCAATTTATGCAAACATATATAGGAGCATAGCAGTATGCCAAAGAAGAGTATGGACATAACGCCATAAGGAACAAAGGCATCTCCAACTGACATATGTCCAATAAATGCAGTTATGTACATTATCCCGAAGCCTACATAACCCCACTCCTTAAAGCGAATGGGAACTGCTGGTACAATCAATAGCAGCAACCCAATTAGCTGGCCGATGCTTGCTTCTAACGCAAGATATCGTGGAATCAACAAATGATTGGCACCATCAATTGCCATTTGTGAATTCATTTGCACGGCACCCAATGAGAATAGACAAATTATCCCTGTTGATATCCAATAAATAATTTTTATTTTTTTCATGGTATTTATTTTTCGATTAAATGTAAAAGTTTTTTTAATGTCATTCAATTACTTCAGGATTTTTTTGTGTATTTGAAAGACGAGAATCCTTTATTAAATTTTCTTCCTACTCATCCAACATTATACTTACACTCCGCTGAAATATATACTTTTGGTTATTCGATTTGTTATTCAGAATGGGGTATGAAATTTTAAAATCCACATTGAGAATGCCAAAGTAGTTGTTGAGCATGATGTCTATTTGATAAAACATCACACAATAATTTCGTTACCCAATTTTTATAAATCAACAAAAATTTTTACTTTTTCAGCGTCCTATTGATCGCATCAAGCAGGCCATCTTTTGAGGTATCATGTCCCAGTTGCCAGAACATAATTCCGCCCAATTTATTTTTCAAGACATACTTCGTTTTTTCTTCCATCGAACGAATATTGTCGAATGTTGCATAGGATTTTTCAGTTGCATTGTAAGCAAAGGGTGCATGCGCCGTGCTATCCCAATAAATTGTATAACCTGATTTCTCTGAAATGCGTTCCGGGAATTGATTGTATCCGATGAAGTGTTTGAATTTTCCTGATTGGTACAAACCATTGTTTGTTGAAGCTACGCCCTCCCATGTTCTTGCATAGAAAGCAGCACCAATGATCATTTTTTTGGCAGGAACTCCTTTTTTGATGAGTGATTGAACACAATTATCAGTCGATTCTTTTTGAGAAGGTGTGCTGTACAACGCAGTATGGTGTCCTGTTACGGTTGAATATCCACTCACCAAATCGTAAGTCATCAGATTTACATAGTCCACTACAGGCATCACGGCATCCCAATCAACAGCATTGTCGAGAAAGCCTTGAAACCCTCCTGCAGCAAAGGTTACAGTGCTTTTATTCCCCAATACAGATCGTAGTTTTTTTACGAGACTGGTGAAATTTTCTTTGTCTTCTGCCATAAACTTGTGACCAGGAAAACCCTCAATGCTCGGATATTCCCAATCCAAATCAATACCATCAGATCCAAAATAATCTGTCAACGATTTTACTGAATTCGCAAAGGTTGTTCTACCCTCATCTGTACTGAATGCCTCAGAACAAGGCTCACAGCCTCCCCATCCACCAAGGGATAGCAATACTTTCAGTTTTTTGTTTTGTTGTTTCATGGCTATCATTTTCTGTATCAACAACGTATCTTTTGAGCCCCTTAACACAAGTTGATTGTCTTTCAGGTGTCCAAAACAATAAATTATGTGCGTGAAATTTTTAGCTTGGAAAGAATCTATTGCTGCCAAACTACCTGAGTAATAAGCAATTACTGCTTTTTTTTGTGAGCGTGCTTGGTTTGAGTAACCCGCTATTAAAACAATGCATAAGCAAAAAAATAAAATTCGATTTTTCATCTTACTGAATTAAAATTGATGATGTTCAAAGATAAACAATAAATAGGTCTCGGGTGAGGGGGAGATCCTTCGCTTCGTTTATAATGACGTCTTTGTAATTCATTGAAAATCAATTTATTAACTGTAACATTTTTTTTCCATCCCTGTCTCCCGAAGGGGACGGGGATGCTTTATTAGCAAGAAAACCTCTCCTTCCTCTTTGTAAGAAGCTAAGGGTTTTTATATTCAATCTCGAGATTGCGTAACAATCTGTTTATGATTATGTAACACTTGGTAGACTTTCTATTAACAAACCAATTCTAA
>JBILHX010000199.1:0-3760 GCA_044350285.1 Chitinophagaceae bacterium | reverse complement strand
CCCAACTGCTGTGCTTGCCTTTCCAAATAATCCTTTTTTTCTGTCTTTCTTCGTTATAATATTGATGGTTCTTACCCTGTTTCCATCATCAAATCCACTAAACTCACTTTGTTCACTCAATGCATCTATAATTTGTATTTTTTCAATGATGTCTGCGGGCAGATTTTTAGTGGCCATTTTAGGGTCGTTGCCAAAAAAAGGTTTGCCGTCAACCAAGATTCTCATTACAGGTTCACCTTGCGTTTTAATGGATCCGTCTTTGTCAACTTCAAGTCCCGGAATCTTTTTCAACAGGTCTTCCGTAGAAGCATTGGGAATTGTTTTGAACTCACCTGCATTGAATTCTGTTGTGTCGCCCTTTATCATCATCCCAGAAGCTTTTATGACAATCCCTTCAAGCTCTTTTTCTGATTTTGTCATCACTAATGTGCCTGTATTGTATTCCGCTTCTGAACCTGTTAAGCTTAATGGTTGATTCATTTGTTTGAATCCCAAATAAGTAATAGTTAAAAAATATTCGCCTAATGGAATATTTTTTATGATGAAATTGCCAGTTGCATTTGACAAGCTATACCCAATAACGGAAGAATCCTTTTTTGATATTATAGAAACAGTTGCGCCTTTTAGGAATCTATTTGAATTTGTAGAGTCGTTAATATTGGAAATTGAAACAGTTGAATCTATCAGTATGCCCCGAATTGTTTTGTATTTTTTTGACTGCCCCATCAAACACAGAGATGACATAACAGTTGTAAGAAAGAAAAGGATTTGAATAAATTTCATTTACTAGATTGATGGAGTAAGGCGAAGGACTTTCCGCTGCAAGATATTCCATGCATTTGATTGATAAAAATATTTAGCTTCCACATAAATAAAATAAACTTAAGCTGGTATCCAGTAGCCTATTTATTGAATGTTTAAGAATCTAATTTCGTAACTTTAAATTTATGATTAGAGCCATTTTAACCTCCCTTTTTTTGGTTTACATTTCTGCCGGATACACTCAATCTGTTCAACTGCTTCAGGAAGGAACAAAAACATCATTGCGTGGGTTGTCTGTTGTATCGGATGATATTATATGGTGCAGTGGCAGCAATGGCATGGTTGGAAAAAGTGTTGACGGCGGTGTTTCTTTTCGATGGATTCAAGTAACGGGTTATGAAAAAAGGGATTTTAGGGATATTGAGTCATTTGACTCATCTGTAGCAATAATAATGGCTGTTTCCGAACCTGCCATCATTTTAAAAACAGTAGATGCTGGGCGTTCATGGAGAAAAGTTTTTGAAGATACGACCACAGGCATGTTTTTAGATGCCATGGATTTTAGTGGAAAAAATGGAGTTGTTGTTGGGGATCCTATTCTAAACAAGGTTTTTTTGGCAGAAACAAATGACTATGGGGAAACTTGGCAAGTGATCAAAAGAGATAATAACTGCACTTCAATGTTACCGGGAGAAGCATTTTTTGCGTCAAGTGGATCGAATGTTGTGATGGACAAATCTAAAAAAGGATCTCGCGCGTTTATGTATGTTTCAGGCGGTATTTCTTCTAGACTTTTTTGGGGTAGCAATTGTGTGCCACTGCCACTTCAATCTGGAAAAAATTCAACAGGAGCCAATGCGATGGCTATTTCCCCGTCATTTAAAACTGGTATCGTTGTTGGAGGTGATTTTTCAAATGATAAGTTGAGAGACAGTTCTTGCGTTTTGATTTCATTTGAACAGGGTGTTCATCTTTCATATCCACAAACAGCATTAAATGGATACAAAAGCAGTGTCTCTTTTGTGTCTGAAAGTGACGTTGTTGCTTGTGGAACATCAGGTGTGGATTTTTCAATTGATCAAGGGTTAAATTGGAAAAATATTTCTGCTCAGGGATTTCACGTTGTAAAAAAATCAAGGACAGGGCAGCACGTGTTTTTTGCAGGTGCAAACGGGAAGCTTGGAAAATTAGAGGAGAGGAAGTAGTACTGTTTGTGAAATAATTAGCTAATGTTCACTCAAAATATATTTCGGCAATTTAATTACATCATTTTGTCAAAGTTTATGATTTAGACATATTACTTTGATAATTTCGCTTCAACTAAAACCTATGTCATGTGTGGTATTGTAGCCTATGTAGGACACCAAGAAGCCTATCCAATAATTTTAAAAGGGTTAAAGAGACTAGAATATCGTGGATATGACAGCTCTGGAGTCGCATTATTTTCAGATAAAATCAATGTGTATAAAAAGAAAGGCAGGGTTGCCGAGTTGGAAGAATCCCTTTTAGGGATGCCTTTATCTGCAACAATTGGAATTGGACATACGCGTTGGGCAACTCATGGCGAACCAAGTGATAGAAATGCACATCCTCATATCTCCCAAAGTGGAAGAATTTCAATGATCCATAACGGGATTATTGAAAATTACAGCATGCTGAAGCGTGAGCTTATTTCAAAAGGATATGAGTTTAAAAGTGACACAGATACAGAAGTGCTGCTAAATTTTATTGATGATATCCGAGAAAACAATGACTGTTCCCTTGAAGAGGCTGTGCGCATTGCCCTTAAACGAGTTACAGGGGCTTATGTGATTGTCTTGTTGGATGAAGAAAATCCTGATACCTTAATAGCCGCAAGAAAGGGGAGTCCTTTGGTTATAGGGATAGGAACGAATGAATATTTTTTAGCATCTGACGCTTCTCCAATTATAGAATACACCAAGGAAGTTGTATATATTAACGATTATGAACTTGCAATTGTAAAAGGCGGAGAACTTGTCTTAAAGAATTTGGGAAATGAAACGATTACCCCTTTTGTTCAGATGTTGGATATGGAGCTTGCGGCCATTGAAAAAGGAGGATTTGAGCATTTTATGCTCAAGGAAATTTTTGAGCAGCCTGCAACAATTTTCGATAGTTTACGGGGACGACTTGATTTAGCCAATGCTGATGTAGTTATGGCAGGGGTTCAGAAATATATCGAAGAACTTAAGAATGCAAACAGAATCATCATTGTTGCATGTGGCACCAGTTGGCACGCAGCTCTCATTGCTGAATATATTATCGAAGAGTTGTGTCGCATTCCAGTTGAGGTGGAGTATGCATCTGAGTTTCGTTATCGAAATCCAATCATCAACAAAGGAGATGTGATTTTTGCCATTTCACAAAGTGGAGAAACAGCAGATACGCTTGTTGCAATTGACAAAGCAAAGGAAAAAGGTGCAATTATTTTCGGTATTCTTAATGTTGTGGGGTCTTCCATTGCCCGTATTTCACATGCTGGCGCTTATACACATGCCGGTCCTGAAATTGGTGTAGCAAGTACAAAGGCTTTCACCGCACAGCTTGTTGTTTTGTCCCTCATTGCATTCAAGATCGCAAAAGAAAAACAAACAATCAGCGAAGAAAGATTTATTCATCTTCTTAATGAACTAAGTACAGTGCCTGACAAGGTGGCTAAAATTTTACAAAATACAGATGAGATTAAGCGAATTGCAGAAAAACATGCTTTTGCCACCAGCTTTCTATTTCTTGGTCGTGGATATAATTTCCCTATAGCCCTAGAGGGGGCTTTGAAATTAAAAGAAGTTTCTTATATACACGCTGAAGGATATCCTGCAGCTGAGATGAAGCACGGCCCCATTGCGCTTGTAGATGAAGAATTACCCGTGTTGTTTGTTGCTACAAAGGATGCATATCATGAAAAAGTCATCAGCAATATGCAAGAAATAAATGCTAGAAGGGGACGACTGATTGCTGTAGTAACCGAAGGAGATGA
>JBILHX010000102.1:0-11649 GCA_044350285.1 Chitinophagaceae bacterium | reverse complement strand
TGCTTTCCAAACTTTCAAAGATCTTTTCAGCTGTCTCTCAACAACTACCCATTTTATTGGGAGTGCAAAAGTAACTGATTTAATGTATTTAGCCAAACTTATTTTTAGAATCTATACCCTAAAAAACTATCTGAAACTTTTCGAAGAACTATCCCTTTTTCCAAAGGCTAAACATCTTTCTCACTAACCATCCCCCGTTTTATTGGGAGTGCAAAAGTAAGAAATTTTATCGAATTAAACTAATTTAATTTTTAATGAATTATCAAAAAAAACAAACTAAAAATTTCGAAGAACTAGCCTTTTTTAGAGGCGGGATGCAAATATAGGACAGAAGTTACTTACGTTCCAAATTAAATATGAATCCGTTTATTCCTTATCACTGAAAGCCAATGGAATCAAGCCTTCAGAGGATAAAATAATTCAAGCTTGATCAAATACTTCTTGAGTCAACGGCGTATGGGTAATTAACTTTTTCCAAAAACAATCCATGGGCGGGGGCAGTGAAATCAGCCATGGTATTATCTTTAGAATTCAATACATGCATGAACTCCTCTAAACTGATTTTCTGTCTACCAACTTTCACCATTGTTGCAACCAATCCACGCACCATCCCTCTTAAAAAACGATTTCCTTCTACAGTGAATTTCCAGCCATGCTCAGTTTCCTCCCATGTACATAGTCTAATGCTGCAAATATGCGTTTTGACTTGGCTATTCTTTTTAGCAAAACTCGTAAAATCATGTTGCCCCATTACAATACTTGCGGCAGCATCTAACAATACCTTATTCATGGGATATGGACAAAACCATGCCCTATCAGTTAAAAATGGATTCTTTTGATTTGATATATGATAACCATAGACCCTAGATGATGCATCAAAACGGCTGTGGGCATCATCATGCATTTTATATATACCTCTAATGCTTATATCTAATGGACACATGGCATTGAGGTTGTAGAGCATTTTATCATTCAAGATGCCATCTATGGTGAAATGAAAGTAATTAATAAGTGCATGGACACCTGTATCAGTTCGTGAAGAACCCGTAAGTTTAACATCTTGTTGAAGATATGTTCTCAATACTTTTTCAACTTCCCCTTGTATTGTTATTGAGTTCTCCTGAATTTGGAATCCTGCATAATTGGTTCCTTTATATGTAACAGCTAAGAAATATGTTGTCATCAAGTAAGTAAAAACTAGTTTTTTATTGACAAAAGAGCCCTGAATGCATTAATATTTTCCTCTTTAACAAACCCACTTTCGAGAAGCTTGATGTTTTCCTGATCTGAAATATGCTTCAAGACCTTCTCAAAAAACCCAAGCTTCAGGTCTTCGTTCAATAAAAACCAACTAATTTCCATTGTTTGGTTTGTTGTGAAACATTTGGCCTTATAACTTTTTTCCGTAAACTTCAATTGCTCCTCTCCATCTACAAAGCCTAATAATTTCCTTTGTATATTTTTTACATCCTTTTCTGTGGCAAGGGGCAATGAGCAATTAACAGGGGTTCCGGGTTCTGATTTAGGGTAGTCAGTAGCCGAAGAATCTGTTAACTTGTTGGTGTTTAACGCACTAGTTTGTTTTCCTTTTGCATTAGAGGAAATAGAGTCAACCCCTACTTTTATAACTTCAACATTATTTGAAACTTCAATTTTCAAATCAACCACATCGGTTTTGCCATCAGATGACTTGTCAATGTATTTAATACTCAAAATCCCCTTATCACTGCTGTCTATTTTAACCTGAGTGATTGTATTAGGGATTTTTTTTGCCACAGGGAGGGCCTTTGCATCCGACTTGACTATTTCCGTAATAGGTTTGGCAATTTGCTTTGGGACTAGAGATTTTTGGGGACTTTTTAAAACGGTTTTTTCTTTTTTAAGTAATGATTTATCGTCAGTTGCCTCTGAAAGCATGTTTGCGAATGCCATCCCCTCTTTTTGAGAGTTGTCCGGTTGAATTTTTTCCTTCAAAACATCAGATGTCACCTGCATTATTATTTGAAATGAGGATCGATCAAAAAGGCCCCATCCCTTTTCCTGAAAATTTTTTAGTTGGAACCCCCGGTCTTTATCCATTTCCTCTAGCTTAAATACTGCTTCAGGGTATTTGTTTCTTGGAAAACCAACTGTAATTGAAAAGGTTTTCTCTGTGTTTTTGGGAATGATTAAAAAACCATTTGCTGAAGAGGAGTACAATGTATCTGACTTCTTTATATAAAAAGCCTGTTGGCCATCTGATTCTATAAAAAAGTAATGCTGTGCATTTGTTGAAAAAAACACACCAAAAATGAAAACAGCTATTAAAAAATACCTTTTATAATCTCTCATGATCACAAATTTACCAAAAGAATCAAATATAGCGTTACAATCAATTTAACCGTTCATAAAATTATTATCGGTGAATTCAGCAACCAAATATCTTTGTTACACAAATCATTTTATGCAAAAATTTATATTCTCACTCATTTTGACACTTTTTGTATGGCATTCATTCGGACAAAAGGTACAAATCCCAGAAAACGACTGGAGCAAAACGCCTCGGTTAACGCCAACAAGGATCAACGACCTTGTTCATACCAAATTGAACGTTCGGTTTGATTACGCGAAAGCACACTTGTATGGAAAAGCTTGGATTACCCTCACGCCTCATTTTAGTCCAACAGATTCTTTGACATTGGACGCAAAAGGCATGGAATTGCATAAGGTTTCAATAATTGGGTATGAAAACAAAAAAATCGGATATGACTATGATGGGTTTAAGCTAAAATTAAAGCTTCCCAAAACCTACAGGAAAGGAGATCAATACACTGTATTTATCAACTATACCTCAAAGCCCAATGAATTTGAAGCACTAACAGGAGCCGATCCAATGCTTGGGATTAAAGGACTTTACTTTATCAATCCTATGGGTGAGATAAAAGATAAGCCAATTCAAATTTGGACACAAGGAGAAACAGAATCAAATTCTGTTTGGTTCCCTACCATTGATCAGACGCAACAAAAAACAACCCAAGAGTTGTACATGACGGTTCCCTCTAAATATGTAAGCTTAAGCAATGGAAAACTTGTTAGTCAGACTTTAAACAAAGATGGCACAAGAACAGATTATTGGAAGATGGATTTACCCCACTCCCCTTACTTGTTTTTTATGGGTGTGGGTGATTATGCAGTTGTCAAAGATAGTTGGAGAGGAAAAGAAGTTAATTACTATGTTGAAAAAGAGTATCGTGATGTGGCCAAAACTATATTTGGAAATACGCCAGAGATGATGAGTTTTTTTTCACGGATTACTGGGGTAGACTATCCTTGGAATAAATACTCCCAAATAACCGGAAGAGATTATGTAGCGGGAGCCATGGAAAATACGACGGCAACAATTCATCAAAATGCTGCACAGCAAGATGCAAGAGAACTAACAGACAAAAACAAATGGGAAGGTACTGTTGCCCATGAGTTATTTCATCAATGGTTTGGGGATTATGTAACGGCAGAAAGTTGGAGCAATTTAACACTCAACGAATCATTTGCAAATTACAGCCAAGTGCTTTGGAATGAACATAAATATGGTAAAGATGCCGGCGATGCTGAGAATTACTTTGACATGCAAAATTATTTGGCGGGAGACAATTCAAAGAAAGATTTGGTTCGTTTTTTTTATGATGATAGGGAGCAAATGTTTGATGCAGTAAGCTATCAAAAAGGAGGTCGTATCCTGCACATGTTAAGGAATTATCTTGGTGACAGTGCATTTTTCAAGGGGTTGAATGTTTATTTAACCAGCAACAAATTTAAATCTGCAGAAGCACATCATTTGAGATTGGCGTTAGAAGATGTGAGTGGAAAAGACTTGACCTGGTTTTTTAATCAATGGTATTTTGGAAGTGGTCATCCAAAACTCGATATCAATTACCGTTATGATGATGCAACAAAACAAGCCTTTGTGATTGTCAAACAAACGCAATTGGGTGGTAAAATTTTTAGAATACCGACATACATTGACGTTTATTCGGGTAAGGTCAGGTATAGACATCAAGTTTGGCTTGAGAATGCTGTCGATACTTTTAAAATCACCGTAGCGTCAAAGCCTGATTTAATCAATTTCGATGGAGACAAGGTTTTACTTTGTGAAAAAGAGGAGAACAAAACACTAGAAGCTTTCATCCACCAATACAATTATGCAGCAAGTTATGTAGACAGGTTAGAGTCCATAAACTTTTGCGGTAAGAACACAGCTAACCCCAAAGCCATTGAGTTGTTAAAGACGGCTCTTAAGGATCCTTATCCAGAACTTCGTGAAATGGCATTGGGGAATATCCGCAACATTAAGGACACTCAAATCACCAAATCGTTTGAAACATCCTTGGTTGAGATGACAAAGCATGAAAAAATCCGCACGGTGAAAGCTGAATTAATTGCCCTATTGGGAGAATACAAAAATACCAGCTTAACGGTTTTTTTTGAAGACAATATTTCAGACTCTTCATACAGTGTTTCAGGGGCCGCCCTAAAAGCCCTTTCAAAAATAGATTCCACTTCAGCGCTAAGTTATGCGGAGAAACTTTCGAAACAACCGTCTAAAGGAAAACTGGATGCTTCTATAAACAGTATACTTATTGCGGCAGGTAAAGAGGAGATTTTTGAAAAGCTTGAGGAGAAATTCAAAACCCTCGAATTTTCAGATGAAAAATTTTTGATGATGCAGCAGATTGGAGATATGGCAGGAAAAATGAAAAGCATTGAAAGAATCAAAAAAGCCATTTCATTAATTATCTTGTTTAGGGATGAGATTCCTGCGCAAATAAAATCCCAAACAGACCCATATATCAATGGGTTTATTTTAGGGGCGCTCTCAAAAAAACTCAAGGATGCTGGTAAAATTGAATTGAACAACTATTTAGAATCCGAGATGAAAAAAAAATAAGCCGCATTGAATCATGTAATTATAAAAAGGCCTGCATTGTTTAAATCATGCAGGCCTTTTTATTTTATTAATTTGTAGAGAGGAAGTTATTTCAATTGATAGGCAACAACATTGTTTTTCCAAAATGTAGGAACGTATAGAATTTTATTCTTTTTATCAAACCCGATATCCGCTGTATTGATTCCTTCATTTCTGGTATCAAGCAATAATTTTTTCTCACCCATACCATCGCCATTAAGCTTAATTAACCAAACAGCCCCTGCCCAACAAGAAACGATAAAAGTATTTTCATCAACTTGCTCTATTCCATCAGTATTTCCTTCCATTCCTTCGGCAATTAAAATACGTTGGTTGTTTTTTCCCAACTTATAAAAGCTACCCGCATCAACAAAAAACAAAGTTCTATCAACATACAAGACGCCGTTTGGTCCTTTTAAACTATCTAACACAAGAGATGATTTCATTTGTCTGATCAAATGAATTTTTTTTGTTTTTGAATCAGACACATAAAGATCTCCTCCTTTGGTGGCGGTAATATCATTCAATCCCTGAGCCCCTTCGATGCCGATTTTTTTAACTACAATCGCACGGGCAATATCAATGATTAATATTGAGTCAACATCTGCAACAAGTAAAAAATCTTGCACCATTGCCATGCCTTTAGGAGCATTCAATCCTTTTATCCATTCAGGGTTGATGATTTTTCCGTTCAAAGTAAGCAATGCAATGGAGCCTTTTCCGTCTCTATCCCAGGGACCTTTCCCATCAATATTAGAGACAAACATTCTTTCGTTCTTTGCATCAAGCAGGACGGATTCAGGAACTTTTAGTGTGGTATCTGAGGCCCATAACTTGGTTAAACTTTGTGATTGGCAAAAAAAAGAAAAGGAAATCAGCAATGAGGTAAAGAGCATTATTTTTTTCATATTTATTAATTTCAGTTTTAATTTATCTTTCAACGTCAAATGCGCTGGTATCAATACTTGTTTTTTTGTGTGCAATAATTTCTTCAATTAATTTACCGGTTGCGGCCGCAAGAGAAATGCCCAACATTGCATGGCCACCAGCAATTACAAGATTTTTATACGCTGAGTGTCTTCCAATATATGGCAGTCCATCTGGACTAAGAGGCCTTAATCCAGACCAAATTTTTTCAGGTTTGGGAAATTCAACTGGCAAATTGGGATAATAACTTTTTGCAGCAGAAAATATAGAGTTCACTCGTTTCATTAATGTTGGAGAGCCAAGTCCACTAATTTCCATGGTCCCTCCCATCCTAAGATCAGCTCCCATTGGCGTCATGGCTACCCTATCGTCAACCAATATAGCAGGATACTTAATATTTCTTGAAACATTTTCGAATGTCATGCTGTAGCCTTTACCGGCTTGGAGTAATATTTCAATTCCCAAATCTTTTGTAACCAATGGTAGCCAAGAACCTGTGGCCAATAAATATTCATCGCCGGTTACATCCCCGTTGTCTGTGATTATTTTTGTAATAACACCTGCATTCTTCTCAAATCCGGTGATGGTTGTGTTCAGTTTAAATTCAACTCCATTGTCGTCTAGATATTTTTTAATGGTTGCCATTAAATCTCCAGGGTGAAGGTGGCAATCAATTGGGTATAGTATGCCTCCTCGAACGTTAACTTCAACGTCAGGTTCCATTTGCTGGATTTCCTTTGCATTAAAAATCTGCGTTTCGATATTTAATTCTGCGGCTTCTTTTGCAAGTTCAATTTCATGTTTTTCAGTTAGTTCACTTTTATACAACATGAGGCAGCCTTTTTCTTCCATTCTGAAATTATTGCCCAAGTCATTTTTAATTTCAGAAGTAAGTTCTCTACTTAATTGCAGGATGGCATTCATGTGTGGAATATTTCTTTCCATGGTGGATTGCCCAGACCTCTTCCAAAATGTAAGTCCCCACTTTATTAAGTCCATATTTAACCGAGGCTTTATATAAAAAGGCGAAGTTGAGCTCATCATCCACTTCATACCTTTTGCGATGATGCCAGGAGATGCAAGAGGGATGAAATGGCTGGGTGAAATATAACCAGCATTGCCAAAAGATGTACCAGATTTCAGGTCGCCACGTTCAATAACAACGACATCATGTCCCTCCTTTTTTAGGTAATAGGCGGCGCACATTCCAATAATTCCACCGCCGGCAACGATAACTTTACTCATAGAAACATTTTTTCAAAGATAGTGCTAATGAATTTGCGGGCATTGCACTGTCGTATTAGTAATTTATTTTTACGTCTTTCAACGAGATAGGCAGCCATATTTGCATGGGGTTGCTACCTCTGTTACACCAAGTGTAGTAAGGGATTGCGCGAACTTTTTGGTTTGATGTTTTTGCGGAGAGCCCGTCACTGGCTATTTCCAAAACCGGTAAATCGGCAATCAAGCTTACAACCTTCTCATCCAAAACGCTGAAGTTCTCTGCTTTAAAAGCTGCGTTGGATGGAGCTACTACATTCCATGCCTTGCCGTTGTTGTCTGCCCCTTCTACGCAATATACCAAAGGGCCACGCTGAAGAGCCATTCTTTCATTGTCGTACTTCAATTCATTCCGGGCTAACACTTTTTTAATGCTCATTGGAATTTTGTATTCAATGACATCGTTATTTTTCCATTCCCTTTCAATGATTGCATACCCATCTTGTTCAGTGAAGGGCACTTCAATATTGTTAATCAGCATCACTGGCTTTTCAGCAACATTGGTTGAAAATGCATATAATTCACCAGGAGCAGGAATCCCTTTGCTCCACCCCGGAATACGAAAAGCAATGGTGGTTTGTATTTTCTTTTTCATGGATAGCGTACATTTAACATCTCCGCTCCAGGGATAATTAGTTTGCATGTTAAATTGGATTTCGCCTTTGGGTAACGAGAAGCTGGTTTGGCTTCCAACGAATAGGTTTATAAAAATTTTATTTTCTGCATAACCATAGATAAAATTGCCCAAAGAAGTGATGAGTCGAGCGATGTTGGAAGGGCAGCAAGCAGTACCGAACCATTCTTTTCGAGATTGTTTTCCTAAAGAGGCCAAGGGGTTTCCGTAAAAAAAGCGGTCACCACTCAATGATAACCCATCAAGGGCTGCGTTGTATAAACTGCGTTCTAGCACGTCGATGTATTCTGCATTACCGGTTAGGTTGTTCATGCGTTGGTTCCAAAAAACCATGCCTACCGAAGCGCATGTTTCACAATAAGCTTGTTCATTTGGAAGATCAAAATCCTTTGTGAACCCCTCATTGCTTCCTGCAGAGCCAATACCGCCCGTGATGTACATGTTTCTGAATACAACATCTTCCCAAACCCTTCTCATTGCTGTCATATATTCTTTGTCACCGGTATAGGTTGCCACATCTGCAGCACCCGTATATAGATACATGGCTCGAACAGCATGACCTGTGATTTCCTTTTGTTCTTTCACAGGAACTAGGTCTTGAACATAACCAGTGTCTTTCCAGTCAGTCCAGGTATATCCTTTCCCCAAACCCTTTCCTCTTTCAGAAAGCAACCAATCTGCGGCATTTAGATAGCTTTTATTATTTGTGGACTTATATAATTTGACCATGGCAAGTTCAAGTTCTTGATGACCAGTTACCCAGTCGCGTTTACCTGGACCAAATACATCATTGAAATGATTGGCCCATCGAATGGCAACATCGAGAAATTTCCTTTTCCCAGTTGCGTCAAAATAGGCTACAGCGGCTTCTATCATGTGACCACCACAATAATCTTCATGCATGCTCATGTCTTGCCAACGGTTTTGGATTCCTGTAAGGGAATAGAATGTATTTAAGTATCCGTCGGGTTGTTGAGCTGCTGCGATTTTATCAATCCACTCGTCTGCTTTTTTTTCCAATTCCTTGCTTCCATTTGTTTTTATGGCGTAAGCCATTGCTTCAATAGCCTTGAAAACGTCTGAGTCATCATAAAAAACGCCCTCATGCTGTTCGTTTTTACCCCTGGCAACTTTTTCAAAGTTCCTAATTCTTCCTGTTTTCTCTTCTGTTTGATAAATACAGGCTTGAAGGGTTTTGGTTGCAACCTTATCTATTTTAGGTTTCCAAAAGTCATCGTTAATGACCACTTTTGAGAAAATAACGGGGTTTACTTTTACGTGATCATTTTGAGCAAAGAGAATTCCCAGATTTGTAAACACCACTAATAATATAACAAACAATTTTTTCATAATGACAAATAATTAGGTAATAGAAAAATAAGAGATTTTAGATGACTTGAAAGCCATGTGCGTAAGGATCATCGAGAGGATCAATGGAAATGATGTTATGGCCGTATATTTTAGCCCAGCCTTCAATGGAAGGCCGGATTGCAGGTTTTCCATTTACTTCAGTTTCCTCCTCTATTCTTCCGATGAATTTACTGCCAATAATACTTTCGTGAATGAAATCCTCCCCTTTTTTCAATTTACCCTGTGTATACCACTGAGCCATTCTTGCACTTGTACCCGTACCACAAGGTGACCTATCAATGGCTTTGTCGCCATAAAAGACAGCATTTCTTGCCGTAGATTTGTCATCAATTACTTCTCCGCACCAAAGAATATGGCTACACGAGTGAATAGTGGGATCAATTGGGTGAACAAAAGTATACAACTCATTGATGTTCTTTCTTAACTGTCTTGCCATGCTAATAAGTTGGTCTGCCGTAAAATGTTCAAGACCTTTGAAATTTTCTTGTACATCAACAATGGCATAGAAGTTTCCGCCGTAGGCGACATCTACTTTTATTTCACCTAAACCAGGACATTCAACAACAAGATCAGTTTGATCGAGATAACCGGCAACGTTGGTTAGTTTTACCGAGGAAACTTTATTTCCATAAGTTGTGTATTCAATTTCAACGAGGCCTGCTGGCGCTTCCATTCTAATCTTCCCTTTAATTTTAGGTTTGATGAGTCCAGATTCAATAGCAGCAGTTATTGTACCAATTGTACCGTGACCACACATGGGAAGGCAACCACTTGTTTCGATAAAAAGAACTGCAAAATCATTTTGGGGATCGTGGGGGGGATATAAAATGCTTCCGCTCATCATGTCGTGACCGCGGGGTTCAAACATCAGTCCTTTTCTAATCCAATCGAATTCTTTCAAAAAATGTTGGCGCTTTTCACTCATGGTTTTACCCTGAAGGGCAGGTCCCCCAGCAACAACTAGCCGAACAGGATTCCCGCAAGTATGAGCATCTATGCAATGAAAAATATGGCCGGACAACTTATGTTCAACAGAATCGATTAAAAGAGACAAAGAATTTGAAAGCATATCACTAAATTTACAACATTGATTGAAAAGGGGTGAAAAGAAAAAAAAGAAAATAAAGTTTTAACTTTCCAATTAACGAAATTCAACATTAATATACAAATATGGAAGCTTACGGAAAGATTTTATTAATAGCGATGCCAATTTTTCTTTTGCTGGTACTTTTAGAGAAATGGTATGGCTGGAGAAAGGGGGAAGATACCGTAGAAATGATGGATATGGTATCAAGTTTGACTTCAGGCGTCACCAATGTAACCAAGGATGTATTGGGATTGAGTGTTGCTGTAATTAGTTACGGATGGTTTTTAAAAAGTTTTGCAATTATACATATTGAGGAAGGAATATTGGTTTATGTGATTGCATTTTTAGCAATGGATTTTTCTGGTTATTGCATACATAGGATACAACATTCTGTCAACATATTTTGGAATGCGCATGCAATACACCACAGCAGCGAGGAATTTAATTTGGCGTGTGCCTTGAGGCAGAGTGCATCTTCATTCTTCAAGATTTTTGTATTTTTTTTAATACCTGCAGCGATTTTAGGTGTTCCTAGCCAAGTGATCTCGGTTGTTGCACCTTTGCATTTATTTATACAATTTTGGTATCATACCAGGCATATTGGCAAAATGGGGTTTCTTGAAAACATCATTGTAACGCCGTCCCATCATAGGGTGCACCATGCCATAAATCCAGAATATTTAGACAAGAATTATGCCCAGGTTTTTATCTTCTGGGACAAATTATTTGGCACATTTCAAGAAGAGAAAAAAGACATTGTTCCAGTTTACGGAATTACCAGGCCTGCGGCAACATGGAATCCAATAAAAATAAATTTTCAACATTTATTTTTATTGGTATCAGATGCACTGCGAACAAAGAGTTGGGTGGATAAATTCAGGGTTTGGTTTATGCCAACCGGTTGGAGACCATCGGATGTAGAAGAAAAATATCCAATAAATAAAATTAATGATGTTTATAATTTTGAAAAGTACAATCCTAAAAGCAGTCTAGGGTTAAAAACATGGTCGTTCATTCAAATGTTATTTTTACTGTTTTTTGTTTCTTATTTGTTTGGGAACATTAGTCAAATAGGCGTTCCAGGTATATTCTATTATGGTCTTTTCATATTCCTCTTTATCTATTCGTTGACAGATTTGATGGATAGGAGTTCAACCGCATTTGTGTGGGAGGGTATGAAAACTATTCTTGGATTTTGTTTTTTTTATATGAGGGATGAATGGCTAGGTGAGAAAATTGTTAGTCCACTCCTTTTCTCTTTTGTTGGGGGATATTTAATAATCAGTTTATTACTCTCAATACATTTTTCAATTAAACATAAAAAAGAAGATTCCTTAAAATATTCTTTATCGTAGAAAATTTGAGTTATCCGTTAAAAATTGCTTGATTAGAGTAAAATTAACCGCT
>JBILHX010000101.1:0-11687 GCA_044350285.1 Chitinophagaceae bacterium | reverse complement strand
ATATTTACATTATATAGCATTCTTCCACAAGGTTACAAGGGATTGCTATTCGAAGTGCAGCCCAAAAAAGGGTTTCACTATGTTGATTTATGGCAACACAAAATGTTGGAGCCTGTAAACGAGAACAATCGTTACATGATTGAAGCAGAGACAGATGCCTTTCATGAAAAATATTTGAGAACGAACAATGAAGGGGAAGTGGATTGCATTGCAGAACTACCGCAACTTATCAAGGCAAGTATTGAGGGGGATCGGTTAAATTTTTCTGTCAACCAAGGCAGTGAAATCCGCGTCTGGAAGGGCTCTCCAACGTATGACAAAATTCCTTCAATTTTTAAAATAGGTGAACACAACATCAGCATTTATGAAAACTTTGGATACTATGAAGGCAAATTTGTGGTTCAAGTTTTTGAAAAAGATATTTTATTAGATGAGCTAGTTCTGGAACTACAACCAGGCACAGCAAGAAAAATAAGTATCGAAACCAAAGTAACCGCGCAACAAAAAAACCAGCAAGGGATGAAAAAGATACCCGCAAGCAGTTTTGTGTTTAAGGAAAGTCATGGCGACGCATTCATTCCCTATCCAAAGGAGCAAGTGGGCAAGCAGTTTGAAATGAACAGTTTTTACATGGATGAATTTCCAGTAACAAATAAAGAATACTATCGCTTTCTAATTTCCAGCAAATATCGGCCAACGGATACAGTCAATTTTTTAAAGCATTGGAAAGGAAAAAAACCAGCAAAAGAAATAGAGAATAAGCCTGTAGTATACATTTCACTAGAAGACGCCAAAGCGTTTGCACGTTGGGCAGGAAAGAGATTGCCTACTGAAATTGAATGGCAGTATGCTGCACAAACCTCGGCACTAAATGAATGGCCATGGGAACAAAAAGTGCCAGTGAGCAGGAAGGAAGAATCAGTAACGGAAACATTAACAGTTATCAATATTGAAGGAATAGATTCAACCTTTTGTAATTTGGGCAATGGTAAATTGGATGATGTAGGAAGTTACCCCAAAGGTGTCAATAAAAATGGATTGCAAGACTTGGTCGGATCAGTTTGGCAGATGACGAATGATGAGTACATCAACGGAAGTTATCGTTTTATTATATTGAAAGGAGGCTCTTATTTTAAACCATCGGGAAGCTGGTGGTATGTGCAGAGTGGACCAAGGGAGCTGCATTATAGGCAGCATTTGCTCAGGGTATCACAGGGGTTTGAGAGGAATGGAACGGTTGGGTTTAGGTGTTTTTATACAGCCAGGGATTTTATACAGCCAGGGACGAGGGACAAGGGACGGGGGACAAGGGAACAGCCGAAACAAATGAAGAATGAAAAATGAAGAATTAATTTGTAATACATTGATAATCAATATATCATGAGTTTTTCAATAGCCTGGGGTTTAAACCCCAGGCTATTGAGCATAAAGACTGGAAACAAAAATACTACGCGGTGCCTGAACCTGTCGAAGGTCATTCTTCGATTCGACAATTTTCATTTGTATCGGCTGTTCCCCTGTCCCTCGTCCCTTGTCCCTCGTCCCTGGCTGTATAAACTCCCTGGCTGTTTCTATACAATAGATTTCTATTTTTTACGTTTAAGGAAAAATCTTTCTATATTATTCTTTTACATGATGTTTGGCGCTGAGCAAGTAAATTTAGACATATTAAAAAAGCGTGCTTTTAACTTAAGGTGGGCGTCTGTTCCAGAGGGTGTAATACCTTTGACAGCCGCTGATCCGGATTTTCCGTGTGCATACCCTATCAGAGAAACAATTTCAAAATATGCACATGATGGCTATTTGTCTTACGGACCGCCAGAAGGTTTATTGTCATTTAGGGAAGCCTTGGCAGAAAATTATCAGTTGAGCAAAGAAGTTGATTTCAATCCTGAAAATATTTTGCCGGTAGACAGTGCGTCATTTGGCATTTATCTGATTTGTAAAACATTTTTAAATGCAGGTGATGAAGCCATCATTTTTGACCCAGTAGATTTTCTTTTTCGGTATTCTGTTGAGGCTGTGCATGCAATTGCAGTTCCATTTTCAATTCCACCTGGAGCAAACAAGGTTGAATTTGGTGCACTAGAAGAAATAATTACACCGCGCACAAAAATGATCTGTTTGTGCAATCCACTCAATCCAACGGGCAAAGTATTTACAAAAGAAGAGTTGATTCAACTTGGTGAAATAGCAACTAAACATGATCTTATTATTTTGTCTGATGAAATCTGGAGTGACATCATTTTCAAACCACATCAGTTCGTAAGCATTTCATCTTTGGATGAAGAAATAAAAAACAGAACGATTACAGTAACAGGCTTTAGCAAATCGTATGGATTGGCAGGACTTAGGATAGGAGCGGTTTTAGCGCCTAACAAGGAACTTTATACAAGGATTTTTTCCACTTCACTGCATCAGTCAACCATTCATGGCAGCAACGTACTTGGACAAATTGCAGCAACTACGGCACTAAGGGAATGTGGCAATTGGCTCAATGAATTCATCATACATTTACAAAAGATGCGAGACCTCTGTGTAACAGAACTCAACAGCATCAAAGGTTTCCATTGTATAGCACCAGAAGGATGTTATGTGGCCTTCGCTAACATATCTGAAACAGGACTTAGCAGCGAGGCCATTCAAAAATTGATATTGGAAAAATCCAAGGTTTCTGTTATACCCGGATTAAAACAATGGTTTGGAGAGGGAGCAGAGGGGTATATTAGGATAAGTTTTGCAACGTCTGAAGCTGTATTAACTGAAGCTTTTTCACGCATTAAAAAGACAATTCAATAACATGAAAGTTGTAATTGTTGGAGGTGGCATAGCAGGAATAACAATGGGGATTTTTCTCAATAGAAAGGGCATTGATGTTGTTGTCAACGAGCGAACCACAAGTATTTCAGTCAGGGGAAATGCTTTTCTCATGCACTCAGAGGGAGTAACGGTGCTAAGAGAACTTTCAGATGGGTTTACAAACAATAAAATTCCCGGAAAAATCATAGATACATTCAGTTTACGGAGGCCCTCAGATGAAGAAATAAAATTTCAAAAACTGGACCCATGGCAATGCATCAAACGAAAAGACATTGTTGAATTTTTGCATCAACTCATTCCTGAAAATAACATAAAACATGGAAGGGAATTTTCTCATTTTTTGTATGAGGGGAAGAAAGCTGTAGCGGCGGTTTTTAAAAATGGCGAGATAGAATATGGCGATATTTTTATTGGAGCAGATGGAGGAAACTCTGTTGTAAGGGAGAAAATATTTGGGGAAACAATTTTTACACCCGTTGAAGTAAAAGAGGTACTTGGGTTGTTAAAAGACGAGGAGATTTGCAGAAAATACAGCAATCAATTCACTAAATTCCAACACAAGACAAAGGGTATTTCTTTTGGCATGATACCAACTTCATTATCTGAGCTGGTATGGTATATCCAATACGACCCAAGCATTGATGATATTGAAGATACCGTTTGTGCTGAATGCATGGGGGATTTTTGCAACACAATTCTAGAAGGTTTCCCTCCTATTGTGCAAGAAGTGTTGAAGAAGGATGATTTCAAATCGACTTATATTTGGCATACGAGGGACTTTGATCTATTACCCTCTTTTCACGTGGAAAATATCGTATTGATAGGGGATGCAGCCCATTTGGCTCTTCCATTTACCAGTGCAGGCACAACCAATGCGTTGGTTGATGCACATACATTATACAATTGCCTGATTGATGAAGAAAATCATGCTAAAGCATTTGAAAAATTTTATGCCCTTCGGGCGGAGCATGTAGCAAAACAAATTCAAATGGGGCGCGATGTTAAACGCGACTTTTTACATCCAATCAACAAGGAAGACGATGAATTGGTTATTCCTCTGATCACAAAACAAACGAGGGCACTCAAAACGAAAATAGTACAAAAGGAAATAAGTATCCTATATTTTACAGACCCAATTTGCTCCACGTGTTGGATTATTCAACCTCAATTAAGAAAGCTTCAGTTGGAATATGCAGAGCATGTTAGCATAGAATACAAGATGGGAGGATTATTGCCATCCTGGGATAATTTCAACCGATTTGGCATCACAAAACCGAGTGAAGTAGCGGCTCATTGGGATCAGGTGTGTTCCTTTTATGACATGCCTGTAAACAAAAACATTTGGTTGGAAGATCCATTACCTTCTTCATACCCACCCTCAATTGCCTTTAAAGCGGCACAATTGCAGGATACCGGCAAGGCTGTTATATTTCTGAGAAGAATCCGGGAGAGGGTATTTTTAGAGAAAAAAAATATCATAAAAAAAGAATTTCTACACCAGGCTGCATTTGAATCAGGATTGGATGCGGCAAGGTTGCTGAGGGACCTTGAAGGAAGGGCCCAAGGCATGTTTAGGGAGGATTTGGTTTTATCTGATTTATTGGAAATAAAGGTTCTACCAACCTTGTTCTTCTCAAATAAGGAAGGTGTGCAACTTGCATTAAATGGTTTTCAGCCTTATGAAAGTTTTGAAGAAATTATCCATCAATTAGCACCCGGTATTAAAAAGTCATCCGTTGATTATTCACCAAAAGAATTGTTTCAAGAGTTCCAAACCTTGTCTACCAAAGAATTTGCTTTCTTGAGCAATGAATCTGAAAAGGTTTCCATGAAAGTTCTAGAAAACCTATTCAGTTTGCAACTCATTAAAAGAATTGAAAGTCCATCCGGCAGTATGTGGCTAAGCAACTTTGACGTTCTAGAGTATTAATTTACAACACACCTAAATCCAGTGTGCTCCAAGCCAGTATCTGTTGCTGTTTTCATACGAGAATTAACGCGGTACCCCTTGCAATAGGATGCGTTGCACAAGAACGATCCACCTCTGACAACTTTTTTTGCAACGGTAGGTTCATCCTGGTCAAAGCTTGTTGCTGGTCCCTGTGGATTTGTTGAGACAACATCTTTCAAAGATTCATAATAATCTCCGCGATACCAATCGGAACACCATTCCCACACATTGCCAGCCATATCATACAAACCGTATCCGTTAGGCTTGAATGTTTTTACAGCAGACAATCCTTTAAACCTATCCCAGCCAGTATTCATGCTTGGGAACACACCTTGCCAAGTGTTGGCCTTGGGATTTCCTTTTTCAATGTCTTCATTGCCCCATGGATATTTGGCATTGATGCCTCCGCTCGCAGCAAATTCCCATTCTGCTTCTGTTGGCAACCGCTTGCCAGCCCATTTGCAATATGCCATGGCATCGTCCCAAGAAACATGTACAACAGGATGATTTTCTTTTCCTTTGATGTTGCTAGATGGCCCCTGAGGATGCTTCCAATCAGCCCCTTTTTCCCATGACCACCAAGCACCAGGATTTTCTAATCCTGTACCAGCAGGTTGTTCATGAAACACCAAAGAAGAGGCAACAAGAATATCATCTGAAGGCTTTGGCGTACCGGGAGGCAGCTGCTTTTTCAATTCATTCCAATCGGGCTTTATTTCAGCCGTTGTGATGTATCCTGTAGCCGCTACAAACTGCTCAAATTGTGCGTTGGTAACTTCTGTTGAGTCCATCCAAAACCCACTGATTTTGACTTTATGTTCGGGGTATTCGTCTTGACGACCTTCCTGATCATCAGCACCCATCATGAATTCACCTGCACCTACCCATACCATCCCATCATGAGACGCAGTACCAGCTTTAATATTTTGTGCCGAATCAGCGGATACTTTGCCAAAACGTGCTGGCAGGTTTTCTGCACAATGCTTTAAACTATCTTCAATTCGCTTTCGGTTCGCCTCTTCAACATTGCCTTGTGTGCAAGAACTTCCTGAAACCAATGCAACTAAAATGGTATATAAGATGGATTTTCTCATGAAAACAAATATCAGCAATTTTATTGATTGGTGTCATATTATGAGGCATTGATTTGAATAGATCAGCCTTGGATTTAACAAAAATATGGGCAAGAATTAGTTTACTTAACAGGCATCATGCTCTTCTTTTCATAGGCTGAGTTGAGTCCCCAATAATATTTATTCTCCTTAAAGTGCACCAATAGGTCTTTTGCAGCAGGTGCCCCTTTTCTGACCAACGTCAGTGTTTCACCGATTTTGGTCTCAAAGCTCACGAATGTCTTGCTGTTTTCATTGATAATGTCAGGATTCAGCAAGCCACGCACCGAGGAAGTGAGGAAATATTCGTTGCCAGCTTCAACCTCAAGCGTGCATCGATTTCCTTTCAGGCTTTTTACTGTTACTTCCTGAAGTTTTCCTTGGAATCGAATGGCATCAACCAAGAAAGCGCCTTCAGCGCCTAGCTTGCTGAAAGAAATTTCCTTCCATGTTTCCGGCACGGCAGGGAAAATTTTTATGAGTCCATCATCACTCTGTATCAACATTTCAAGCAAGCTTGTAGCAAAAGCCATTGGGGTTTCGAAGCAAGGTCCAGATTCTGCATACAAGCCACCGGGTTCTGCATGCCTTTTTATATACCTGTTGAGATAATCATAGGCTTTGTTTCCATCACCCAAGAGAGAATACATGGCAGAAGCCCCTGTGTAAGAGTATCCGGCAAGTGCGGATGGCATGGATTGCCAGTGTTCTATTGATTTTATTGTCATCTTTCGGTGTGCGGGGTCGTTCATGTTTAGCAACCGATATGGATATATCGCCATCAAATGCGAATAATGCCGGTGGGATGCAGTGAGTGCAACATCCTTGCCAAGCATGAAGCCGGTTTCATTGGTATGCAATGGGGTTAACTGCTGTAGGATGGTGGACCAATTATTTTTATCCGGATCGTTGCGTTTCAAGATATCATTTGTCTTAATCAGGGTTTGAAGTCCCCATATCAACCCTGCCAAAGAATAGTGTGCATCTTCCGCATCGGCGAATTCCGGCGAATGCGATTTGGGCAAATGGTAAACACCCGTGGCATCCTTTTCAAGCAAGTGAATCAGGTAATTAACGGAACGTTTCATCAACGGGAAAATCTTGTCGTTGAGTTCAGCCAAGTCACCCGTGTATTGATAATATTTGTAATAGTAGAGCATCACCCAAATCAGGTCACCTGGTTCAAATTGACCTTTCCTAAGGTCATGTTGGTTGAGCGGAGCGATGAGGTCAAAGGTGCTGATTCTGCCAATGGCCGCAGCATCTTTTCGCCATGCGAGAGGAACATTGTTGATGAGGTTTTGCTTGTTCTTATTGATCAAATCAAAAAGAGGTTTTGTGAGTTCCAGGTGATTTGATGCAAATAAAGGAGAATAGGTGAGCTGGGTATTGAGGTTCCACCATATAGCCGGCCAAGGCGTTTTACTGGTAAACCAAGGTCCCATCAGGTCGATCATCGGCTTATCTTCCCGCGAAGCGGATGCCAATTTATACAATTGAAGCCAGTAATAGGATTCGATGTTTTTGTCGGGGATAGAAATAAAACTTTGCTGAAAATAATTGTTCCACCATTTTTTATGTGAAGCCAGTACAGTGGCATAGGGTTTGGAATAAAACTTTTTTAAGTTGCCCAACGCTTCTTTTACTACGACGCCCTTTTTGGTGGCACTGTAGCCAATTGAGATATCAATTGTATGGATTTTATTTCCAATGGTATGTCGATAAACACTTGCATATTCTCCATCAAACAATAGTGGTTGATAGCATACACCATAACCGAGGGTGTCTTTTATGGTAAAATGCGGATTCGCTTTGTATTTGTACGTTTCAGGCTTTACGGAACCAAAGCTGATTCGAGGCGTCATGGCCTCTTCTCCTATCCATTCACACAATAATTTTTCACTGCTCTTTAATTCATTCGCTTCGATATGGATGACATCTTCACCGGAAGGGACTGTAAAATATATCTCGATTATTCCCTTGGTGGTTTTGATCGTTCCTCGTGCTTCTGCATTGTAGATATCCAAAAATATTGATGCGGAAAGAATCTTCCCTGCAGTTCTAATCATCATTCTGCCAATTGGCAAACGGGGGTGTGAAACCAGTTGCTGTGTGAACATGCTGTCTGGGTAATGAGGGCGTTGATCAGTTACATCCGTCCTGCCAACATCAAATCTAATTGCATTACTGCCTTCTCTGTACATGTTAACGCCAATTAGTCCATTTCCTGCAATGATACCATCATAAAAATCGGTACCCAAACTGTCCCAATACAAGCGGTTGTGTTGCATGTAATCACTCCATTCTTTCGAGTTAATGGGTTGAGCGAAAGAGATATAAGTAGAGAAAAATGAAAAGAGAAAAATGAAAAGAGAATTGAATTTTTTCATGACGGATATGAAATTGGACTGAAAAGTTAGTAAAAAATAACATTTACTGATCAAATCATTTTTCCTTTTTAGGTTTTACAATATCAGAGCCAAGTAATTTTAGCGTTAAAAAATTAATGAGCCTTTCTTAACCCTCTGAAATAAACATTCCCTTTGTAGTTAACCACATGGTTCTTTGTAATACTAACATCCTTTCTTTTCAATTGGAAGGATTCTCCTGGTTTTGTTTGAAAAGAAATGGATGTTTTGTTGTTGCTTGATTTCATGATGGGATTGACAACACCGGTTAAAGAAGACGTCAAGATATAATCATTTCCTCCTTCAACTTCTAACAAACAACTATGTCCTTTTAGGCTCTTTATTTTCACTTCTTGGAGTTTTCCTTGCTGACGGGTGGCATCAACCAAAAAAGCACCTTCAGCACCAAGTTGGGAAAATGAAATTTCTTTCCATGAAGGCGGGATGGCTGGCATTATTTTAATCAATCCATCATCACTCTGAATCAACATTTCGAGCAGACTGGTGGCAAAAGACATGGGGGTTTCAAAACAAGGGCCGCCACCTTCTCCATAAAGTCCGCTTGGTTTGTCATTTTTCTCCAAAAAATCAACAAGATATTTGAGTGCATTTTCACCATCACCCAAAAATGAATACATGGAAGAAGCGCCTGTCAAGGAATAACCTCTGTGTTTTTTGGGCAGTGACAACCAATGCTCAAGGGATGTTAAAGCCAATTTTTTTTGATTGATATCATTGATGTCAAGCAGTCTGTAAGGATAAATGGCAAATAGGTGTGCATAATGCCTGTGAGACAATGCAAAAGGGACATCCTTGCCAATCATATAGCCGTTTTTATCGGTAGGCAATGGTGCTAACAGTTGCAATACTGAATTCCATTTGGCTTCTTCAGGGTCGTTTAATTTCAATGTTTCATTGGTTTGAATCAAGGTGTTAAGTCCCCACATCAATCCAGACAACGAATAATGAGCATCATCAGCAGCACCGTATTCAGGGGACAGTGAACGCACAAGATGAAATGTTCCTTTGTCATCTTTATAAAGGAGGTGCATCAAGTAGTTGACAGAACGTTTCAACAAAGGAAATATCTTGGTTTTCATTTCAACTTCATCACCACTGTATTGATAATACTTATAGTAGTAAAGCAAGGCCCAGACTAGGTTACCCGGCTCGAAGGTTTCTTTTCCTCGGTTCAATGCAAACTGCGCCATTGGCGAATAAAGGTCATAGCTGGTGATCCGGCTGATGGCAGCAGCATCGTTTCGCCATTCCGCAGGAACGTTGTTGATGAGCTGCTGTTGATTTCTATTGAGTAGGTTGAATAAAGGTTTTGACAATTCGCTGTGGTTAGAAGTAAACATGGACGAATAAGTAAGCTGTGTATTGAGGTTCCACCAAATTCCTGGCCATCCTGTACCGCTGTAAAACCAAGGCCCCATGAGGTCTATCATCGATTTGTTTTCACGGGTTGCGGAACCAAGCTTGTACAGCTGCAGCCAATAGTATGACTCAATTTTTTTATCTGGGATTGAAATAAAGCTTTGTTGAAAAAAATTATTCCACCATTTTTGATGGGAAGCAACAACGGCAGCAAGTTTTTTTTCATCAAAGTGATTGAGGTTATTAATGGCTTCTTTGATGGCAACATTCTTTTTTGCTTCACTGTAACCAATTGACAAATCAACCATCTGTTTACCATCTAAGTTTTTTTTATTGAAAACAGTTGCATATTCTCCACCAAATAAAAGAGGCTGGTAGCATACAGAAAATCCCAGTGTGTCTTTCAATATAAAATGAGGATTTTCTATGTAGTCAATTTTTTCACTTTTGTTTGAATTAGAGCTGATGCGTGGACTGATTGCGGCTTCTCCAACCCATTCGAAAACTGGTTTTTCAGCACCGGTTAATTGATTTGATTCAATGTGAATGACTTCCTCATTGGATGGCACCAAAAAGTATATCCCGAAAGATCCTGCGGAAGTATTGATGGTACCACGAACTTCTGCGTTGTATATATCAAGAAATATATATGTAGATATGATACGACCGCTGGTATGCAACAACATTTTTCCGATGGGCAACCTAGGGTGAGAAATCAATTGTTCAGCAAATATGCTGTCGGGGTAATGCGGGCGTTGATCCGTTACATCAGACCGACCAATATCAAACCTAATGACATTATCGCTTTGACGGTACATATTAACTCCGAGACTGCCATTCCCTGCAATGATTCCATCGTAATAATCTGTTCCTAAGCTATCCCAAAATAGGCGTGTATGTTTCATGTAATCGCCCCAAGCCTGTTGATTGATGGGTTGACCCAAAGAGATATAAGATGAAAAAAATGAAAAGAGAAAAATGAAAAGAGAATTGAATTTTTTCATGAC
Organism: Chitinophagaceae bacterium; assembly: GCA_044350285.1. GTDB lineage: Bacteria > Bacteroidota > Bacteroidia > Chitinophagales > Chitinophagaceae > Pollutibacter. Next base: position 1,009 of record JBILHX010000101.1, on the reverse strand, counting down.
GGATTTCAAATTGGACTGAAAAGTTAAAGAAATAATTTTGAGAATCAATATCAGATTGGCATTGCCGAAATTTAGTTTAAATTCATTTCCACAAACCACAACGATATGCACACATTCAAATTGACAGCCATTGCATTTGCGTCACTTATCTGCATGATGGGATGCAAACAGACAACAGTAATAAAAGAAACCAATCAGACATGGGCGATGCTAGATTTCGAAAAAGTTGATAGCCTCAACCCTATCATGAAACCTGATTCTAGTCAGGTTTTTGATTGTCCCATTTCAAAGAAATCAATTCAGTGGGAAGCCCGCAACGTGCTCAATCCATCTGCCATTGTAAAAGACGGAAAAGTTTACCTGATCTACCGTGCACAGGATGCTGCAGGCACATCTAGAATAGGCGTTGCCATCAGTGAAGATGGATTACATTTCAAGAAAATGCCGACACCGGTTTTATATCCCGATGAAGACAGTCTAAAAAAATATGAGTGGAATGGCGGAATCGAAGACCCTCGGGTTGTAGAAACAGAAGATGGAAATTATTTGCTGACCTATACTTCTTATGATGGAAAAACGGCAAGGTTGTGTTTTGCCTTTTCAAAAGACCTCATGCATTGGGAGAAAATGGGTCCTGTTTTGAAAAATGAAAAGTACATCGATACATGGTCAAAATCAGGTGCCATTATTGTGGAGGAGAAAAGCGGCAAGATGGTTACAGCTAAAGTCAATGGAAAATATTGGATGTATTATGGAGATACGGATATTTTTTTAGCCAGTTCTAATGACCTAAAAAATTGGGAAGCATGCGAGAATGAGGAGAGTAAAAAAATCATTTCAGTGTTGCATCCACGCATGGGGTATCATGACAGCAGGTTGGTAGAGCCAGGACCTTATGCATTGAAAACGAAAGATGGAATTTTGTTGATTTACAACGGAAGCAATGCCGCGAATTTTAATGATACCACAAAACCCAAGTTTACGTATAGTGCAGGACAGGCACTTTTTG
>JBILHX010000100.1:0-11710 GCA_044350285.1 Chitinophagaceae bacterium | reverse complement strand
AGCAGATGGTACAATCAAGATAATCACCATGATTCGTGATGAGGTTATTCTTGATGAAACCTACGCAAGAAGTGCTGTTGTCAAAGAAGGTGATAAACGCATCGGCTATATTTTTCTTCCAGAGTTTTATGCTGATTGGGAAAGACCGAACGGTCCTCGTTCAGCACAAGATGTTGCGAAAGAAATTATCAAGTTGAAAGAACAAAATGTGGATGGCATTATCATGGACCTTAGAAACAACGGTGGTGGCTCCCTTTATGATGTAGTTCAAATTGCTGGATACTTTATCCCTGAAGGTCCAATCGTACAGGTAAAAGATCGTGAAGGCAATCCAACGGTGCTAAGGGACCGTGACCGCAGTGTTTTGTATGACGGACCACTGGCCATCATGGTAAATGAATTTTCAGCTTCCGCTTCAGAGATTTTAGCGGCTGCCATTCAGGATTATGGAAGGGGAATTATCATTGGCAGCACTTCCACTTATGGAAAAGGAACTGTTCAACGCAACATGGAGCTTGAACCCGATAACAACTTGTTAAGCAAGGGTAATACCGAACTTGGAACAATTAAACTCACCCTTCAAAAATTCTATCGAATCAATGGAGGATCAACACAATTAAAAGGTGTTACCCCTAATATCATTCTGCCTGACCAATATGAAAGTTTGAAATACCGTGAAAAGGACAATCCTGATGCCATGCCATGGGATGAAATTCAAAAGGCATTTTATGTTAAGTCTAGCACAGCATACAATCTCGATGAGGTAAAGCAAAAAAGTCTACTTCGTGTACAATCAAATAGCTCATTTACCGCCATTCAAGAAATTTCCAAGCTTATTGAAAAGTCGAACGACAAGGTGTACTCTCTTAATCTTACAAAATATAGAGAAGATCAGAAAAACATGCGCGATGCTTTCAAGCAAATCGATGAAATGAACAAGATTCAAAAAACACTTGATGTTTCCATGCTTGGTGTGGATGAAAAGAGATTATCACCCGATCAAGACAAACTTGCTCGCAGAAAGCAATGGATCACAAACCTTTCAAAAGATGTTTACATCAATGAAACTTGTCAAATTGTTTCTGATATGATCAAACAAGGTTTGCTTGTAAAGGCAAACTAATGGTGGATGAACAACGAGTATAAAGTAATCAAAAATAGTAGGTAAATCTTCTGTAATCCAACATGAAAAAGGGCTTAAATCATCGAGATTGAAGCCCTTTTTTCGTTTACATGTAACATGCAAAATTATTACATCGACTGAAATTTAATTCCATATTTCTCTGACAACACCTTTTTATGGTGAAGCCAATGACCTATGATAATATGACCCAGCGACAGCAATGAGATAGTATCACCTTTGTCTGTTTTCCCAATCTTGGTAGAAATCCATTCTTCCTTGAAACTGTTAAATAGCAACTCTGTTCCTTTCCTGGCATTCAAGAATTCTTCAATTAAGGCTGTTTTATCATAAGTTGATTCAGATTCCCGTGCATACTCGTTTTCATCAAAGCTAATTATGGGGTTTTTATCCGATCTGGCTATGACAAGTGATCTGTAGGTGAAAATTATTTCCGCATCAATGCAATGGCGTATCAACATTTCTATTGTCCATTTTTTTTCTGCATAGGAATATGAAAAATCCACATTAGCTAGAACTGCTAAATCGTTTTGAAGGTCTATGTATGACTTTTTTAAAAGAGCGCAAATTTCTCCTTCCCCAACTTTTTCAACATAGCGGTTGAAAAAAGTAGGGTGGGAGATGGCTGTTGTTTTGTACTTCAATGTTATTTTTTTGAGTCTTTCTTCTTGGTTGAAACAGCTGTTTTTAGTTCTTTCCTTTCGCCTTTCACACCTGCGGCAAGCGACAATGCTTGATATGCATTTACCACACCACCTGTTGATGAAATGGTTGATAAGTTTATCTTTTCATTCTCTGTACCAGGCTTGATAATTTCATTGGAACTGATTTTCAAAACAGATTTTTCTATAACGTCTTTTACTTGTTGTGCTGTTAATTCGGGATAATAAGACAAAATAAGCGCCGCCAATCCGGTTACTACTGGGGCCGCCATGCTCGTTCCATCTTGATTTCCATACACATTTCCTCCAGGCAAAGTTGAGTAAATTTTTACGCCAGGAGCAAACACGGAGACATCTCTTTTCCCGTAATTTGAAAACGATGCTGCCAAATCATCCTCTGTTGCACCACTTGCTCCAACATTGATCCAATTGGTGACAGGCTGTAGTGTGTCGTTGTTGATGAATTTGGAAGGGAAGTTGTCTTCTACGTCAATATTTTTGGAATCATTTCCTGCAGCATGGACCAACAAAACACCTTTGCTTTCTGCATATTTCACGGCCTCATCAACCCATTTTTTTTCGGGAGAAAAGCTTTTGCCGAAACTCATGTTTACCACCCAAGCTCCATTGTCTGCCGCATACCTGATAGCATTGGCAATGTCTTTGTCATGCTCATCCCCATCAGGGACGGTCCTGATAACCATGATTTCAACGTTGTCTGCAATGCCAGAAATCCCTAGGCTGTTCTTTCTGTCCGCTCCAATGATGCCTGCTACATGCGTGCCATGATCCGCTCCAGTAGCCATTACATCATTGTTGCCATAAAATCTATCGTTGTAATCATCGTAATTGTCTTTTACAATATCTCCGCGATAATTTACAGGTTCTTTTTCTGCAGCTTCCACTTTCGACTTTTCACCTTCGTAAAAAGAAATCAATTCCTTCAAAAGAATGCTGTTTGCCAAATCCATTTGACGGGTTTGTTGGAACATCCCGAGCATGGCGGCTTTTGACTTGGTTTCTTCTTGTGTTGAAGGTTTAAAGGATTGAAGTTCGTCACCTGTATACTGTTCCTTGTTCATTGCCAACCTTAATATGCTGTCTGCTGTGGGTAATTTCACCACCACATCCTTCAGAATGAGTACATACATGGAGGCTTCTTTTGCCTGGGATTCAATCTGGTCCTTGGCTTTCTTGAAGTTTTTAAATGAAGTCAGCTGGTCTTGTGAAAGCGTCTTTTCATCAAATGATGGGTTGTCAAATACCTTTTTCAGTTTATAATAAATGCGGGCACCTTCATAACTGTCTTTGGAAACATTTCTACCATCTTTTCCTCCCAGGAAATTCCAACCGTAAACATCATCAACATACCCATTCTTATCATCATCCACTTTATTCCCTGGTATCTCCTTTGGGTTTTTCCAAAGTACTGATTTTAAGTCTTCATGCAGCGTATCCACACCTGAATCTATTACTGCTACGATTACTTTTCTTTTGGGTTTTAGCTTGCTTAAAATATCTGAATATGTTTTTTCCAGGCTAATTCCATACACTCCTGACTCTTTGTGATCCAACAATTGCCAGCTTTTTTCATAGCTTTTCTCAGCGGTTTGAGAAAAGGCTGATTGGTTTAATATGAATAGGGGGATTGTAAAAACTAGTGTGTATATTTTTTTCATAATCGTGTTTAATTAAGCAATTTAATCTTTTTGGGATGTTTGTTTTTCTGATTTCTCAATTTTATAAAAAAATTACAATTCGAATGAGATGCCCTGCGCCAGTGGAAGGTGGCTGCTGTAGTTGACTGTAACAGTTTGTCTTCTCATGTATGCTTTCCATGAATCGCTGCCACTCTCTCTGCCTCCTCCTGTTTCTTTTTCACCACCAAAAGCGCCACCTATTTCTGCTCCGCTGGTTCCGATATTAACGTTGGCAATTCCACAATCACTTCCCTTAGATGATAGGAAAAGCTCAGCTTTTCTTAAATCTGTTGTCATGATGGCTGAGGAAAGTCCTTGCGGAACATTATTTTGAATGGCAATGGCTTCTTCCAATTCTTCGTATTGCATCAAATAAAGGATTGGGGCAAAAGTTTCTTTTTGGATGATGGATATGTTTGATTCAACTTCCGCAATACAGGGTTTTACATAGCATTCGCTGCCAAATCCTTCTCCCGTTAATTGGCCACCTTCAAAAATAAAAAAACCACCTTCTTCTTTGATTTTTTCAATTGTATTCAAGTATGCATCTACTGCAGCTTTGTCTATGATTGGTCCCATGTGGTTGTGCTCGTCCAACGGATTTCCAATCCTTATTTGGTTGTACGCATGTATCAATTTCTGCTTAAAAACATCATATATGTCTTTATGAACGATTAGTCTCCTTGTTGATGTACAACGCTGTCCTGCAGTACCTATGGCACCAAAAACAGCAGCTGTTATTGCTATCGAAATATCTGCATCTGCTGTTACGATAATCGCATTATTCCCGCCTAATTCTAAAATGCTTTTTCCGAATCTTGCTGCTACTTCTTGTCCGACCGCTCTTCCCATTTCCGTTGAACCTGTTGCGGAGATCAATGACACCCTCTTATCTTTAGTGAGCATTTCACCACATTCTTTTCCTCCGATGATGAGGTTTAAAACCCCCTCTGGTACATTGTTTCTGTGGAGCACATCCTTGATGATATGTTGACAGGCAATTGCCGCGAGTGGTGTTTTTTCAGAGGGCTTCCAAATGCAAACATTGCCACAAATCAATGCAATCATAGAATTCCAACTCCATACAGCTACGGGGAAATTAAAGGCAGAAATAATGCCTACAATTCCCAATGGATGCCACTGCTCGTACAGCCTATGTCCAGCCCGCTCACTTGGCATGGTCATTCCATAAATTTGTCTCGACAATCCAACCGCAAAATCACATATATCAATCATCTCCTGCACTTCACCCAAGCCTTCTTGTAAGCTTTTCCCCATTTCATAACTCACCAACGTTCCCAAGGCTTGCTTGTTTGTACGAAATGCATCGCCTAGTTGCCTGACAACTTCGCCTCTTTTTGGTGCAGGCCAACCACTCCAAATATGAAATGCAGCTTGTGCTTGTCTAATGACCAGTTCATAATTCTCTGAACTAGTGGAATAAGTGCTGCCAATAATATTACCATCTGCAGGTGAAGAAGATGAAATCAACAGTGTGTCACCTCCAATGCTTAATTGTCCTGTAGATGTTCCAATATTTGTGCCGGAAATTTTCAAGCTAGAAAAAACTTCATGTAAGTTCATTCGGTTTCAATTTTTTTTTGTTTAAAATTGCCAGAAGCAAAAGCGATAGGGGACCAAATACCAACAGTAGAATGGTTTGAACAGACCAAATCAGCCAACCAAACGCCAATCCTCCAACTTGGCTAATGCCATAAAGCGACAATGTTTTTTGAACTGCAAGTTGATAAGCGCCAATACCGCCTTGTGTGGCAATCATGGCAAAACTTCCAAATGTCAAAATGGTCAGTGATGGAATCCATCCAAGACCGGCCAATTCTTTTAAGGCCAAAAAACCAAACTTGATGCTGTATAAATAAAAAAACCAGATCAACAGGGTATAAAAAACAAAAAGCGGTTTGTTTTTTACATGTCTTATGCTTACTACACCTTGCAGGATGCCTTTGAAAAGCTCCTTTGCTTTGATGATAATTTTTGATGATGACATCCTCTTAAACAGCCAAACCAAGAAGATGATAAACATGACAAACACGACTGCACTGACGATGATTTTATTGATATCTTGAGAGATATTAGCCATGAATCTTGTCCAAATTTCCATTGAATAAGTGCCAACCACCTTGAATTGTGTAAAAATGGTCAAGGAAATGACTATCAGTAAGCAAATCACGTCAATTACCCGCTCCGCAACAACCGTTCCGAGTAATTTGTCTACAGGAATTTTTTCATGCTTCCCCAATAATGTACATTTCATGACTTCTCCTAGTCTGGGGAAAACAAGGTTTAAAAAAAAGCCCACCAGCACTGAAAAATAAACATTCAGGGTCTTGGGCCTGTAGTTTAATGGTGCTATCATCATTTTCCATCGTAGAGCCCTAACAAAATGGCTAAGCATAACAATCAACATGCTGGGTACAATAATCTTGATCTCAGCCCCGAAAATCAGCTTTTTAACTTGGTTTATTTCCTCAGAACTCAATGACCGTGTTGTAAACCACAAGAGGAATATTCCCAAAAAAATGAAAAACAGAAATTTCAAAATTGATATAATTCTGCTTTTGATCATTTGGTGTAATTGTTGTTTGTTTGTAAAGTTAACTTAAACCGAACGTATTCTTAGCCGTTTTTCAATGTTCCATTGAGGGGGATAGGTACAGTTTCATATCAAATATCATAGAATTAGCTCAAAAAACCTTATTTTTGCATACGCTTTAAAAGTATTTTAATATAACCTTCATGGTCACCAAAAAAAGAATTCTCTTTATAGCCAACGAAATGTCTCCTTATATTGAACTTACAGAGTTCTCTGAGATAGTCAACAAATTGGCTATAAAAGCTAATGAGGGGGGATATGAGGTTAGATGTATCATGCCACGGTTTGGAACAATCAATGAAAGACGTCACAGACTTCATGAAGTAGTTCGCTTATCTGGCATCAATATTACCATTGAAAACGATGATTACCCTCTGCAAATCAAAGTGGCCTCACTTCCCAATGCCAGATTGCAAGTTTATTTTCTTGACAACGAAGACATGTTCAAACGAAAGTTTGTGTTTCAAGATGACAATGAAAATTGGTTTGATGACAATGGCATGAGGTCTGTTTTCTTTTGCAAAGGTGCATTGGAGACCGTCAAAAAGTTCGGATGGCCTCCAGACATCATTCACTGCAGCGGTTGGATGACATCCTTGATTCCACTCTTTTTAAAGACTGCCTACAAAAAAGAGCCTGTTTTCAGCAATAGTAAAGTTATCTTTACGATTGGTCAAAATACCTTTAAAGAGTCTTTGGGCAAGGAGTTTTTGAAACATTGTATCATCAATACCAGCATTAAAGACAAGGACCTTGAACCGTACAATGAATTGAACAATACCGCCATGTTTAAAGGTGGTGCAACTTATGCTGACGCTATTTCTTTTGGAGATGGTGAAGTTGAGAAAAAAATCATTGATACTTTTTCAAAAGCCAAAGGGAAAAAGGTCATTCCCTACAATCCAGAATCCGATTTAACAGAGTATTTACAATTGTATAACGATCTTGCAAACAAGTAATTGTAAAGCCAAAACACATAAAAATTTGTACGTGAGCCATAGTAAATTGTTGAAAGGAATAATTTTATTTTTTGGAATAGCCTCGTTCTCTTATTGTACTAAAATAAAAGGAACTGATATAGGTGCTGAATTAATTCCATTGGTAGATAATGTAAACACATTTGATACATCGTTTGAAGTAATGGCAACAACAAGCATTGTACCTGATTCATCCTTGCCCTTGTTGGGAAGGGATTTTTCGGGTTCAGCGGGTTCGTACATTCTAGGTTATATTTCAAACAACCTTCAGTTTGGGAAAACAAAAGCCTCCATCTATTTGGAATTGAAACCTCCAACATACCCATTCTTTTTTGAAAATGTGGCGGACAGCCTTTTTCTTGATTCATCTGTTTTGTGTTTGAAATACGACAACACATTCGGTGATACCAATGCTGTTCAATCCATTTCTGTTTATAAGATAAATGAACTTCTAAAAGGTGACTCTGCATACCGAACAAATAAGTCTGTTGCTTATTCTGAACTCATTGGGTCTAAAAATTTTACGCCATCAATTTTAAATGATTCAATTTATCTATTCAGACAAAATACAAAAAATCAACTTCGTGTTCGTTTGAACAACTCATTTGGTGCAAAGATTCTATCCTTAGATTCTTCAAGATTCAGTCCTCTAAATAATGACTCATTATTTAGAGACTTTTTCAAGGGATTTGCTTTGGTTCCAGAAACCAGCGGAGCAGGTGCATCTGCAAATGCTTTAATGAGTTTGTCAATAAGCGATACCTCTACCTATTACAGAATTTATTACCGATATAACAAAAATGGTAAACAAGATACTACGTACAAAGATTTCAAGTTTAACAATGGAGTAGTGTCTGCTAGTGTAAATAAAATCGAGAGGATTTACACAGGAAGTGAATTGGCTCAACATTTGGGAGATAAAGTAGGTGGTGATAGTCTTGTTTATATTCAAGCAGCTCCAGGTACCTTTAGCATGCTTAAAATTCCTGGTATCAATGACTTTAAAACCAAGAAAGGCAATGTGATGGTCCATTTGGCAGAACTCAGTATGGAAGAGGCTTCCACACCGGGTCGTCAGTCGAACCTGTTTTTCCCTCCTTTGTATTTGTATCCTGAAATATATGACACTGCTACAAAATCGTATTATCCATTCTTGTCTGATGGTTTTGTGAATGGTTCTTTTGATGACGCTGCATTTGGTGGAATCAGGAAATTCATTGTTGATAAAAACAGCCAACAAGTGGCTCAATACAAAATGAATTTAACCAGGTACGTACAGGGAATCATTACTAGAAATTATCCCAATATGCCTTTTAGGCTGAGTGCTCCTTACTCAATTCGTTATGATAATTTGTTTATATCTTTTGCATTAAACAACCTTACAGCAGGCAACATTGTTCTCGGTGGAGGAAACCACTCTTCTAAAAAAATGAAATTGCGCCTTGTTTACTCAAAGCTTTAATATTTTCAAATATATTTACAGAATAATTTAAAACTATGCCTTATCTATTTACGTCAGAAAGCGTTTCAGAAGGTCATCCAGATAAAATAGCTGACCAAATTTCAGATGCATTGATTGATAATTTTCTTGCATTTGACCCAATGGCCAAAGTAGCATGCGAAACTTTGGTAACTACCGGTCAAGTTGTTTTGGCTGGAGAAGTTAAAGCAAATTGTACCCTCGATGTACAAAAAATTGCTCGTGATGTAATAGCCAAAATTGGTTATACCAAGAGTGAATACATGTTTGAAGCAAACTCTTGTGGAATTCTTTCCGCCATACATGAACAGTCTGCAGACATCAACAGAGGTGTTGAAAGGAAAAAGAAAGAAGACCAAGGTGCTGGTGACCAAGGTATGATGTTTGGATACGCTACAAACGAAACTGAAAACCTGATGCCATTGGCATTAGACTTGGCACATAAGATATTAATTGAGCTTGCTATCATAAGAAGAGAGACTAAATCCAAAATGCCTTACCTAAGGCCTGATGCAAAAAGCCAGGTAACCATTGAGTATGATGACAATGATAAACCTATTGGAATCAATGCCATCGTAGTTTCAACACAGCATGACGATTTTGACAAGAGTGATGCCAAAATGTTGGCTAAGATAAAAAGCGATGTCATCAATATTGTGATTCCGCGTGTTAAGGCTAAGAGTAAAAAGGAAGTACAAAAATTATTCAGTGATAGTATCAACTACCACATCAATCCAACAGGAAAATTTGTAATTGGTGGTCCTCACGGAGATACTGGATTGACAGGTCGTAAAATAATTGTTGATACCTACGGTGGAAAAGGTGCTCATGGTGGTGGTGCTTTCAGTGGTAAAGATCCTTCCAAAGTTGATAGAAGTGCAGCTTATGCCGCCCGTCACATAGCCAAGAACATGGTTGCTGCTGGTGTTGCTGATGAAATTCTTGTACAGGTTTCTTATGCCATTGGTGTAGCCAAACCAATGGGTATTTTTGTGGATACTTATGGAACTGCAAAAGTAAAATTGACTGATGGTCAAATTGCTTCAAAAGTTGAAAAATTGTTCGACATGCGTCCTTACGCTATCGAAACCAGGTTGAAATTACGCAACCCGATTTATCAAGAAACCGCCGCTTACGGTCACATGGGCAGAACCAATGAAGTTGTTACCAAATATTTCAATATTCCAGGTGGTGGCAGAAAAGCCATGAAAGTTGAATTGTTTACATGGGAAAAACTGGATTTTGTAAACAAGGTAAAAACCGCTTTCAAGATAAAATAATTTCTTTAAATATTTATGCAGAAACCCTCTCTGAACAGAGGGTTTCTGCATTTCAGCATGTTATGGGAACACAAAAAAACAATTGGAAAATCTTAGCTGAAAATGTCAAATATGACAACCCTTGGATTAAGGTTACTGAATTTGATGTAATTACACCTGGTGGAACAAATGGTATCTACGGTAAAGTGCATTTTAAAAACCTGGCAATTGGAATCATTCCAATTGATAAGGAAGGAAATATTTACCTCATTGGTCAATACAGATTTGTGCTCGAACAATACTCTTGGGAAATTCCTGAAGGGGGTGGACTCATCGGAATCGATCCGCTCAAAAGTGCAAAGCGTGAGTTAAAAGAAGAAACTGGTTTGGAAGCTGCTGGTTGGACAAAAATCCTTGAAATGCATTTGTCTAATTCAGTTTCTGATGAATTGTCAATTGTGTATCTTGCAACCGATTTGTCTCAAGGAGTTGCAGAACCGGAAGAAACAGAAGAATTGGATTTAATCAAAATCCCTTTTGAAGAAGCCTATCAAAAAGTATTGAAATTTGAAATAACGGACTCCATGACAGTTGCAGCAATCCTTAAATTGAAAATAATGTTTTTAGAAAACGACATATCAAATGCATAAAACAGCAGTAAATATTGTAGGAAGACAACCGGTACTTGAAGCCTTGAGAGACGGTAAACAGCTTGAAAGAATTTTTCTCCAAAAAAACGTAGGTGGTGAAGGAATTGACGAAATAAAAATATTAGCGCAAAAATTAGCAGTTCCCATAAACACAGTGCCCATTGAAAAACTTCATGCACTGACAAGATCCAACCACCAAGGAGTCATCGCCATCAACAGCATGATCCAATACCATGATTTGCAAGAATCGATTGATCTTATTTTACAGTCAGGATCTGTCCCTCTTTTTGTCATGCTCGATGGCATTACCGATGTTCGAAATATCGGTGCAATCGCACGTACCGCCATGTGTTGCGGTGCACAAATTATGATTATTCCTGATAAGGGCATTGGTGCATTAAATGAAGAAGCCGTCAAAACATCTGCGGGTGCACTTCAAAAAATAATTGTTGCCAGGGTTAACAGTCTCTTAAAGGCAATTGATACACTTCACTTGAATGACATAGCCGTATATACATCTGAAATGAAAGCAGAAAAAAAGGTATATGAGGTTGATTACACAACACCTTGCTGTATCATATTGGGTAGCGAGGACAAGGGTATTCAACCATATCTTACAAAGGCTGCAGATGTTCATTTTACCATTCCAATGCCAGGTAAATTTGATTCCTTCAATGTTGGTATCGCTGCAGGTATTACACTGTTTGAAGCCAGTAAACAACGAATGCTGTTGCCTGAACAATCCAAATAAATTGCCATGGAGTTTAGACTGGAATTTGAACCAAAGCCACTGTCTCCTAAAATTATTTTGGCAGATAAAATCATGTTGTTGGGTTCTTGTTTCACAGAACACATGAATGAAAAGTTTTGTCAATATAAGTTCAACACTTTACAAAATCCCCATGGTGTTTTGTTCAACCCAATCAGCATCAGCAATGCAATTAAGGAGTATAAAGACCTTTGCATAGTTGATCATGAATCGCTTTTTTTTCACCAAGGTTTGTGGAATCATTGGAGCTTTCATTCTTCAAGAAGCAAAACGGAAGCACTTGATTCTATTGATTTCATGAATAAGAACATCAAGGCAGGAAACGAATTCTTGAAAAAGGCAGATTGGCTCATCATCACATTCGGATCATCATTTGTTTATGAGATTGATGAAAATCAGGTAGTAGCAAATTGCCATAAAATCCCTGCAAATAAATTCAACAAGCGGATGTTGCAGAT
>JBILHX010000099.1:0-11721 GCA_044350285.1 Chitinophagaceae bacterium | reverse complement strand
TATGAAATTAATTGTTTCAATTGTTGTTACTGCATTGCTGGCTTTTTCAATGGGCCTTGTATTGCCTTGGTGGTCTGTAGCCATAGCTGGATTTATAACGGGTGCTTTAATTCCACAAAAATTGTTATTGACCATGCTGTCTTCATTTTTGGCAGTTTTTCTTTTGTGGGGATTGATGGCTTTGTACATTAGCATTTCCAATGATCATATACTCGCACACAGAATATCCATCTTGGTTTTGAAGCAAGACAATCCTTTGTTGCTCGTAGTCTTCACTGGATTATTGGGAGGAATTACAGCCGGATTATCTTCATTAACAGGAAGATCTTTCATCCTCATGATCAAAAAATCATAATTAACACTTGCGAATACATTTTCCTTTATGCAATTTCGCAACATAATTCTATTCCTTCTTTTTTATTACATCCCTTACAACACGTTTGCTCTTCAGTTGATAGGCAAAGTAACAGATGAAAAAGGAGATGTAGTTCCGTTTTGTTCCATTCTAATCAAGGGAACAAAATTTGCTACTTTATCTAATTCTGCCGGTGATTTTTTTATTGATTTGCCAGCAGGCACATACACCATTACATGCCAGCATGTTGGCTTCAAACCTGCTTCAAAAAAAATTGAATTAACCGAATCGAAACAAATTATCAATTTTACATTGATTCCCTCCGAAATTACGCTTGAAGAAATAGTTGTTCGTCAAGGTGATGAAGACCCCGCTTATGATATTATCAGACAGGCCATAAAAAACAGAAAGTATCACAAAGACATCATTGAAAAACTTCAATGCGAATCTTACATAAAAGGACTCATAAAGCTAAAGGATTTTCCCAAGACATTCTTTGGACAAAATGTTGATTTTGAAGACGGGGATACGAGTAAGCAAAAGACGATTTTTCTTTCTGAAACCTTGGCTGATATTTATTTTACAAAACCAGATGATTTTAGAATAAACGTCAAATCAACTAAGGTTAGTGGACAATCAAATGGTCTTGGCTTCAGCAATCCACAAATAATATCTTTTTACGAGAATAATATTATGATTTCTCGTGCTTTAAATCCACGGGGGTTTATTTCTCCCATTTCAGATGGGGCCTTGAAATATTATGACTATAAATACAAAGGTGTCTTTTTTGAAAATGGAATGCAAGTCAGTAAAATTGAAGTTAAACCCAAAAGAAAATGGGAGCCTTTGTTTACTGGATATATTCAAATAGTAGAAAATGAATGGACCATTCATTCGCTTAATTTGTCGCTCAACAAAGAATCTCAGTTGGAGTTTGCAGACAAAATCACCATTGAGCAATTGTATAACAGGTTCGAAAAAGATATCTGGATATTGTCAACGCAAACGATTTATCCTGAAGTTGATTTCTTTGGATTTGATGCATCAGGATATTTTATTTCCTTGTTTTCAAACTATAGAATAAACGAAAAAGAAAAGACAAGGGATTTCGGCAGAACAATTTTGAAATTTGAAGAAAATTCAAACAAAAGAAGCCTTTCTTATTGGGATTCAATCAGGCCACTTCCGCTGATGGCAAATGAACTTCTGGATTATCGAAAAAAGGATTCGTTGGAGAAAAAAAAGGAAAATCCTTTTTATCTTGATTCATTGGATAAAATACAAAATAAAATAAACCCATTGGGACTGATTTTAAATGGGCAAACATTGATAAACAGAAATAAGAAGACATCTATTGAATACGATCCGTTGTTGAAATCTATCAGCTTTAATACAGTTGAAGGGTGGGTAGGACAAGCGTCTGGTACTTTTAGAAAAAAATTAATAAATGGCAACTCTTTGTCCCTTACGCCTGTGTTAAGATTTGGAAATACCAACAAACATTTTAATGCGTTTGTAGCATCTGTTTATAATTTTAAATCGAAAAATGAAAGTCAGTTGGACATTTCATTGGGTAAAAAGGTGTTTCAGTTTAACAATGCCAATCCAATCCCGCAGATCATGAATACTTTTTCAACGTTGGTGGATGGGAGAAATTATTTAAAGTTGTACGAAGCAACTTTTTTCAGGGCAGCTTTTAAAAAAGAAATCTTACCAGGTCTCACAATCACCCCATCATTAGAATACCAAGATAGAAAGGCGTTGGTGAATAGGGATACAACTTATTTTTGGAAAGATGCAATACAATCGAAAACCTTGACACCGAATTATCCTGTTGAAGCGATTTCATCTCCAATGGAAAATCATACGGCCCTTTCTGCAGGCATCGTTATTCGATTTAGGCCCAATTCAAAATTAATAGAGCTTCCGGATAGAACGATTAATATCAACTCAAAATCTCCGCTGTTCACTTTCGAATATAAAAAGGGATTAAATGGACTTTTAGGAAGCAGCATTAAATATGATCGCTGGAAAATTTCAATTTTTGATGAGTTAAATTTTAAAATTGGGGGAGAGCTAAGTTACAGAATTATGGTGGGTGGCTTTTTTGATAAAACAAAACTTGAACTTCCCGATTATCATCACATTGCAGGAAACAAAACCAAGAAGGCGGCTCCATATTTACAAAGCTTCCAGGTTGCCCCTTTTTATCAATTCTCAACTGATGCAAATAGTTTTTATGCCATGTTTATCGAACATAAATTCAACGGTTTGTTTACAAATAAAATTCCTCTCATTCGTAAATTGAATTTGAGGTTGGTGGCTGGTTCAAACATGATTTATCTCAATAAGGATAAATATTATGCTGAAGTATTTATGGGGCTAGACAACATCCTAAAAATCATTCGGGTTGATTATGTGACGGGATATGAAAAAAACAAACCCAATAATCAAGGCATTCGCATTGGAATTCGAGGGTTTTCATCTCTATTTACAGACTACTAATTCTTTCCAATTTCTTTCAATACCTTTGCAATGTTTATGGAATTTTGCCCAGCTTGCAACTGGGATTCCGATTTTTAACAGGAATTAAAATTTTATGGCTTCATTACACAACAGGATTTCCCGCAAGGAATTGAAAGAACTTGCCCAAACAGACAACGTAAATCGAAATACATTTTCATTTTATTGTTATTTCCCAATCACAAATCCATTAGAATTTAGGGATACTTGGTATCAGTATTTGAATGGAATAGGAGTGAAGGGAAGAATTTACATTGCCGAAGAGGGCCTTAATGCCCAAATTAATTGTCCAATTGAAAATATTGATTTGCTGAGGGATTTCATATACAAGGAACCGGCATTGAACAACCTCAGATTAAATAAGGCTGTTGATGAGAATAAAAATTCATTTTATGTACTTGACATAAAAGTGAGAAAAAAGATTGTGGCTGATGGTATCGAAGATCCCGATTTTTCGGTGCATAACAAGGGGCGATATGTAAATGCAGTTACTTTCAATGAAATGATGAAAGACCCATCTACGTTGGTTATCGACATGAGAAACCATTATGAGTATGAAGTTGGTCGTTTTAAAACAGCTGTTGAAATACCAAGCGATACTTTCAGGGATCAATTACCCATGGCGGAAGAGATGTTCAAGGCAGACCAACAAAGAAACATCATCATGTATTGTACTGGGGGAATACGTTGTGAAAAGGCAAGTGCTTGGATGTTGCACAAAGGTTATGAAAATGTATTTCACCTTGAAGGTGGAATCATCAATTATATTAACCAGGTTAAACACGATGAATTAGAAAATCATTTCATTGGTAAAAACTTTGTATTTGACGAGCGGTTGGGTGAAAGAATTACTGATGACATCATAGCCCATTGCCATATTTGCGGAACGAAATGTGACACACATGTAAATTGTGCAAACAGTGGTTGTCACTTGTTGTTCATTCAATGTGATGAATGCAAAGCAGCTTACATGGGAACATGCAGTACTTCTTGTAAAGAATTTATTCAACTTGATGAAGAACAACAAAAGTTACTTAGAAAAGGAATTGACAAAGGACGGAATGTGTTTAACAAATCCCGTATTCTAATCAATAAGTTGTCCAATGAAAAGTAATTTGTTCTTTTAAACTAGTTGCCTTTCAAGCGTATTCGCTGCAAAGAATCTAAAATCTTTTTTTCAGTTTCTTCATCGCTTAATGCAGTTGGAATAAAATCCTCACCAATGATCTTTTCATATAGTTCGATATAGCGATCTGAAATTGTTTTGATCCATTCGTCACTCATCTCCGGTACAACCTGACCTTCTTTCCCCATGAAATTGTATTGAATCAACCATTCCCTAACAAATTCTTTGCTCAATTGGAGTTGCCTTTCACCACTGATTTGTCTTTCTTCAAAACCTTCCTTATAGAAGTACCTGGATGAATCAGGTGTATGTATCTCATCCATCAATACAATCCTGTCGCCCAATTTACCAAACTCGTATTTAGTATCAGCTAGAATAAGTCCTTGTTTATTCGCCAACTCCCTACCTCTTTCAAACAATTTGAATGTAAGGTCTTTTAAAATTTCCCAATCTGATGCTGAAGCCAACCCTTGCTTTAATATTTCTTCTTCAGTGATGTCTTCGTCGTGCCCAGCAGATGCTTTGGTGGATGGTGTTATTAATTGAACTGGGAAAAAATCATTTTCCTTCATTCCCTCAGGCATTGTTTGTCCACACAATATTCTGCTGCCACTGTTATAAGTTCTCCAAGCATGCCCAACAAGATTTCCCCTAACCACCATTTCGATTTTAAAAGGCATGCATTTGTGTCCAAGAGATACGTTTGGTGCAGGTACATCAATCAGCCAATTCTCACAAATATCAGCAGTTTGTAACAACATGTAAGATGCAATCTGGTTCAAAACCTGGCCTTTGAAAGGAATTGTACGGGGCAAAATAACATCAAAAGCCGAAATTCTGTCACTGGCAACCATCACTAAGTATTTCTCTTCAATTGTATACACATCCCTCACTTTTCCGGAATAAAATGAAGTCTGATTGGGGAAATTAAACTGATTCATTTCGCTAAAATACCAACGCTTACTGATACTTCCAATTTTTAAAGTTTAGACATTAAAGACTTTTTTAATTCTTTAATTTTGTTATCTATTGAACATTGCATAATTTGTTAAAAATTTGACCAAAAAGAATTGCGTATGAAAAGAATTATTTACTGTGTAGCATTATTTTGTTTAATGCTCCCAGCTGTTGTTTTAGCCCAGAACATAACGGTTTCTGGCCATATTAAAAGTGGAAATGACAATGAGTCGTTGGCCTCTGTATCAGTAACTGTTAAAGGTTCCTCAATTGGAACATTTTCTGATCCCAAAGGTAATTTCAAGGTTGTTTTACCATCTTCAACTAAGTTTCCTATAACATTGTTGTTCACTTCAACAGGATTTGACTTCAAGGAAGTGGTAGTGACTTCCGCTGGTCAGATTCCAGAAGTATCCTTACAAATTCGGAGCACTTTAGGCGAAGAAGTTGTAATTTCTGCAACAAAGACCCCAACAAGAATATTGGAGTCTCCAGTTTCTATTGAAAGGTTGAATTCAACTGCCATTAAGAATTCTCCTGCAGCTGACTACTATGACATGATCACCAACCTCAAGGGAATTGACATGGTTGCTTCAAGCTTAACATTCAAGACCGTGACAACACGTGGTTTTGGAGGTAGCGGTAACACCAGGTTCAATCAAATTATTGATGGTATGGATAACCAAGCTCCAGGATTGAACTTCGCTACAGGAAGCATTATTGGATTGAGTGAACTGGATGTTGACAACATGGAATTGCTTCAAGGAGCTTCTTCAGCATTGTATGGTCCGGGCGGAATGAATGGAACATTGCTAGTTTCTAGCAAAGATCCATTCAAATACCAAGGTTTGTCTTTCCAGGCAAAAACAGGTATTATGAATGTTGATGGCAAAAATAGAAATGCTTCTCCTTATTACAATTGGGACATGCGTTATGCAAAAAAAGTGTCTGACAAATTTGCTTACAAGTTTACGGCTAGTTTGATTCAAGCCAAAGATTGGCTTGCGAATGACCAAAGAAATGTGTTGAGATCAGGTGCAGCTGCAGGTTCAATCATCAATGGAACCCGTCAAACTGATCCTAATTATGATGGATTAAATTCTTATGGTGATGAAACCAATATAGATTTAAACCTTGTTTTAAATGGCATAGCAGGACAAGCACCATTTTTGGCCAATTATATTTCTGGCTTAACTGGTACACCTAATCCCGTTTCAAGAACAGGATACACAGAAAAAGAAGTAATTAATCCAAATACAGTAAACTTTAAAGTAGGTGGTTCATTGAATTATAAACTTACAAATTCACTTGAAGCAATTGTCGGTGGCTTTTGGGGAACCGGTAACACTGTTTATACAGGAAGTGAACGTTATTCTCTTCTTGATTTGAAAATGGGACAGTATAAAGTTGAACTTAAGCACAAGAATTGGATGGTACGTGCATACACCACACAAGAAAATGCAGGTCAGTCCTACAATTCAACAATCACCACCAGGCTCTTCAATGAATCATGGAAACCTTCACAACAGTGGTACACTGAATATGGACAAGCTTATTTGAATGGTTTGTTGTCTGGATTAACATCAAATGCCTCCCACAACAATGCAAGATCTATTGCAGACATTGGAAGACCAGCTGCAGGCAGTGCCCAATTCAACACCATGTATGATAAAATCAGAAAAGTTCCGATTTCTAAAGGTGGTGGTTTGCTAGTTGACAGAACAAATTTATATGCAATAGAAGGTCAATACAACCTGAGCCATTTAACAGGGGATGTAATTGATTTACTTGTTGGCGGAAATTTCAGAAGGTTCTTGTTGAATTCAGAGGGAACTTTGTTTGCTGACTCAACAAATAAAATTCCGATCGACGAATTTGGTGCTTATTTACAAGCCTCTAAATCATTGCTTAATGATTATTTGAAAATTACAGTATCAGGACGTTTTGATAAAAACTCCAATTTCAAAGGTCGTTTTACTCCACGTGCTACAGCCTTAATAAAAGTTGTAAAGGATAATCACATTCGTGTATCATATCAATCTGCTTATAGATTCCCTTCAACTCAACAGCAATGGATAAATTTGGCTGCTGGTGGTGCTATCTTGATCGGTGGCGTACCTCAAATGAAGAGTTATTATAACTTCAATGGCAACCCTACTTATAGTGTTACTGCACTTTCTCAAGGGCAATTGGTGATTCAAAATTACAATGAATTCAAACCTGAATCTGTTACTTCATACGAGGTTGGTTACAGGGGACTAGTTGCAAAATCTAAGTTATTGATTGATGCTTATGTATACACTGGAAATTACCAGAATTTCATCACACGTATCAATGTTGCACAATCTATAACTGCAACTCCTTCTCCAGCAGACATACTTGTAGCTTCAAAGCGCAGAATTCTTTCCGTTCCAGTTAACTCACCTACACAAGTGAAAACACAAGGTTGGGGATTGGGTTTAGAATACAAAATGAAGAAAGGTTTCTTTGTTAGCGGTAACGTTTCATCTGATGAACTTGGTAAAGTTCCAAACGGTTACATTACCTTTTTCAACACGCCAAAATACAGAACGAATATGACTTTTGGAAACAATGGTATTGGTGCAAAAAAATTAGTAGGCTTCAATGTAGTTTACCGTTGGCAGACTGAATTTGATTACCAAAGTGATCTTGGTAATGGAACTGTTCCTGCTTATCAAACCATGGATGCTCAAATAAGCTACAGGTTCCCTACAATACGTTCTGCCGTAAGAATTGGTGCTTCCAATTTGTTCAATCAGTATTATATAACAGCACTAGCTAATCCTTCTATCGGAGGTTTATATTATGTGTCTTTTGGTTATAACATTTTTTAATTGCATCAGTTTCTCATAAAGAAATTTAAACAATAATCACATGAAAAAGATTTTCAATAAGTTAACCATGGTTTTACCACTTTCATTGTTACTAATGACTGTAGTTTCATCATGTAACAAGGAGTTGCCTGCTGCAAAACCAATTTGGGTAGATCCTCAATTAGGAACAACAATTGCTGATGTGTTGAATACGGATGCATCCTTTTCAATTTTAAAGGCAGCAGTAACCAAAGCAGGCTTGATGGATGCTGTAGCGAGCAGGACAAACATCTTTACCGTTTTTGCTCCAAATGATGCAGCGTTTATTGCTTCAGGTATTCCATTGGCGGCTATCAATGCTTTGCCAGCGGCTACTGTAGCCAGCATTGTTCAATATCATATCATTCCGGGTCAAAAAATAACATCTTCGGCTATTCCTACTACATTCCCTAATGTACAGATGCCGACTGCATTTATTTTTCCTGCACCAAATACAAACCCTCTTGTTCGTTTCAACACTTTTCCTTCAAAAAGAGGATCTAGTGTTTGGGTAAACAACATTCCTGTTACAGCAGCTGATATCAATGTTGCTAATGGAGTGATACACGCAGTTGCTGCAGTGGTGGCTCCACCCTCAACTACTTTGTGGCAAGCAATTAATGCAGATGTTAGCCTTACCTATTTAGTTGCTGCCATCAATGCTGCTGATGCTGGTGGTGCTGCTGGATCTAGGTTCCAAGATTATCTTTCTATTCCTTTTGCTAGCTTTACCTTAATGGCCCCGAATGACCAAGCTTTTAAAAACTTGTTGACGTTCCTAATGCCTCCAGGTACACCTATTTCAACAGGCTTGTTTGGTCTATTGCCTAAAACAACCCTGCAAGGTATTGTTGCTTACCATGTACTTGGTAGCAGGGCATTTTCAACCAATCTACCTACCGTTGCTACTGGTGTTCCAACTCTTTTGTCTTCTTCTTTGCCTGGGGCTCCATTGCTTACTTTTGACGCAGCTCAAGGTGCAAAAGGTGCTAAAAACCCTTCTTATTCGAAGATTCTTACAAAAGATAAGCATTCATTCAATGGTGTTTATCACATAATAGATCAAGTGTTGCTTCCTCAATAAATAATTGATGGAGTATCCACATAAAAAAAGACCGGTTTTACCGGTCTTTTTTTATGTCTTGTTTTGCTGGAATTAAACTGCAAACCTAAAATGCATGATGTCGCCATCCTGCACCAAATAATCCTTACCCTGCACTGCCATTTTTCCTGCTTCTTTACAGGCTGCTTCAGACCCCAATTCTACAAAATCCTTGTAGGCTATCACTTCAGCCCTGATGAATCCTTTTTCGAAGTCTGTATGGATCACAGCAGCTGCTTGAGGTGCCAACATGCCCTTGGTAATTGTCCAAGCCCTGACTTCCTGAACGCCTGCGGTAAAATAAGTTGCAAGGTTCAATATTTTGTAAGTTGATTTAATCAACCTAACAACGCCACTTTCTGTTAACCCCAAATCTTCTAAAAACATCATGCGGTCGTCGTAACTCTCCATCACAGATATCTCACTCTCAATTTCTGCACTCACATAAATAATTTCAGCTTGCTCTCCTTTAATGGCTTCCTTCACTTTTTCTGTAAATGCATTTCCTGTTACAACACTTTCCTGATCTACATTGCAAACATAAATTACAGGTTTAATCGTAAGCAAACACAAGTCCGCTACATGTGCTTCTAAATCTTCTTTGCTTATTTCAAATCCCCTAGCATTTTTTCCTTGCTCCAGAAACGCTTTTAGCGCTTTTAATATCTCAATACACCTTAAAATTTCCCTGTCACCTGTTTTTGTATTCTTTTCGGTCTTTGAAAGTTTTTTGTCAACACTTTCCAAATCCTTCAATTGCAGTTCAGTATCGATTACTTCTTTATCACGAACCGGATTAACATCCCCGTCTACATGAATCACATTGTCATCCACAAAACAACGAAGCACATGAATGATGGCATCCGTGCTTCTGATATTACCCAAAAATTGGTTTCCCAATCCTTCGCCTTTGCTGGCGCCTTTCACAAGACCTGCAATGTCAACGATTTCGACTGTTGTTGGAACCACACGTTGTGGGTTAACCAATTTTTCCAATTGAACCAACCTTTCATCCGGCACTGTAATGACGCCAATATTCGGTTCAATTGTACAAAACGGAAAATTCGCTGCCTGTGCTTTTGCGTTACTTAATGCGTTAAATAGGGTTGATTTTCCTACATTTGGTAATCCTACAATTCCTGCTTGTAATGCCATATCTTTTATTTTTTGCGCTGCAAAGATACTATGATTAGGCGGATCAAGACATTGTTTGTATAGACATCCTTTTAAATTCAAATTTTTATTGATGGCACTTAATTTTATTTGGTTCGGTTTCTTCATTGTCGCTTTCATCATTGCCTTTTATAAATGGTTAATTACGGGTGACGTAACCATTTTCAAAACCATAACGGATGGCATTTTCAAATCGGCAGGTGATAGTGTAGACCTTTCTTTTAAGCTCATCGGGATCATGACACTTTTCCTGGGATTTATGAACATTGGAGAAAAAGCTGGTGCCATCAGGTTCCTGTCAAGAATTGTGGGTCCGTTTTTTGGAAAACTTTTTCCTGATGTACCCAAGAATCATCCAGCAATGGGACATATGATGATGAATTTTTCAGCCAATTTGCTTGGTTTGGATAATGCTGCTACACCTTTTGGACTGAAAGCCATGGATAGCTTACAAACACTGAACCCGAGCAAGGATACTGCCAGTAATTCCCAGATTATGTTTTTGGTATTGCATGCATCAGGCCTAACCCTTATTCCCATCAGCATCATTGCCATGCGCGCTTCCGTTACACCGCCAGCCGCTAACCCTACCGATATTTTTATTCCTTGCATGATTGCAACATTTGCTGCCACCATGGCTGCCTTGATTATTATTTCCTTCAAACAAAAAATCAATTTGATTCAACCAATCATGTTGGCATGGATTCTGGGCATCTCAGCTCTCATTGGTTTATTAATAGCCTATCTGAAAATTTTCCTCAACCAACAAGGTATTCAGCAGTTTTCCAATGTCATGAGCAATGGACTTATCCTCTTGATTTTTTTTGTTTTTCTTACGGCAGGCATTTATAAAAAAGTCAATGTGTTCGAGTCTTTTATTGAAGGCGCTAAAGGCGGATTTGAAACCGCCATTAAAATCATTCCCTACCTTGTTGCTATGTTGGTGGCCATCAGTGTTCTCAGAAGTTCTGGGGCTTTTGAATTCATCACAAAAGGGTTTACAATATTGTTTTCGTCAATTGGTCTCGACACACAATTTGTTGCGGCCCTGCCCACCGCCTTGATGAAACCATTAAGCGGCAGCGGTTCTCGTGCCATGATGATTGATGCCATGAACATGTATGGTGCTGATTCATTCGCTGGCAGGTTATCTGCCATTTTTCAAGGAAGCAGCGACACAACTTTTTTTGTGGTTGCTGTTTATTTTGGCTCTGTAGGCATCAAAAATACCCGCTATGCAATCCCCAGCATGTTGCTTGCAGATTTGGTTGGTATCATCACCGCAATTTTTGTCGCATATCTGTTTTTTGCTGTTTAACTTTGTCTGATGAAACATAACCTTCTTTTATTTTTTATTTTAGTTGTTACACTCGGTGGGTGTAACAATTCAACAAATAACAAGGAAGATTATACTATCAATCCTGACACGATTTCTGATGGTGAAATTATTGAACTGAAAACCGTTCCCGACAACATTCAATTATGGCTTGATTTCTATCACCAATATGACACTGCTTTTACCTTGATGAATTTCAAGGCATCCGGTGTTGTGCTTCATTTGGATGAAATGAAACAACTTGATTCATTGCCTGAGCTAAACAAGGATCTCTAC
>JBILHX010000098.1:0-11746 GCA_044350285.1 Chitinophagaceae bacterium | reverse complement strand
GCAGGATTCGAACCTCAACTCCGCAACCAGGAATACCAATGGCGCGAACTTCCTTCGAATATTGAGGAGCAAGTGATTGACTACTAGAGTTTAAAGTTTTGGGTTTAAAGTTTAAATCTCAAACTCGGATATATTAAACTCTAAACAAAAAACCTTAAACTAAAAATGAGAGGAACAAGTGATTGACTACTAGAGTTTAAAAGTTTTTGGTTTAATGTTTAAACCTAAACTTTAAACCAAAAACCTTAAACCAAAGATGCTGCGCCTTTACTCAATCCACGACCAAGCCATCACCATTGAGTTCTCCCAGGAAATCAGTGAAGAGGCAAATGAATGTGTGATTGCAATGCAACATGCAATAGAATCCAATCCCTTCAAGGGTTTCATCGAATGCGTTCCTGCTTATGGAAGTTTGACTGTTTACTTCAACGATCAAATTTCAGCATTGGATGTTCGTTCACAGCTGAAGGATTTCAGTACCCAACTTTCGAACAATACAAAGTCAAGGCAGATAACAGAAAATTCCAAAACGATAACCATCCCTGTTTGCTACAGCACCTTGTTCGGGTTTGATCTTCCTTGGGTTTCTGATTACCTAAAACTCAGTATTGAAGAAATCATATCAATGCATGTCCAACAAATTTATCGTGTCTACATGATAGGCTTCATCCCTGGTTTCCCATACATGGGCATCTTGCCAGAACAATTGCATGTTCCCAGGAAACAAACACCATCCCTAAAAATTCCTGTAGGGAGTGTGGCCATTGCAGGAAAACAAACGGGAATTTATCCCGCAGAGGTACCTGGGGGTTGGCAGGTCATTGGACGAACCCCCTTGATGATGTTTGATCCATCTAAAGTACCCTCCAGCTTTTTGAATGCAGGAGACTTGATTCAATTCAAATCCATCACCCTCGAAGAATTCAATCAATATTCATGAGCATCACCATACTCAAGCCCGGTTTCATGAGCAGTGTGCAAGACCTCGGCAGGTGGGGGTTTCAACAATATGGCGTGCCCATTGGTGGTGCGATGGATGTTGTTTCTGCATCCATCGCCAATAGAATATGTGGCAATGAAGATGGTGAAGCATTGTTGGAATGCACTTTGCATGGAACTGAAATACTATTCAACAAAACAACATTGTTTGCTATCGCAGGTGGGGGCGCTTCAGCCTCAGTAAATGGACAACCTATGTCATTTTACAAACTGATAAAAGTAGTTGCAGGTTCCACCATTAAACTTCATCCAGACCCATTTGGATGCAGAAGTTATATTGCCTTTGCGGGTGGATTAAAAATAGAAACTGAACTAGGAAGTGCATCAACCTATACCCAATCGTCAATTGGAGGTTATCATGGAAAAAATCTGGAGGCAGGGATTGAATTGGAATTAAAAAACCAAATTCATCATTTAGAAAAATCAAAAGAAATTGTCATTAATGAAGATGGATTTGGAACTAGCAATTGGAAATCCAAATCGTTCAGTTTACCACATATACAAGAAATTACTTCCATCAAATGTTTACCAGGACCAGAATGGGATGCATTTGATGAAGCATCGCAACATCAACTATTCAACAAAACCTTTACCATTTCATCGCAGTCAAATAGAATGGGATTTAGGTTAGAGGGACCTATTTTGTCGCTCAAAGAAAAAACCGAAATGATTTCTACAGCAGTCACACGTGGAATTATACAAGTAACCAACCAAGGTAATCCAATTATTCTAATGGCAGATGCACAGACTATTGGTGGATATCCTCGAATTGGCAGGGTTTGTTCCAATGATATTTCACTTCTTGCACAGTGCAGGCCCGGACAGAAGATTATGTTTTGTGAAGAAGGAAAGCAAACACTTGTTCAATAAACTATTGAATATTTATGGTTTATTGGTGGAAAATCGCCAATAAATCTGGAAAACTGGCTGATATTCTCTCGTTGTTATTTTGTAGCTTTTTTCCCAATGATTGTTTTCCAGTCAAATTTATGCTTGTCAGCCGAATTTCGATCCGATAAATCCGACAACATCGTATTTATTTTCCCCTTGTCTAACCACTTACCATTGATACATACACCTGCAATTTTTCGCGTGTTGTTGATATCTTCTAATGGATTTCCTTCTAGCAATACCATGTCAGCATATTTTCCTTTTTCAATAGAGCCAACTCGTTTGTCAATCCCAAGCCATTGTGCTGGAAGTATGGTTGCTGAATGCAATGCTTCTTCTGGTGTTAAACCCGCTTCTACCAGCAGTTGTAACTCATCATGCAACGAAAATCCAGCAACAACTCCGGAAACTCCTGCATCTGTACCGGCAACGATGGGAACACCAGCATCTTTGAATAATTTCACCAATTGAAACTGAAATTGTACCATCCGGTCAAAATAAACTGCCCTTTCTGCTGTCGCGTTTTTCACATAATTGTTTGCCGTTATCCACTTGCTTTGCAACAGGGGATGTACGTATTTTAGAGTTGGTGAAGACTTTACATAATCTAGTGAATGCGTTTGCTTTGCAATCCAAACCATTGTTGTTAAGGTTGGTGATAACCATGTTCTATTTCTTTTTGCCAATTGTGCAAATCTTTGTGCATCCTCAATGCTAAAATTTTCTGAATGCTTTGAAAATTCTTCGGCGTGTGCAACCATTCCAACATGGGGTATAAACGCTTGCTCCAGCTTTCCCTTAAATACATCTGGTATGTGTGCAATTGTTTTTAATCCAAGCTTGCTCGCTTCATCAATAATGGCTTGATACGTTTCTGTGTTTATTTTAGAATAAATTTTTATAAAATCATATCCTTCTGTTTTTGCATTTCTTACTGTTAAACGACCTTCTTCTGCTGTGTTTGCAATTCTACCTTGACCCATACCTCCATTGATTAATGCAGCAAGTGCAATGCGTGGACCAATCACATATCCCTTCTCTATTTCTTTTTTTTGACCGAAGGTTTCCATGGTAGCATTAAGGTCTAACACAGACGTAACTCCATTTGCTATTAATGGTGTCATGATATCTTGTGTACTAATTATAAAGTCCGGATGTTGAGTTGGAATTTTCTGACCAAAATAAGCATCAGTTGGTAAATGGACATGCATATCGATGAGGCCAGGAATCAACCACTTCCCCTTCCCATCAATCATGGTTGCACCTTTAGGGATTACACCATTTATAGATTCAATGTGGTTGTCTGAAACAACGACTGTTGCATTTTTTATGATTGAACCAAGTTGATTCATTGTAATGACATTCACATTTTTTATGAAAAAATGATTCTGTTTGATCGTCTGTTTTTGAGAAAATCCCTTGAATGACATGAAGATTAAGCCTATTATTGCTCCAATGAAAAGTATAGAACGCTTCTTAATATTCATATCCACTTATAATAATGATTGAAAATTCATCTAAAATTAAGTGAAACACAATGCTATTGGATAAATGGAGCATAATAATAAACCAAAAGACTTTTATGCTTCTTTCAGGTGCTCATTATTCAAAATCATACATATAGAAACTCACAGCGTAGTAAAAATCTGTTTGAAAGTGACTCAACGATAAGATTATCAATTATCGATTAGATCAGCGACGATACTTTTGGTTGATGATTCTTTTCTACCGATTTCGATGAAATATCCAATCTGCAAAAAATCCCTGCCAGTCTCGTCATTAATCTTGTAATCAAACTGTTGCAAATAGCCTATTTGCACAGTTGATATGTTTGATGGCTTATAACTGAATGCAAACGAAATCCTATTTCTTTCAAAATAAGGTTCACTATCTGTAAAAAAAAGCTCATTACTTACATTAAATTGAAAAGGGTTGAACCCTTCTCTTTCTTTACCCAAAGGGTACGATAAGCCAAGTCTGTATCGAAACCTGTTCCTATAACCAATGCTGGTGAACCTAAATTCTGATCTATATCTTTGTTCAATTTTTAGTTTGCCAAGTGACTGCATTAAAACAAGTTGAGGCCAAATTCTAAACTCATCATTGTTCTTTGGCAAAACAAAATCACCGCCTTCTTTATAAGTTTGATAACTACCGGCGCCAATTGTCAGGCTTAAATTTTTATGCGCCTTGAAACTAGCACCTCCCTTGTATTCGTAGTAATGAAAATTAGTATAAAACTTTAATGAACGAACTTGTGCTTCGCCAAAAAAACTCCATTTTTCATCAAAGTTGTATTTTAAATTTATTATGTTCCAACTCCCTAAATCAAATTTTTGTGAAAATGCAGAATTGAAAGTAATTAGCATAACAGCAAATACAAAATAAAAAAGTTTCATAGCTTACCTTGATTTACTTCTACTTTTTTGATGCTATAAAAATAAGGAATATGAAATTGTTATTGTATTTCTATTTATTGGGGTTGATTTTATAAAATGGATTATTCACTGATTATTGAAACAATGCATTTTTTTATCAAATAATTATTTCTTGTATTGTATTATTCTTCGACTAAAATTATATTTATTTCTGAAGTAATTGCAAATTTTTTTGTCCCAGATTTAGCTTCTGAAATAATTTTTTCTAGCTTTTCCAACTCCATCTTTAATTGCGGAATTCTTTTTTTTGCAACTATATCTTGTTCACCGAATCTTTCTTCTGAACTCAAATTTTTCATTTCATGAAATTGAATTTTAGTTGAGAAAATATTGATGAGAATTTCTCTTGCTTCATCAGTTGAAAAAACTCCTTCAATTAAATTAAATGTTTCATTTTTTTTCATATTGTCTTTTTTTTATTTGTGAATATTTGCCACTTAAACAGCAGCAGTTTATATTTTTATTGTTGTGCTTTTATTGGTGATTGTGTTCCACGCATCTGATGCAATGCCTGACGTATTAACGGCTAAATAAACCTTTTCTCCAACCTCAATTTCAAGTTTTACAGCAAAAATTATTTTTAGTGTGGCATCCATTATTTCCGGACCTATACCGTCACCTTTTGCTACTGTTATTCTTGTCATCTTAAATATTTCTTGTGTCTATAAATGCAAAATTGAGCAAACTAAATCATTAATTTTCATTTATATTTATTATGTTATTAATAAAAAATATTTATGAAAACTCCTTTATTCAATTGCTTAAATTTTATAATTCCACAGCGGGAAAATTTAAGAAATAAAACTCAACCAATAAATTTCTTTCAGATTAATTGAATGTTGAAAATTCCTCATTTTATATGAGCAATTTCTTAGATGTATAATTTCACTTGTCCTAATTCTATTAATTCCCGTATTCTCTAATGTATTTTGCCCTCTCCTTAGAATCTGGATGTGTACTAATCCATGAAAGATTTCCTAAGGAACCATCTTTGTCACCCAAGCGATAAAGAAAATCGGCAAAGCCATTCGGACTTATACCAGCATTTTTCAAATATTCTACTGCCTTGAGATCAGCATCTTTTTCTAATTTTCGGTCATACGCTGTTGAAGACAACATTCCCAACAATTCCTTGATGGCGCCGCCACCGGCGTCTCCAGTCGTAATGCTTATCAATACAGAATAACCCATCTGTTTGAGCAGTTTTTTCATGACGTGCGACAATTCCATGTGTGCAATTTCATGCGCTAGAACGCCACTGAGTTCGTCATCACTTTTTACTGAATTGATCAAACCAGTATGCACTACCATGTGTCTATCCGGCAATGCAAAGGCATTGATTTCACTATCTGGGATGATATGAAGTTTAATTTTATCACGGTCAATGCCATTGGCCTTGCACAATGATGCAATCAGTTTATCAACATTGTTAAAGTCTTTCCCTTCCTCAATAGATTGTTCCTCCATTCCAGACCAAACCATATCGCCCAATTTATGCTCAAGCGCATCAGTCATTTTTTCAATGCGAAAAAGTTTCATCCAATTCACACGACTAACAAGCAGGTAAACACCAGTGGCGAACATCAAGAGTATAAGTAACTGAACAATTGTTTTTTTCATATCAAGGTTTGCAAAACGTTTGTGTTAATGAACCATAAACCCACCAAGAAACATGTTTGCCTTTTCGGGTCTTGATGGCAGCAGAAATGGTAAATGCCAATTCAACCAAATTGAAAATAAAAACCGTTATGATGTAGGCCAGATAAGGATTTGATATGTGCTCATCCTCATTGATTAGAATAGATACTGTCCACCAAAAACCAACGCTGTTGATTAAAAAAAGACTGAATTGAGAAAGCAGCGCTTGTATGCAATGCCACCTTACGAAATAGGTTGACTTTCTATTGGCAATGTAGAAAAACAACGTTGCCATTAAATTGATGATGGGCAATGGGAAGCCAGCCATTATCGCGATAAGAGACATGAGATAGCTGTTTGATGCCTTCTCAGATTCCGTTTCAGTTGGCTGATATATGAATGATTCAGATGATTTCATAACTCTTTGTAGATGTTCCAGCACCAATTCAGCAACACCAACAAAAGCAATGGCCAAGCAACATACTTTTGCATTAACTTTTTTTCAATTGATGTATAAAAAATATGAAAGCTGTCCCTTTTTCTCGAGAGATCGTGCAAGAGCCAAATTGGAAAAACAATCAATCCCCCCAATAAAAGCAACCCCATGGGATTCCATAAAATTCCGCTTAAAAAATCACCATGAATCAATGCAATCATTGAACGTGTTGAACCACAAGATGGACAAGGTATTCCTGTTGCTTTTTTGAAAATACAAATTGGACCAACAAAACTTACCCACCGGCTATCAATGTGCATCATAAGCCAAGAATATCCTGCCATACAAAACAGCATTATCAGGATATACAAGTTTTTTCTGCTAATTCCCATCAATACAACAACTGTTGAAACTTGATAAAATTCTTTTCTCTTGTTGCACCCATGATAAGGAATAAGTCTACCAAAGCCCAAATTCCCAAACCACCACAAGTCAATAATTTACCAATGCCAAGCCCAGTATCCCCAATCAAAAAGCGATCTATACCTAAAGCACCAGCGAGAATAGACACAATGATGCTCGTGGTCGGATCCTTGAACTGAACCGTCTGAACAAACACCCATTTTGAATCATCCAAGGCCAGCAATTGCTCCCTTATATACATGAGTTGATTGCTTTCAAAAAACTTGCCATTGCTCAAAATAAACATATCGACTTTATTCGAGTCCATTATACCTATTGTTTTATTTTATGATAAATTCTTCAACCACCTCAACCCCTTAAACAGCTTCAACCATTATACCCTTGTTAATTTAATCGGCGTTGTTTTATTTGCATTCCACTGACAAACATAAATACTATTGTCTTCGTCGATACAAACATCATGCCCGTGCTTGAAAACCCTTGATTCGTGCTGAAAAGTTTGTTGCAAAACACCGTTTTTGTAGATTGGTGCCGTGCCACCTGGACTAGCCAATACTTTGTAATTGGTATCAAGAATGGTTAAAAAACCAGTTGCGTCCTGTTTTTTTCCTGCAGCATCTTTTGACCAGCATACCCCTGCATATAAATGTTGTCCGTGAATTACTGGTCTGCACACGTACATACCTGGAGTATCAATGCGTTTGATGAATTTGCCATCAAGCGTAAACACCTTGAAACAACATTCTTCTCTTGATGTACATATCAACACAGGATTGCTCGCATCTCTGTTATCAACAACCACGCCATGCGCACAATATAAATTATGTTCCTTGTTTTCATTGTTGCGTCCACCAAATTTTCTGATAAACCGCCCCTTGCTGTCAAAATGAATGATATAATCAGATCCGTAACCATCTGCTACATAAATATCTCCATTAGGCGCTATTGCTGTTTCCGTTGGGTGATATGCATCTTCAACTTTATACGCTCCAATTGAATGCGGCTGTGCCAATGAAAAAATGATTCTTCCCTTGATGTCAGTCTTTACCACATTGCCATGCTGCGATTTTGATTTGCCTGAAAGATCCTTGTAAAATCCATTGTCAACAATCAACAGAAAGTCTTCATCATTTTCTTTGCTGATTGAAAGTCCGTGTCCTGCAGGAAATGAAGTTCCCCATGAATCCAATAACTGACCAGACTTATCAAAAACAAGAATATTGTTGTGGATATCATCACCCACCATGATCAAACGTCCCTTGCTGTCTTGAACCATCTCATGGCAGTTAATCACGGGGTGAGTGCTTGCGCTAATCTTAGCCCAACCGTGATCCACTTTATAAGTAAAGCCATTGTGCCCAACAATCAATTCAGCGGGCTTCTTGTCTTTATTGATGATAGAGAAAGCAAATGAGTTTTGGGCAAGCAACGCTGCAGAAGCCATGGCAGTAGTTTGGAGGAATGATCTTCTATTTTTCATATCATGAATATAATGATTTTTTTTATTTTGATGAGCTGTTTTCGATAGGGCAGGGCATTTTTAAGTTGATGCTAATATAACGATATGAAATTTATTTCCAATCTTCATGCTCAATAGCCAGGGGTTTAAACCCTTGGCTATTGAGAAATACATTTGATATTGATTTTTAGTACATTACAAAGACTTCCTTAAAAATGAAAAATCTTCTCATCCTGGACAATGATAACAGTAAAGAAATACAGAACAACAATGCGTAAAACGATAGATCTGAATTGCGACATGGGTGAAGGGTATGAAACAGATGAGTTGATCATGCCATTTATTAGCTCAGCCAACATTGCCTGTGGGTATCATGCCGGCGATGAATCAACTATTCAACGCACAATTGCCTTGGCATTAAAATACAACGTTGCCGTTGGGGCGCACCCTTCATACCCCGACAAAATAAATTTTGGAAGAAAGGAAATGTTGATGAATCCAGAGGAAGTTTACAACATGTTTTCTGTCCAGATTAACTTGGTAAAATCCATTGCAGAAAGACTGGGCATCCGTATGCAGCATGTTAAACCTCATGGTGCATTATACAATGCTGCAGCGATTCAACCAGAACTAGCTCAAGCAATTGTAAATGCTGTCAAATGTTGTGATGAAAAACTCATTATATATGGATTGCCTAACAGCGAATTAGAGAAGGCTACAGTGAAAGAAG
The DNA here is from genome assembly GCA_044350285.1 of Chitinophagaceae bacterium. Lineage (GTDB taxonomy): Bacteria > Bacteroidota > Bacteroidia > Chitinophagales > Chitinophagaceae > Pollutibacter. The sequence goes on along the minus strand of JBILHX010000098.1, from coordinate 2,732 downwards.
GCATTAGATTTGCAGCTGAGGTATTTGCTGATAGAACTTATACAGACCAAGGAATGCTTACACCCAGATCTGATGAAAATGCAATGATTTCAGATGCGGATGATTCCATTCAACAAGTTCTTCAAATGATCAATGAAGGAACTGTTTTGTCAACCAATAAAAAAATGCTCCCAATAAAGGCTGATACAATTTGTATCCATGGGGATGGATCCCATGCTGTTGAATTCGCGCAAAAAATCAGTGTCAGATTAAAAAATAATAACATCATCATTCAATCAATAAAATGAAAAGAATTTTTAGTTTTCTTCAGCAAAAACCTACTTCGCCGATCATGGCAGCTGCCTTTCTGATGGCAACATCTGCTATTGGACCGGGTTTCCTCACACAAACTGCAGTATTCACCAATAATTTGCTAGCCAGCTTTGGATTTGTGATATTGATTTCCATCATTCTTGATATTGGCGCACAACTCAACATCTGGAGGGTGCTTACCGTAAGCGGAATGAGGGCCCAAGAACTTGCCAACAAGATGTATCCTGGGGCTGGATACCTCCTCACGCTTTTAATTGTTATAGGCGGATTGGCGTTCAACACAGGAAATCTCGCTGGTGCCGGATTGGGTATGAACGCTCTAACAGGAATGAGCACAGAAACAGGTGCCATCATCAGTGCTGTGATTGCAATCATCATCTTCTCCTATAAAAAATCATTGAGCCTCATGGATATTTTCACAAAAATATTGGGGATGATCATGATTTTTCTTACACTATATGTAGTATTTGTTGCCAAACCTCCAATGGGGGATGCCATCAAAAAAACATTCTTACCCGATAAAATAGATTTTTACGCCATCATCACCCTTGTTGGCGGTACCGTTGGCGGATACATCAGTTTCGCTGGGGCTCATCGGCTTCTAGATGCAGGCTTAATTGGACGAAGAAACATCAAGAAAGTTACTCAATCCGCCACTTCAGGTATCCTCATCTCGGCCGTGATGCGCTTTCTTTTATTCCTTGCTGCACTTGGCGTTATTGCACAAGGAAATATTATTGACATGAAAAATCCTTCTGCATCTGTTTTTCAATTGGCGGCAGGAAACATTGGTTTCAAATTATTTGGGATTGTCATGTGGTCAGCAGCCATTACCTCAATCATAGGTGCTGCTTATACCTCTATTTCATTTTTCAAAGGATTTCATCAGTTTTTTGTGAAATACGAAAGGCTGCTGCTTGTGTTTTTTGTGTTGATACCCCTTGCTGTTTTTCTGATGGTTGGAAGACCCGTATCAACCTTGCTTTTTGTTGGAGCCCTCAATGGATTCATCCTGCCTTTGGCTTTGGCAATCATTTTGATGGCATCTTCCAATGAGATGATTGTTGGTGAATACAAACACCCGCTTTGGCTGAAAATATTTGGGATTGCCGTGGTGCTTTCAACGCTGTTCTTAAGTGTAGTTACACTGGCTAGGATGTAACTTATGGGGGGTGATATTTCTACCTAAAGCAACCGTCATTAACTTAAAAAAGCAATAATGGATAAGGTCCACTAATGCTTTTTTAAGTGAGTAAAATGACTTTTTATCTTACTTCCAATGACAAGATTCTATTAACACTTCGATAGTGGTATTACTTTTTATTAATTAATTTCTCAACTAATATTTTTAGTTCATCGATTTGTTTTTGTTGACCTTCAATGGTTTTTTGCTGCTCTTGGATTGCTTTTGTCAATATCGGAATGATTGATATATAGTTTACACTCAACAATTTGTCTGGGCCCTTTCCTTCATTGACTAGAATAGGAAGAACATTTTTTAGCTCCTGAGCAATGAAACCGTTTTCTTTGATGCTATAATCTGAAGAAGCTAGGCTGCTTTTCTTCTCATAGTTAACAGGGTTTAATTGCATTAGTATTTCAACACCACCTACTAATGGCTTTATGTCTCTCTTTAATCTCAAATCTGAAGGTGTTGCTAGAGTTGCATTAATTGGTTTATTAAAGGTTTTATTTCCCTCAAATATTTGATCTTCTACTGTAACAATACCACCATTTGTTGCATCAGCTGGTGCAAGACTCAATACTCCTGCTGTGACAGATGCTCCTTGAGCTTTTGATATCAAATCGATAGCTCCAACTGAACTTACCCGTTCATTTATTCTAGACGAAAGAGATGCAGTATCACGTGCAATGCGATTGCTCAGCATCAATGCAGTATCTGAATAATTGATTTTATCATTTATTCGCAACGACAATGATGCAGTATCACGTGCAATGCGATTACTCAACATCAATGCAGTATCCGCATAACCCATCTTCTCATTTATACGCAAGGACAGCGAGGCCGTATCCCGGGCTATCCGATTGCTCAGCATCAATGCCGTATCCGAATAATTCAACTTATCATTTATACGCAAGGACAGCGAGGCCGTATCGCGGGCTATCCGATTGCTCAACATCAATGCCGTATCCGCATAACCCATCTTCTCATTTATACGCAAGGACAGCGAGGCCGTATCCCGGGCTATCCGATTGCTCAACATCAATGCCGTATCCGAATAATTCAACTTATCATTTATACGGAGAGACAATGATGCAGTATCACGTGCAATCCGATTGCTCAACATAAATGCCGTATCCGAATAATTCAACTTATCATTTATACGGAGAGACAATGACGCAGTATCACGTGCAATGCGATTGCTCAGCATCAATGCAGTATCTGAATAATTCACTTT
>JBILHX010000198.1:0-3833 GCA_044350285.1 Chitinophagaceae bacterium | reverse complement strand
GCTGGTAAAACTACTGCTTCCTTCACTGTACTACCTGAAATGTTAGGTTGTAAAGAGTTTGTGAATGCAGATGAAATTGCTAAAGGTCTTTCTCCTTTTCAACCTGAAACGGTTTCATTTCATGCTGGACGTTTAATGCTTGAAAGGATAATGGAATTAATTGACCTTGAAGTGGATTTTGCTTTCGAAACTACTTTAACAACGATTAGTTATCGGAATACGATTGAATTAGCCAGAAATAAGGGGTATAAAATCACGTTGTTATTTTTCTGGTTAAATGACGTCAAATTAGCGATAGAGCGTGTGGCTACAAGGGTTAATGAAGGAGGACACAATATTCAAGAGGATGTAATTATACGAAGATACTTTCGAGGGTTAGTAAACTTGACGAATATCTTTATACATATTTGTGATTATTGGATTGTTATTGATAATTCGACTTTCCCATACAAATTAATAGCGGAAGGTTCTATAAATTTCCCCGTAACAATTTATGAAAGTGATATTTGGAATAAAATTAAAATGATGATTAATGAAAAATAAGATATTGGAAAATGCGGATATAAAAGAGAGAGTCAAGAAAGGTTTAGACTTGACATTCATAAAGCTACTTAATGCAAAAAGTCAGACAAATGGGATAATCGTATTTTCCCAAAATGGAATTATTAAAAAGGTAAAGGCTTCTGAGTTTAGTAAGTAGCAACAACACTTTTCAATTGATGTGTTTTCAAAAAATAAATATCGAACCACAGAAGCGAGTTGTGAGGGAAAGCATTAATTTTTCTACAGCTTCCCTGTTTATCATTTATAAAAAACATGGAAAAACATGGAATCGGATTCCATAAAAAGATAAAATAGCGCATCGCATTTATCAATTCATTATATACAATTCATTGAAAATCAATTTGGTATGCATTTATCAATAGCCTGGGGTTTAAACCCCAGGCTATTGAATTGTTGAAGACATTCTTAATTCCATCACCATCTTTAGAGGAGGAATTTCCTCCTGTTTCTCGAAAGGTCAAATGGTGCCTCACCTTCCTCTTCGAGAGAAGGTGAGGGGAAATCAATTTCATTCTTCATTCTTCATTTTTCATTCTCCTCTTGTATTGGCTGTTCCCTCGTCCCCCGTCCCTTGTCCCTCGTCCCTGGCTGTTCAAAGCCCAAATATCTGATCCATCAACACCCATTTCTCTCCAGGCTTTGCCCATGGAATGCGTTGTTGGTATTTATCCATCAAAGCCTCCCATTCCTGGACCTTTGCATTGGACGCATCCGCTTTTCCCTTGGCTTCAAAACTGAAGTTGTCATCAGTGGTCATTACCATGAAAAGCCGGTTGCCTGTTCTGAAAATGTCCATGGTCAAAATGCCACTTGCCCGAATGCCTTCCATGTTTTCAGGCCAAACTGCGCGGTGGTGTTGCTCATACTCCTCAATCAGTTTCGGATCGTCTTTGAGGTCTATTGCCAAACAAAATGTTTTCATGTTAAATGCTTTCTTTTACTTTATGCCCTTTCAATCCGAAATACAATACCACAAAGAAACACAACAATGGGATGCTGTATCCAATTTGAATATTGTCATTAAAATGGTCAATCATTCTTCCCATGATAACAGGGAATATGGCACCACCAATGATTGCCATAACAATTAGTGATGATGCAGGTTTCGTGTTTTCATTCATCCCTTTGATGCCCAATGAAAATATCGTTGGGAACATAATGGACATAAAAAATCCCAGACCTCCCAATGCGAGTACTACATTTTTCCCATCTGCATACATGGCTACTAAGCTGAGTACGATGCACAAAATTGAATAGAGTGATAATAATTTTGCAGCATCGATAAACCTCATTATTATCGTTCCAATAAATCTTCCCGCCATAAACAGCAGTCCATAAACTCCCAAATAATACCCCGCAGTTTTTTCATCAACACCACCACCTGAAATGGCCATTCTTACAAAGAAGCTAGTTACACAAACTTGTGCACCCACATAAAATAATTGTGCTATAACTGCCCATACTAAATGTTTGTGCTTTAATGCTCCTGCAATGCTGCCAGTAGATTTTCCTTCATTTTCTTCTTTGAATTCAGGGAATTTAACGACTACAAAAACAACAGACAACAGTACCAAAAATATTCCTAAAATCATGTAAGGCATTTTGACAGAAGCCGCTTCTGCACTGAGATACGCGATTTTGTCAGCCTCTGCCATGGCGCTTAATTCATCAGCAGAATATTCCTTTCCAGATAAAATAAAAATGGTTCCAATCAATGGTGCTGCAAAAGCTGCAAGTCCATTGAATGATTGAGCAAGGTTCAACCTTGTTGTTGCACTTTCTTCATCGCCCAATTTAGTAGCATACGGATTTGCCGCAGTCTCCAATATGGTTAGACCAATTCCGATGATAAACAATCCTAAAAGAAATACTTCATAGGTTCTTGAATTTGCAGCAGGGATGAACAAGAATGCCCCTACGCTAAACACAAGAAGTCCTGCGATAATGCCTTTTTTGTAACCGAATTTATTCAATATGATGCCTGCAGGAATTGCAGATAAAAAGTAGGCCAAATAAACAGCAGTGTCAACAAAAGTTGATTGCATGTTGCTCAATTGCAATGCCTTTCTTAAATGTGGTATCAAGATTCCATTTAGGTTGTTTGCAATGCCCCATAAAAAAAACAGGCTCGTTACAAAAATGAATGGGATGATGTAATTGTTCTTTTTGGTTGTCATGTTTTGGTTTTTATGATAATGCAGCCCTGTCTAAATGCACATAACCCCCGTCTACATGGATAAGCTGACCAGTGGTGTGCGATGATTTATTTGATAATAAAAAGACAACAGTATTCGCTATTTCTTCTCCTGTTGTCATTCTTTTTTCGAGTGGAATCCTTTCTGTTATTTTCTTTAATGTTTCTTCCGGATTGGATAATGTTTTAACCCACTTGTCATACAATGGGGTATAACATTCTGCTACAATCACCGAATTAACACGGATGCCATATTTCAACAAATCAACCGCCCATTCTCTTGTCAACGCATTCCTTCCTCCATTAGCAGCTGCATATCCTGAAGTGCCTCCCTGTCCGGTTTCTGCCACTTTTGATCCTATGTTTACGATGGCCCCTTTGCTTTTTATCAGCTCAGGCAATGCTGTTTGTACAACCATGAAATAGTGCATCACATTGCTGTGAATGGATTTGATGAATGCCTCATAAGATCCACTTTGGAGTGATACGCCATCGTTCACTCCTGCGTTGTTGACAACACCGTCTATTCTGCCATATTTTTGGATGACTGAGTTAACTGCACTGATGCATTCGTCGGGGTTTGACAGCTCTGTTTTTACTTGAGATCCTTTTCCGATTTCATCAATCAGCTTGTTGTTGTCATCCTCATTCCTTCCGAAAATCACTGGGATTGCACCTTCAGCGGCCAGGACCCGAACAATGGATTCTCCAATGCCTTTTGCACCGCCGGTTACGATGATGATTTTATCTTTTAAATTTAAATCCATCTATTTTTTAGTTGAAGGGTTTAATGTTTAATGTTGCATTTTGTTGATATCAAATTCCATAGAACTTCATTGTATTCAAACCCATTAATTTTTCTTTTTCTTCCTTGTTTAATTGTTGAGAAAACTTATCAATTACTTCATAAACTTGTGTATAAGCTCCTGCTACCAAACACACTGGCCAATCTGTTCCAAAACAGATCCTGTCTGCCCCAAAATGTTCTCCTGCTGCTTCAAGATAAGGTTTTAAATCATCATAAGTCCATCTTTGATAATCTGCTTCCGTTATCATCCCACTCATCTTGCAATAT
>JBILHX010000250.1:0-3837 GCA_044350285.1 Chitinophagaceae bacterium | reverse complement strand
CCGACAGCGTCAGCGCGGCGTTGTCAACATCGCTGAACGCATTGGCAGGAACGACGTACGACCAAGCCGCGTCTTCAGCAACGGACTGATCAGCAACGGCGTTGGCAACCACCGGCGCATCATTGAGGCCGGAGACGGTTATCGTCAGCGTTGAGGCCGCCGTTCCACCCTTGCCGTCAGCCACTTGGAAGTTGGCAACAACAGCCTTAGTCTGGCCGGCCGCGAGGCTCTGATAGGCCACATTGGCACCATCGAAGGCCCAACTACCATCCGTAGCCACAGCCAGACCAGCCACCGGGGCCGTCAGCACAAAGGTGAGGGCATCTCCATCGACGTCTGTGCCGGTCAACCTACCCGTGGCGGACGCATCCTCATTCACCGACGACTTATCCGCCTGCGTGACCGGCGCATCGTTCACAGGCGACACCGTGATGTTGACCGTCTGCGAGACCGAACCGCCTTTGCCATCCGACGCGGTGACAGTGAAGGAATCAGTGCCGTTGAAATCCTTAGACGGAGTGTAGTCAAACGAGCCGCCATTTGACGTTACCGTACCCTTTGTCGGGGACGACGCCGCGTAGGTCAGGATGTCGCCATCCGGATCGCTGGCAGCAACGGTAATAGTGACGGTTGTGTCTTCCTTGGTCGTAACAGCCTGGGAGGCGGGCGCAGTCGGCGGACTATTCTTCTTGCCACCACCGGCCGCTAGGGCAACACCGCCGCCAACCAGCGCGATCCCACCAAGGATCAGCGGGAGCGTACCGATACCACCCGAACCGCCGTCGCCCGGGTTCCTCGCCGACAAGGAACCTGCAGCAGCAGGATCCTGACCGCCGGCATCGCCACTGCTGCTGCTGCCATCACCTCCAGCAGCCATGGCAAAAGCGCCAGCATCAACCATCGCGACTTCAGTGTAGAGTGGGAGTTCGCCTTCGCTCGTTTCAACGGAGACTGTTTCTTTAGCATCTTCGTGAGCGTTATCACCCTGCATGTCCGCGGTCTTTACCGGCCTTGCGGCCACTTTTGCCGGAACAGTCTTGGTCGCTACGGCGCGCGCTTCGGCGGCCCTAGCCGCGTTGAGAGACAGCCGATCGAAAGCCTGGGTCACTACCGGCTTTGCAGCCGCTGCATCCACGGCCTTACCGACTTCGCCACTTACCGCATTTGCAGATGCTTTAATCAACATTCGTCCTCCTGCGTTCAACCGGATGCACGTTGAACAAAACCAAAGTCTTTTTAATGCCAGTCCGCCTCATCGCAAATTTGAGGTTGCTTTCATTAACAATGTACGAACCAATCTCAGTATTTCTACTCACTTTCTTTTGATAGATATCGTTCGCAGCCATGTCAACGCCAGTATAAATTGGGGCCCGCCACCTCTCCCGGCGGCGCTCCAGCATACCACCCCGCCGATATGTCGCCTCGGCCTTGTTGGGAATAGCATGCGCCAATGCAGCCTCAGACAGTTCGTTTGGGAAGCCTGCGACCTCGCCCGCCCAGTCATTGAAGCTGGAGCGAAAGCCGTGAGGCTTGTCTGTCTCACCCATGACCTTGAGCACTTTGGCCATGGTCGCGTCGCTGATCGACTTGCCCCCAACCAACCCTGGGAACTCCAGTGCCGCGTCCCCCGTCTGCAGCACCAGAGCACGCTTGAACACCGCAACCATAGCAAGCGGCAGCGGTATCACGTGTGGCTTCTTGCGCTTCATGCGCGGCGCAGGGATCGACCATAGACCGGCCTCCAGATCAACCTCATCCCACGTCGCGCCGCGCACCTTGCCGCTACGCGCAGCCGTCAGCACCAGCGCCACCAGCGCCAGCCTCTCCATTTTGTCCTCGCAAGCGCGAAGCCGTACCATAAACCCAGCAACGTTAGCATAGGCCATGGGCTCGTGATCGCCCCGAGTTGCTGTCACGCGGGGAAGCCCCTTGGCTAGCATTACAGTTGCGTTTTTGATTTCATATGAGTGCGTTGTGCGATGGCCTGATGGGCTCTTCGCCAACAGGACCAGGCGATGACATGGGCTGGCTGGATGCGGCGCTGGGCAAGTTTGTTGGCGATACGGCGCACTTCCTGGATCGACCAACGGATCAGTGGCGTCGCCTCCGCGTCGCCTGGCTTTTTGGGGGCGGCGACTGATTGGCCCGATGGCGGATCACGGCCATCATGGCGAAGGCCAGCATGACCAGCGACACGTGGCGATGCCATCCGTGCCACGAGCGGGTTTCATTGTGATCGAGGCCAAGCTCGTTCTTCGTGGTCTCGAAGCTGTCCTCGATTGCCCAGCGATGTCCCTCGACAAGGACGAGGGTCTGGATGTCTGTTCCCGCTGGACACCAGGTCGAGAAGAAGGCGAGATCGCCATCACCGATGTTGCGGCGAACCAGCAGGCCACGCGTCCACAGACCGGATCTGCTCTCGTCATATTCGGATGCGTCGAGGTCGGCGAGTTCGCAATAGATCCAGTCGTGAAGCCTTGCGCCCTTGGTGCCGTCACCCGCCGACAGGCGCTGCCAGGCGGCAGGATCGAAGCTTTGTACGATCTCGTCGGCGCGACCCGCGACTGCAGGCTTGCCGTGCCAAGATCCGAAGTGATGGTTGGAGCCGACGCCCAGTACATAGCCCTTGCCGGCACGGCGCAGTGCCTGCTCGACATCACCGACACCATAGACGCTGTCCGCCGCCACCCAGGCGAAGGGAAGCTGGGCAGCGATCGCCAGCACCCGGGCAAGGGCGTCGGTGTCAACGCCGGCGTCGATGCGAAGCTTGATGCCCGATGGAAGCTCAATGCAGATCCGGCTGCTCTCGCACGGTGATGGTGCAACCGGCGGTGATGGCGGGGATGATGTTGGGGCTGACAACACTGGCAGCGGTTCAGCGATCGGCGTAAGCGTGGGCTGAAGGCCGCCGTCAGGCGGCTTGCGCTACTTGCGGATCAGCGGCGGCTTTCCAGTTCCAAGGCATGAGCTCATCCCAACGCGATGCCGGCCAGTCGCCGGCGATCCTGGCGGTGACGTCGGCGATGTAGCGCTGCGGGTCGACCTGGTTGGCCTTGCAGGTCTCGATGACGGAGTAGATGGCGGCGGCGCGTTCGCCGCCGACCTTTGATCCGGCGAACAGCCAGTTGCGGCGTCCGACAGCAATGCTGCGGATCGCGCGTTCGGCGATGTTGTTGTCGATCTCGAGGCGGCCATCATCGAGGAACCGCACCAGTGCTGGCCACAGCTTGACGCCATAGCTGATCGCCTTGGCCATCTCGGACTTGGGCGACAGCCGCCGCAAGGCGTCGTCGAGCGCGGCGCGAAGCGCATCAACCAAAGCGACGGATCGGTCCTGGCGCGCAGCATGCCGCACATCGGGTGGCTGCCCACGCACATCGGCTTCAACAACGTAAAGCGCAGCGATGCGATCGAGTAGATCGCTGGTCAGCGCGGTCGGCTTGGCCTGGTGGATATCGAAGATCTTGCGCCGGAAGTGGGCCCAGCAGGCGACCTCGGTGACCCGGCCGCTGTCGTAAAGCTGGTTGTAACCGGCATAGGCATCGGCCTGCAGGAACCCGGCGTAGTTGGCGAGATGCTTCTGGGGATGGGCGCCGGTGCGATCGGTGGTGAACTCGTACCAGACCAGCGGCGGGGTTTTGGCACCCGAGGCGCGATCGTCGACGGCATAAACCCAGAGCCTGCCGGTTGCGGTGCGCCCGCGGCCGGGATCGAGCACCGGCACCGGGGTGTCGTCGGTGTGAAGCTTGGTCGCCATCAGCCCCTGTTCGCGGATGCGGGCAACGATCGGATCGAGCAGCGCCGCGGTCTGGCCGGTCCAGCCTGCCAGGGTCGATC
>JBILHX010000197.1:0-3837 GCA_044350285.1 Chitinophagaceae bacterium | reverse complement strand
ATTCCAGGATTGTTTACTGATGAACTTGCAGTGAAACCAGGTAAACTTCCATAAGGGAAACCACTTGCAACACCATAAGTAGGGTCTAAAGAATAAGCGCCTAAGTTTACGTTACCAGATTTAGAAACAGATCCTCTTAATTTCAAATAAGAAATCAAGTTGCTGTTTTTAATTGCTTCGATTGCATCACTAAGAACAACTGAGGCAGAAGCACCCGGATAGAAAAATGATTGACCATTTTTTGGTAAACGAGAATCCCAGTCATTACGACCAGTTACCTCTAAGAAAGCCCAATTATCATAACCAACTGAAAACTTTCCAAATACACCCATCAACTTGGTTTCAGAGAAACTCTCACTTGCACCTGGCTCACCAGTTCTGTTTGACAAGTTATACAATGTAGGGATGATCAAGTTGTTACCTGATACACCCATAGACTTTGAAAATGTTTCACGGTATGACTGACCTACAAGTCCATCAACATTGAATTTTCCGAAATCTTTTTGACCACTCAAGAAAGCCTCAGAAGTGATTCTAGAGCTAGCTGACTGACCGTCACTAACGCTTGCAAAAATATCATTAGTTGTGTTGTATTTTCCAGAAGTGCGGGCATAAGGAGAATACGTGAATGCTTCTGAAGTATTTTTTGAATACCCATTAGAAACAGTTGTACCAGCACGATAAGTAGCATTCAACCAAGGAAGAATTTTGTAAGTCAAGGTAGTAGAAGCAATTAGATCATTACTTGTACCCCTGCTGCGTTGTCTATCCTTGATGAAATAAGGATTGGTATAATAGTCATTGAAGTAGTGGTTTGGACTAGCCCAAGTATTGTTTCTCCAATCTTTGTATTGACTAAGGGGAACGTTTTGAGCAGTATTGAATACTTCCCAATAAGCACCATTTGATGCAACATCGTACTGACTTTTTGTATACGTCAATGTGAAATCTGCATTAAACTTACCGTATTCTTTGGCTGATTTAAAACTGAAAGTTGTTCTTCTGTTTTTGTCACCAGCAAGTGTTCCACCAATGTTCACATCCTGAGCAGAAAGATAGAAATCTTTTGCAGAGATAGAAACGTCATTTTGTGAAGTAACTCCAGTAGCAAAATAATTTTCTTTTTCACCAATCAAGGCAGAATAAGGAATCTTTTGTTGTTCTCCTTTGTCATTAGGACGACCCAATTCCCTTTCTGAACCATCAAACTCATCACCATATTGCTGATTTTCAACTTGGTCATAAACACCAATACCATTCGCATCAATAGAAGACCCTTGTCCGAACTGCTTTTGGAATTTAGGCAAGAACAAAACGTTCTCAAACTGAGTCGTGTTACTCACTGTTACAACAGGTGTACCATTCTTTGTTCCTCTTTTGGTTTTAACGATAATTACACCGTTCACACCATCCGGTCCATAAAGAGAGGCAGCAGAAGCACCTTTAAGGATGTTGATATCATCAACATCGTTAGGGTTAAGCCTGTTTAGGTAACCAAGTGAAACTGGAACTCCATCAATAACAAGCAAAGGTTGGTTGTTACCGGTAAGAGACCTGATACCACGAAGGGTGATACGGGTATCTGCAAATACGCCATTGTTAACAGTGGCGATATTCAAACCAGATACTTTACCTGTAAGACCGTTTTGGATGTTAACCGCCTTAGCCGTGGTAAGTTCCTTACCAGTAACCTTAGCTGTAGAATAACCCAACTGCCTTGGTTGTTTGTTGATACCTAGAGCGGTAACAACTACTTCCTGCATTTGACCTTCTTTGGTTTCTAACACCAAAGTTGGGTTGTTTGAGTTGATTGAAAAAACCCTTGAAGTAAACCCGGTTGCGGAGATACTCAACTGACTTTTTTCTTTAATTGCAATTTTAAAAGCGCCATTTGCATCCGCTTTAACTGCATTCTGAGTTCCCATTTCAGTAACAGTGGCAAAGGGAACGGATTCACCTTTGTCATTTTTAATCTGTCCTGAAACTGTTCTTGTCTGAGCGAATGTCGTCATGCATAGAAGCAAGGACATTGCCAACAGAGAGGCCAATTTTCTCATTGAGACAATTTTTAAGGTTAAAAAAATAAAAAAGTGTTTATAAATAACTTTTATAAATACAATATTAATATTTTATTAACAGTTTAAGAAAAAAGAAAGCACGTTTAAAGAAGTCATCTAAAAAATCAAGAAAAAAACTCAATTTGTTAAAAAAAATATAAAAAAAAATCAAATTTTTAGATAATCTCTGTAATTCAGTCAAATAAATCAATGAAAAAACTAGTCATTTTTGACTATTTCCCCTCCTACAAATACCTTTTTGACATTTATTTCAAGAATTTCTTCCTCCTTGCACAATAAAATGTTTTTATCTAACAGAATTAAATCTGCCCATTTTCCGACTTCTATTGAGCCTTTTTGTTTATCTGAAAAACTGGCGATTGCATTTGCCAAGGTATATGAATAAACAGCTTCTTCTCTGGTCATTTTCTGTTTGGCATAAAAAGAGCTGCCATCTGTAAGCTTCCGGGTTACTGATGCATAAAAATTCTGGAATGGGTCTATGTTTTCAACTGGAACATCTGTTCCATTGTTAACCAGCACGCCGGCTTTGATAAAATCTCTCCACATGTAAGCTTCTGTTGATGCCCTGGTTTCTCCCAATCGTTTTGCAACATAAGGTGCGTCGCTTGTGCAATGAATTCCTTGCATTGATGCGATAATATTAGATTTAGCGAATCGAGGAATATCAGCTGGGTTTACATTTTGTGCATGCTCTACCCTCCAACGGTGGTCCTTTGGTTGATTGCTTGTTATTTGATTGGTGTAAATGTCGAGAACTTCTCTGTTAGCCCTGTCTCCGATGGCATGAACACATAGTTGCAGGTTGTTTTTCCAAGAAAAAGCGGCTATTTTTTTCAATTCATCAATAGAAAAAGTATTCTGCCCATAAAAATCATTCCTGTCCGAATAAGGTTCCAACATCCAAGCACCGTAAGATCCCAAGGCCCCATCTAAGGAAACTTTAACAGCTTTAACTGTTAAGTGGCCATTCCCTTCATTTTCTATTGGAAAGACCTTGCTGTTTTTTTCTAGCGTTTGAATCCCTTCCCTCACCATCAACCAATGCCTGATTTGCAATTTGTTCTTAATTGCCAGCTCTTTCATCCAAGCTACTTGTTCAAAAGATGAACCTGCGTCTTGAAATGAGGTAATGCCATACCTAAGGCATTCATTTTCGGCTAATTGGATGCTTTCAGCCCAACGTGACTTTTGCTCGTTTAAGGGACGTTTATTATTCCAATTATTGTACGCTTGGTATACCAATCCCTGTGCCCTTTCTTCTAACACACCAACAAATATGCCGTTCTTGTCTTTCACCACAGCCCCACCCTTTGGAGAAGGGGTATTGTCTTTTATACCTGCAAGCTCCATTGCTTTTGCATTGATGTAAGCACTGTGTCCGCTTGCATGGGTAAGCATAATTGGGTTGTTGGGTGTAACCAGATCAATCTCATCATGATACGGATAACCGAGGTGATTTTTCTTGGGTGCATGATCCCACTTTTCTTGGTGCCATCCCCTTCCTATGATCCAATCTCCTGGCTTTGCTTTTTTGGCAGCAGAAGCAACCATCGCGATAATTTCTTCCCAATTTTTTGCTTTCATCAAGTTCAAATCAATCAATGAAGCACCCATGCCATGGATATGGCCGTGCCCTTCTATTAACCCAGGCATCATAAATTGTCCTTTGCAATCAATTGTCTCGGTTTTGCTGTCTGAATACTTTTTTACCGCTGCATTGCTTCCCACAAAAATGATTTTATCTCCTTTAATGGCA
>JBILHX010000196.1:0-3844 GCA_044350285.1 Chitinophagaceae bacterium | reverse complement strand
GTAAATGGGGTAATGAGTTTTCCTTATTACAACAATGTATTTGCTTCAATGTTTGCCGGAACAATTGAGCAAGATGGCACCGTAAATGCACCTAAAATTTTAAGTCAAATTCATCCGGATTATGAAGAAGTATTTGTACAGAAGTTAATGGAGTCTTATCACAATGTTTCTATTTTTACAGATACAGTAAAAGTGTTTGATAAAAACCATGAAATACGTTTCATGAAGATTATATCTCATCCAACAAAAGATGATTCCAATGTAGTACTATGGAAGGGATCTTTAGAAGACATCACAGAAAAAATATTAATTGATCAGCAATTAAAAAAAATTGAAACTTTTAGCAAGGGGGTACTCAATTCACTCAGTTCCAATATTTCGGTAATAGACACAGATGGAAATATTGTAGCAGTTAATGGATCATGGGACCAATTTTCCATTACAAACGGAGAACCTTCCTTAAATAAAACCGGTATTGGAGCAAATTATTTTACACTGCTGGAAAATGCGGCAAAAATGGGCGATGAAAGCGCTCTGGATATTTTGAAAGGGATAAAAGATGTAATAGAGGGGAGGGCGACTTGTTATAGTCGTGAATATGAATGTCACACACCGAATGAAAAGGCCTGGTTTAGAATGAATGTTGCAAAATTTGAAGGGGATGAATCAAAAGTTATCATAACACATGAGAATATAACCCAGAGTAAACTTGCAGAAGAACAAATGCAGCGCTCTCATCAAAAATTAAATGAGATATCTTGGATGCAATCACATATTGTGAGGGCACCGTTAGCAAAAATAATGAGCATTGCAAATCTTTTAAATTCAAACCTAGATCAAATTGAAAAACAAGGAAAGTTTAAAAACATGCTTCATTTACTAACGCTTTCAGCAAATGAACTTGATGAGGTTATTCGTAAGATTTCGGATAAGGCCATTGTGGATGAAATTTTTTTGCAAACAAAATAAAGTTAGACGCAGGAAATTTGGAAAATAGCAAATCTCATTAGCCTAGCACAAAAGTCCCTCTTTTGTCAAATGCATCTTATCCCTGGTGCAGATCTCTTCTTAATGTCAGTCTGCAATCATTAATTTCTTTACCGCGATGCTGTTGTTTCCTTCTGTAAGTCTAATGAAATACAATCCACTTGCAAGATTGCCACGGGATACTAAAACCTTGTTACCCGAAATATTTTTTACTTGCTTTAAAGTTTGCCCGTACGAGTTTAAAATTGTCAGGGTTGCATTCTGAAGATTCCGAATGGTATGAATAGTTGTAGCGGAAACGAAAGGATTGGGTACAATTGAAAAAAAATCTTTGTTTGAATTTTCATCAATTCCAGAGTTGCTACGTCTTGTCTGAATGCAAGCATTTGTTGTGCTCTCGTAGGCGTAATCTTTTATGGTAAACGATGTGGATGTTGACTCAAAATCTAAACGCGCCCAGCCATAGTATGTATTTGATCCTACTATCAGTTTTAGGGCTAAATATTTATTTGTTTCTCCTACCCAATAGCCGATGTTTGTTCCCCAAGCCATCGTGCCAGGGTTATTGGCACCATACCATGATGCAAGTGAGTCACAAATACTATTAGATGCAGACAATGCCCATGGTAAATGCACAGCACCAACTATATTACCCGAATAAGCATTGTTATTTTGAGGTTTACAAAGCACCTTATCAACCAAATCGAATTGAATTAAAAAATCAATGATACTGTCATTGTTTAAATCAAGTGGATAGGTTGCATTGGGAGTAGCGTCAGGTATATCAGTATAAATAATTTGCGCTTGTGATCTACTGTTAATAAACAATACTATCAAAAAACAACACAAGGTTGCCAGTTTTTTTAGAAAAATAAAGATTGTTTTCATTTTTGATCGCTGCCGATTTTCGTACTAGCACAATTAATTCAATAGTAAAGTTAATACTGTTGTGTTGGTATTTTAGCAGAAGCATTTTTATTATACCATGCTAGCCAACTTTACTTATTTTTCATTTTAAAAGTTAATACACCGCCTTGCATGATGTCTGAATAGGTTATAAATCGGTTTTTTAAGGTGTTTCCGTTCAACAATTGTTGTTCGTTGTAAATAGGGGATATTGAATAATTGTTTGCTTCCATAGCAAAGATTTTTCCTTTGGATAGTTTTATTGTAGCTTTTTTCACTTGTGGATTTCCCAATACAAATTCACCATTGGCAGGATTTACAGGATAAAACCCCAAAGTGGAAAGAATATACCAAGCACTCATTTGCCCACAATCATCGTTTCCGATCATACCAGTGGTAGTATTGTTATAAAAATCCTTATAGATCTGTGTGATGAGTTGTTTTCCTTTACCAGGCTTATCTGTGTAAGCATAGAGGTAGGCAATATGATGACTGGGTTCATTGCCATGTGCATATTGACCAATCATTGCTTCCTGTCCCAGATGTTTGTTGGGATTTAGTGCTTTGATGCTGAAGAAACTATCTAACTGTGCTGTAAAATCTTTCTTTCCGCCTAGTAACTGTATCATGTCCTCAATATCATATTGCGCAGGTGTCCAGAAATATTGCCAAGCATTGGCTTCGGTATAATCACCCGGATTGTTCATGGGCGATGTTGCCATTAAAGGATCAAAAGGCGTCCGCCACTTTCCTTTACTATCTTTACCACGCATTTGTCTGGTTGTACTGTCATACAAATTTTTATAATAGTCGGCCCGTTTGTAATATGCAGATGCAATGTCTTTTTTATCCATCTTATCTGCCATCATTGCAATGCAGTAATCGTCCACGCCATGTTCCAGCGTTCTAGATACTGCTTCATTGTCTAAACTATCATATGGGTAGTAACCATATTTATTCAATAAAGTCCAGTTGCTATTGATATGATTTTCACTGGTAGATTTTATCATCTGTTGCAATGCTTCTTTTGCATCAAAACCAGTAAACCCTTTTAGATAAGCATCTGTTATTACGGGAATAGCATGGTTGCCAATCATGCAATAATTATCTTGACCCCAAGCACTCCAAATGGGCAGAAAGCCTGCGGCTTTTGAATGTGTAATCATAGTACGGATAAAACCATTCACCCGTTCAGGAACGATCAATGTGTAGAGTGGATGGGCTGCCCGGTAGGTATCCCATAAAGAAAGCATAGAGTAATATTCATTGTTTTCCGCCACATTGATCTTATCATCTGCACCTCTGTATTTTCCATCTGTATCTGCAATATTGGATGGTTGGATAAACAAACGATACATGCAAGAATAAAATATTTCCTGCTGTTTTTTATCAGCCTCAATTTCTATTCTGCTTAAATAAGTATTCCATACTTTTTTGGCATTGGCAACAACTGCATTAAAATTCCATCCGGGCAATTCTGTTTGTAAATTATTTTTTGCACCTGTTACACTTACGGTTGACAAAGCAATTTTTGTGAGCAGTATTTTATTTTTCAAATCAAAATCCAAGACATATCGTGGCGCAGCCTCCTTTGCATTTCTTTTTAGTATTGTTGATGATTTAAAAGGTTGATTGAACTTAATCGTAAAAAAATATTTTCTTTCAACCCAATTCTTAGTGTGACACCAGCCGCTGATGGTGGTATTGTTTTCAATTGTTACATCGCTTTCTAGTACCAGCGAATCGGTTAAAAAACGCAATCCGTGCTGCAAATCGACCAATAGTTTTGCGGTTGATGATGGATAAGTGTATTGATGAAAAGCAACTCTTTCGGTACAGGTTAATTCAACTTTTACTTTGTTGTTTAGCGTAACTGTATAATAACCCGGTATAGCTTTTTCTGATGCTTTAAAATAAGTTTCAGCAAAATTTTCTTTTTTATCTTTTGTAA
>JBILHX010000097.1:0-11870 GCA_044350285.1 Chitinophagaceae bacterium | reverse complement strand
ATGCAGAGCGTGTTTTATCCAATGAGTAGCTTCCTTGCTGCATTTTTTTCAACCTATTGGCTGTTTGCATCGCATCTCTGGTCAAGAAATCTGTTGCGTCAACAAGTACAGTACCATTAGATTCTGCTTCGGCTGTAAATCCCCATAGGGTTGATTTTGCAAATGATTGATCCACTGCTTTTTTTTCTCCTTTGTCATCGGTCACAGACCTGTATTGAAAATTGGGTTCAATCATCAAGATTTTTTTCCCGACTCTTGAAAACTTCACAACCCTTCCTCCTCCTATCAATCCCCTGTCTAGCCCGATATCATTGGATCCTAGTCCAGCTGGCAATGACATGACGTACAAAATTTCGGTATCGAAACGGGAAATCTCCATCCATATTTTTCCATTTTGATCATCGCGATAAAATGTAAAATATCCTTCTTGTTTTACAAGCCCCTTTGCCTTTTCTTCTATGCTTGGCAAGGGTTGCGAAAGCACAATGATGGGCAATAAAAAAAGAAAAAATGCGAGAATTTTTTTCATCGATTTCATTTTAGTAAAAATTAATTATTTGATACCGGGTTGTTTAATTGTAGTGCCTGTCTCTTTTTTTGAAGCGTCCACCATGGCTTTCACATCAGCAAGTAATTTTTTTGCATCATAAACAATACCATCTTTGATGGTGTATTTAACCCCACCCTTTCTCACCACTTCATTTTTGTCATTCAAATAAACAGCACCGGTTCCATAGAGGTATTGCAGGTTTTCAAGTGGATTGGCATCAACCACAACGAGATCTGCCAACTTACCTACTTCAATTGAACCAATTTCTTTTTGCATACCCAATGCTTGGGCGCTATGCAAGGTGGCAGCGCGTATCACTTCCAATGGGTGGAAACCTGCTTCGCGCAAGAGTTCTAGCTCACGAACATAGCCAAATCCATAGGTTTGGTAGATGAATCCGTTGTCGGAACCAGTTGTAACGCGGCCTCCTTTGTTTTTGTATTCGTTGATGAAACTCATCCAGATTCTGTAATTTTCTTTCCAAGCCACCTCTTGTTCTGTACCCCAATTGAACCAATAAGAACCATGAGAAACCCTGTTTGGTTCATAGTATTTCCACAAGGAAGGAAGTGTATAATCATCATGCCACTCTGCGCGCCGGGCCCTTTGCAGGTCGCGGTTTGCGTCATAAATGTTGAACGTTGGATCAAGCGTAAAATCAAGATCAATCAACTTCTTCATCACAGCATTCCATTTATCAGAACCCTGTTTGGCAGCCTGTTTCCACAGCTTACCTGCTTCTTCAAAACGATGCTGTTCGTTGGAATAATTATACGTAAGTGGATAATTTTGGATGGTATTGGTTTCAAGCAATGCTTCTGGCAATCCATACCAATGCTCCATGGAAGTTAGTCCCGCCTCAGCAGAATTCACAACATTCCACCTGGCCACATCCATTTGTGCGTGGTGACAGCAAGAACGTAGTCCCAGTTTTTTATTTTCTCTCAACGCAGCATCCATCACTGCAGGTGAAGCACCAAAAAATTTGATTCCATCAGCCCCATTTTTTGCGTTTTCCCTAACCCATGCCACTGCTTGCTCTGGTGTGGTGATGGCTTCTTTTGAACCCATCCCAAAAGCGGTATAGGCAAATAAACGAGGTGCTGTTATTTTATTGGCAGCACTTTTTTGTTTCTGATCGAGGGTCCAATCCAATCCGTTTCCGGCAGACGGATCGCGAACGGTGGTGATGCCATGTGCCATCCACAATTTAAAAACGTATTCAGCTGGTGTTCCTTGTTCAACACCGCCAATATGTCCGTGCATGTCAATCAAACCAGGTAAAATATACATCCCGCTGCAATCAACTTCTTTGCCACCGGCTTTTAGCACCGGGCGTGAACTTTGTTTTATTTCAACACCAGGGTATCCCACATTTTTGATGGACACAATTCGGTTACCTTCAATCACAATATCCATTGGTCCGACAGGAGGCGCACCGGTTCCATTTACGACAGTGGCACCACGTAGGATCAGTTGTGACCAAGGACCGTCGCCTTCTTTGCGATCAGGGGCTTTTTTGATTTGAGCGGAAGCAGAAAAAAAAGAAAAGTTAAACAGCAAAAGAAAGAAGCTAAGCTTGTGTAATAATTTCATGCAGAAGATATTAGGTATGTAATTTACAAAAAACATCGTAATTATGAATTCAGGAAATGGGTAATGCGATGACAAATCATCCAATGTAATTTTTATTGTTTTTCTTTGCAGTGAATATGAAAATTGAATTTTGGAGCATAGGTAAGCCGCATGATACTTCCATCAAGGAAGCGATTGAAGATTATACCAAAAGGATTGTAAAATATTCTGCTGTTAAATGGGAGATTTTGCCAGTGCCAAAAAATGCAGGGTTGATGAGTGAAAAAGATTTGAAGAAAGCGGAAGGCAAGATGTTGTTAGAAAAAATCGAAAAGGAAGATTGGTTGATAGCATTGGATGAATATGGGAAGGAAATGGGGTCAATTGACTTGTCAGAATACATCATCAGGCAAGGAAATATGGGGGTAAAAAAAATCATTTTTTTGATTGGAGGAGCCTTTGGATTAGATGAATTGGTGTTGCAGCGAGCAAACTATAAATGGTCGCTTTCGAAACTAACGTTTCCACACCAATTGGTAAGGCTGATATTGGCAGAGCAAGTATATCGGGCGTATACGATTATCAAAAACGAAAAATATCATCACCGTTGAATTAATTAAAGAACCATGAGCATTACATTTCTGATTATTATTATTACCTGTGCAATTTCCATTCCTGCATTTTCAAAGGAGCAAATGAAGGAAGACTTGTTGTTTTGGCCGTATATGATCAAGGGGCGAGGTCAATATTATCGGTTTCTAACCAATGGCGTGTTGCATGCAGATTTCATGCACTTGATATTTAACATGGTTTCGTTTTATTCCTTTGGATCAGCCTTGGAAGATTATTTATACAAGGCCGTATTTGGCGAGCAAGCCAGGGCATTGTTTGCGATATTGTATGTAACTGGGATTGTATTTGCGGTGATACCCGATTTCATCAAGTATCACAACAAAACATATTTTCGCTCATTGGGTGCATCTGGTGCGGTTTCTGCGGTAATCTTTGCTGCCATCACGATTCAACCCAAGATGCCGATTCAATTCATATTCATTCCATTCAAAATACCTGGATACATATTTGGGGTTGGTTTTTTGATACTATCAGCATCCTTGGCAAAAAAAGGAGGCGGCAATATCGGTCACAATGCACACTTCTGGGGAGGCGTTTACGGGATATTATTTACTTACTTGGCCGCAAAAGTATTTGCGCATATAGATTTGGTGCAGTATTTTATTCAAAGTTTTTGAGGGAAATAAATTTATTTGAGAACAAATGTTTCCCTTTTAGGAAATCATTACCTTTGATGAAAAGTTAGTCTTGAAACCAAACTTTGAAATCGAATTATTGCCGGAGGCAATTGATTTTTTAGAAAAACTTGACAACAAATCAAGAGAAAAAATATATTACAACTTAAAAAAATCACAGTTTGTAAACGACAATGAGCTTTTAAAGAAACTCAACGAATTTATTTGGGAGTTTCGCACATTCTATAATGGTAAAGCTTATCGTCTTTTTTCATTTTGGGATAAAATAGACGGCAAAGAAAAACTTATAGTTGCAACACACGGCATTTTGAAAAAAACACAAAAAACACCTTCAAAGGAAATAAAGAAAGCAGAAGAAATTAGAAAACAATACCTAAATTTAAAATAATTAAATATGGCACATAAATTTAAAACTGTTCCATTAGAAATATTGCTTGACAAACATATCGGCAAAGAAGGAACTGAAAAAAGGGACGCATTTGAAAACGAATTAAGAATAGACTTATTAGGACAGGCTATTAAAGAAGCTCGACAAAAACTTAACATGACTCAAGAACAGTTAGGTGAACTTGTGGGAGTTCAAAAAGCCCAAATTTCAAAAATCGAAAATTGTGTCAAGAATGCACGTCTTGACACTATTTTGAAAGTATTTGATGCATTAGGAGCAAAAGTTAACTTCAATGTTGTATTAAACAATAAAAAATTAGCATACTAACAAAATAATTTATTTGGCGTTTAGAACCCAGATGAACTGTTTGGAAGTTTCTTCAACAAATGAAATCAATAAGTTGTTTCCCACTTTTAATTCAAAACCTCTATTTAAATGGCAGCTAAATTATTTGCACATTTAGATTTGGTGCAATATTTTATTCAAAGTTTTTAAGGGGAAAATATTTTGGAGGTAGTAAAAAAATGATAAAAATAGATCCTGCGGAGTTTGAAATTTCAAAAGAGTTAGCAATACTGATGAATGATATTGATAAAATGGATTTGGCTTATGCAGATACGGTCACAGATGAAATATTCAAAAAACAGCCCTTTATGCTCTCTATGATGTTGGGTTATCATCTAGACACAACACCTAGAGAGTTAGAAGAAATATTGAAAATATACTTTTTAATTTGGGAATACTTTAAAAAATATAAAAAACAGGATACTAAAAAGATCACAAAAAAGCAATATTTAAAAGTTGAAACTAGGCATATAAAAATGTTACAATACCTTGAAGGAGAAACTGATGAGAAGGAGAAAAAAGATATTTATGCAAACGATATTGAAAACATGCAATCTAAAGCATTGTTAACTGCAGTAATTGCTAGATTTAATTTGCGACCTGTTATGTTAAACATGTCATTGAGGATGAGAGGAATCATTTTTATTGGAATAAAAAGTTGTATCGAGTGTTTTGAAAAAAATTAGTGAAAAGTGAAAATTATGATTTAGTGCAATTTTTTTATAATTTTGTTTCTTATATTTTTTATTAATAACAATAATAAGAAACAAAATGACATATCTGGAATTTAGAACAGATTTGCACAACTTTGAAGTTTTTTCAACAAGTGATATAAACAAGTTATTTCCCGACTTTGATTCAAGACGACTGGTTGAATGGCAGAGGAAGGGATATATCCAAAAGCTAATTAATAAGTGGTATCTTTTTGCGGATATACCAATGAATGAAAGGCTTCGGTTTAGAGTTTCTAATTGTTTGTGTCGGCCATCTTATGTTTCTCTTGAATCAGCCCTTTCACACCATGGATTAATACCAGAAGCAGTATTTTCTGTTCAGAATATTACTACAAGAAAAACAATAAGTTACGAAACAAATTCAGGTACTTTCGTTTATAGAAGTATTAAGCCAAATTTATATTTCGGCTACGAGGTTGATAAAAGTTAGTCAATCCCTGTATTGATAACTTCTCCAGAAAAAGCAATTTTGGATTTTTTATATCTCAATCATCAAATCAACAGTATAAAGGATATTGAAGGATTGAGATTAAATCTAACAACGTTTAATGAAATCATCAACATCAGTAAATTAACTTCTTATGCAAAGTGTTTTGAAAGCAAAACTTTAAACAGACGCATTAAGCTGTTGAATAAAATGAAAGACCATGCTTACGCTATCTGAAATAGAAAAAAATTATCCTGAAAATCTTCGTGGCTTTAAGAGATTTATGTTACGTGAATAACTCCAACATAAATTGCTACAAATACTTTTTGATAGTGAATATGCCAATGAACTGTGTTTTCTAGGGGAAACTTGTTTAAGGATAGTTCATGGCAACACGCGCTTTTCTGAAGATTTAGATTTTGACAATTTCTCGATAGCTGAGGACACCTTTGCAAAAGTCTCTGACATTATAAAAAAGCAATTGGAACTGGAAGGCTATGAAGTTGAAATGAAAACAGTTTTCCGCGGTGCATATCACTGCTATATTCGTTTTCCTGAAATATTGTATAAAGAAGGATTGTCGAGCCATCGAGAAGAAAAAATACTAATTCAACTAGATACTGAGCCACAACATTTTGATTTTATACCAGAAAAATACATAATAAATAAGTTTGATATTTTTACTCAGATTTCAATTACACCACTAGATATACTGCTTTCTCAAAAATTTTATGCAGTCTGTAATCGTCCAAGAAACAAAGGAAGAGATTTTTTTGATATAGCATTCCTATTAACGTTAATTGACAAACCAAATTATGAATACCTTAAATTTAAAATGGGTGTATCTAATGAGAGGCAACTCAAGGAAAGAATTTTAGAAAAATGCAACAGTTTAAACATGGCCGAAATGGCACAAGAAGTTCAGCCTTTTTATTTAACCCAAGAGATGTGAAAAAGTTGTTGCTATTTCCTGAGCTAATTAAACAAACTAAATTATAAATATTCAGTAACTATATTTTATGATTCGAAACTCAAAATTAGAAAAAAATGCAAAAGACCTTTACCAACATCCTGATGAAAAGCAGAAGAAAAATCTGATCTTAACAAGATTAATTTAAAACGAACTGATGACAATAAATTATCAAAATAAATTATGGAAATATGCTTTTCAATTAGCCTAAATTAAAAATCAAAAAGCTAGGCAACTAAATAAAAAATCTATGAACATCAAAAACTTCGAATTTAAGGCCAGGGTTGATAACCTTGAACAATTTGAAAACAAACTGCTTGCATTGCAACCTGTTTTTAAGGGAGTAGATCATCAAATTGATACCTATTTCAACGTACAAAAAGGACGATTGAAATTGAGAGAAGGAAACATAGAAAACTCACTCATCAACTACGATAGGGAAAATATTTCAGGTTCAAAAAAATCAGAAATCATCCTCTATCAACATGAACCTAATCCATCATTAAAAAATATATTAATTCATCAATTAGGCATCAAAGTAATTGTAGACAAAAAACGCAAAATATATTTCATCAACAACGTAAAATTCCATTTTGACCTTGTAGAAAACCTTGGAACTTTTATCGAAGTTGAAGCCATTGATGTGAATGATGAATTCACGACGGATGAACTTAAAAAACAATGCGATTATTATCTTGCGTTTTTTGAAATTAAAGATGATCAGATCATCGACAAATCTTATAGCGATATGATGTTGGCATTAACCTGATTTAAACATAACCAAACAACAATCGAGATTCAATAAAAATGCAGTGGCAATCCAAGTTCGCCTCCAATTTTAGTTGCCAGCGCTTCCCCTTCTTTTGTGAAAGCCCAAACAAACAATGACTTTATTGGATGATCTTTTTTGATTTTTTCTATGGCATCTATTGTCATACTTTTTGCAATTCCTTTGTTTCTATATTCCTCCAAAACCAAGGCTGAACAAAGGTAGATAGCGTCATAACGCACATTGAGTGGCGTTAAATAAAACAACTCCTTTTCTGTAATCTTTTTTGCAAGAAAATCATTCATCAAAGCGGCTGTTGTGGGGAAAACCAAAACCCAAGCTGCTGGACCATTGCCATCATCAAATTCAGACAATGAAGCTGGATGAATTTCATGCAACCTTTTCATCACATCTTCATCAACATTGAGTTGATTGGCATCCGTTCTTGTTGAAAAAACATCATCCGCCAACTGAATCATTCTCTCATAATTGCTTAACGACATAAATAAAAATTTAAAAAATAAAAGCCTAACAACTCAACATCTCAATAAATAAAATTGCATTTGTTGATGACTTTATTTTAACACGATCATCAAGTCTCTTTCCAACAACCCAAATAATTTTCTTATCAGATTCAAGAACCCATTGTTGTTCTTTCTCAAATTTCGACATCTTAATGTCCGTCATAAATTTTGATACCTTCTTTTTCTTTTTCATACCAAGCGGATAAAAATAATCACCTGCCTTCCATTGTCTTAGAATCAATGGAAAAGAAATTTCATTAATATCAATACTTGCAGTCAGCGCTGTTCCCTTGTCCCCTGTCCCTCGTCCCTCGTCCCTGGCTGTATTAAGTTCCCTGGCTGTATTCTTGTACTCCTTGTCCCCTGTCCCTCGTCCCTCGTCCCTGGCTGTTTTGTATGATATTTCTAACTGCTGATTCCCAAAATTCACCAACTCATCTCCCTCTTCAATAATCACAATTTTGTTCTCTGATATTTGTATTTCATCTATCAACAACCAATCCCTGTTTTTTAGCACGCGATGGGATGCAGACTGCATGGACTTTCCAGAGGATGACAGAAACAATTTTTTAATTTCCATGCATTGATCAACAGAAAAACCAAAGGAATTAAATATTTCAAACATGATGGTATCAAGAGGCTCGGCCAACATCAATTTTTTAACTGGAATGCTAAACCCTGATTGATTTTTTTCAATCAAACCAGCCTTAATTTTATCCACTTGCTTGCGGTATAAAAATTCAATTTCGGTGAAACGTTTGGCATTGGCAATTAAGTTGGAGTCAATTGCCGGAAATACTTTTCTTACAGCTGGTAAGATTGAATGCCTGAATAAATTTCTGGTGTAATGAACATCTTTATTTGAGCTGTCCTCTGCCCAAGTAAGCCCATGCAACGTTGCATAGTCAATGAGTTCCTTTCTTGAAATGGACAATAAAGGTCTTACAACGTGATTTAACTTGCTGTTCATTCCGCGAATTCCAGCGATGCCAGTTCCACGAAAAAAATTCATGGCAATTGTTTCAACCTGATCGTCCAAATGATGGGCAGTAAGGAGCAGTGCGCTTTTCCCATCTTTAATTTTTGCATCTATCATTGCTGAAAACCAGTCATACCTCAATTTCCTTGCGGCTTCCTGAACCCCCATTCCTAACAACGCCATTTCCTTTTTTGTATCAAAAGATTTCACAAAAACACCAACTTGCAATTCTGCTGCAAGCTTTCGAACAAAGTCTTCATCGCGCATGCTTTCTTCTCCACGCAAATTAAAGTTACAATGCAGCAGTTCAAAAGAGAATCCGGCTGAATGCATCACATGTGCCAACACAACAGAATCCACTCCCCCACTGCAGGCAAGAAACAAATGATCCTGTTTTTTCCAAAGCTTTTGGGAAACAACAATTTCCTTCAGCCTATCTTCCAATAAAATCAATCTTTTTTCTTCATGCATATTTTAATCCTCCAATTCATCACGCAATTGATTAAAGGCTGACTTTAGCTCCCTTAAAGCGTGTTGGTCGCCCAATGCTGCAGCTACCTCAATTCCTTTCTGATATGTTACCAATGCATCCGCTGTGTTTTCCATCCTTTCCTCCACTTTTCCCAAATGGTAATATGATCCAACATAATTTGGGTCCATCGTCAAGATCAGATCCAAAACAGACTTTGCATCATGGTCTTTTCCTAGCTTGATCATTTCCATGGCCAAAGCATGTCTGCTAAAAAGATCATTGGGATTCTTTTCGATAAAATCCAATAAAAATGCGATACGGTCCATTGGGGATAATTTAATCAAAACTCATGAAAACTATTCGCGTCTCCATTGTTATATTTGTACAGAATATAGTTGTCGCAACAACCTTTATTTATTAAAACCCAGCCAACATGAAGATACTTGTTTGTATCAGCAGAACGCCAGACACCACTGCAAAAATAGCCTTCACAGACAACAACACGAAATTTGCCACAGAAGGAGTGCCATGGATCATCAATCCTTATGACGAATGGTATGCCTTGGTCAGGGCCATCGAGCTCAAAGAAAAGGACCCAAGTACTGTAATTCACCTGATCAATGTGGGTACTGCCGATACAGAACCCATCATCAGAAAAGCACTTGCATTGGGAGGCGACGAAGCAATTCGCGTGAATACAGAGGAAACGGATGCCTATTTTGTAGCCAGTCAAATTGCTGCAGTAGCCAAAGAAGGTGGATATGATTTGATCATGACAGGAAAAGAAACAATTGACCACAACGGTTCATCGATTGGAGCGATGGTGGCAGAATTGCTCGATTTGCCTTTCTTAAGTTTGGCAACAAAATTATCTATTGAGAATGCTACAGCCAATATAACCAGGGAAATTGAGGGAGGGGAAGAAACAGCTGAGGTGAACATGCCTGTTGTGATTTCTTGCCAAAAAGGAATGGCAGAAGCAAGGATTCCAAACATGCGGGGCATCATGGCAGCCAGGACTAAACCATTGAAAATATCAGAGGCTGTAAATGCTGAAGTGCTGACTGCATCCACTGGTTTTGCATTGCCTCCAGCAAAATCTGGCGTAAAATTAATTCCTGCTGAAACACCTGAACTCCTTGTAAAACTGTTAAGGGAAGAAGCCAAAGTAATCTAATAAAACACATACCATGCCTGTACTCATATTTACTGAACACAGCGAAGACATCATCAAAAAATCATCACTCGAAGCAATTTCATACGGCGTTGCTCTCGCGGCCAAACTCAATACCGAAGCCATCTCGCTGGTAGTTGGACAAACAAAAGCATCCCTTCAATCATTGGGAGAATTTGGGGTAAAAAAAGTGCTTCATGCAGATGACGCAACAATAAATACTTCAGACAATCAATACATTGCTTCCATTGTAGCCAACGCTGCAGCCAAGCTAAACGCCAACGTGGTTGTGTTCTCAAATACAATTTCAGCCAAAGGAATTGCACCACGTGTCTCGGTAAAAATGAAAGCTGGCCTGGTTTCTGGCGCAGTTTCATTGCCTGACATCACAAATGGTTTTGTTGTAAGGAAGAATGTTTTCTCTGGAAAAGCATTTGCAGACATCAACATCTTGTCTGAGAAAAAAATCATTACCTTGAACTCCAACGCATTTGAAATTTCAAAACCTGGCGGTGAAGCAAGCGTGGAAAAATTTGACGTATTAAGCATACAATCATCCATAACAATCAAGGCTGTTGATAAAATTGAAGGGGAAATCCCGCTGGCTGAAGCAGACAGGGTAGTCAGTGCAGGAAGGGGAATGAAGGGACCAGAGAATTGGGGCATGATCGAAGAACTTGCAAAGCTGCTGGGTGCTGCAACGGCCTGCAGCAGGCCAGTTTCGGATTCCGATTGGAGGCCACATCATGAGCATGTTGGACAAACAGGACTATCAATAGCGCCTAATTTATACATCGCCGTAGGCATTTCAGGAGCCATTCAACACCTGGCAGGGGTTAACAGGAGCAAGACCATTGTTGTGATAAACAAAGACCCAGAAGCGCCATTTTTTAAGTCAGCCGACTATGGCATTGTTGGTGATGCTTTTGAGGTTGTACCCAAAATCATAGCCGCCTTAAAGGCACTGTAAGAAGGTCTATAAAAACTTTTACATAGTAAAAAGTGAAAAATCTTCTGATAAAAAAGATTTTACCATGGGGTTCAACGAGACTACAATAAGAAAAATGGTTTAAATTTGTCTTGAATATGAAGAAGTTAGAACTAGAAATAATCGCCTTGTCACATTCTATTACCCAAACAAACTCGTATGCGGTGGTTTTGGGAGAGGTGAATGGACTAAGAAGGCTTCCTATCGTGATAGGTGGGTTTGAAGCACAAGCCATTGCAGTTGCCTTAGAGCGCATGAAACCAACGCGCCCACTTACACATGATCTGATGAAAAATTTCATGCTGGCATTCAGCATAGACCTTCATGAAGTAATCATATCCGACTTACAAGAAGGAATCTTTTATTCTAAATTGCTTTGCAGTTCAGATGCAGACACTGTAGAAATTGATTCTAGAACTTCTGATGCATTGGCATTGGCGGTAAGATTTGGTTGTCCAATTTATATTTACGAAAACATCTTTGAAATTGCAGGAGTAAACAAGGCCGACGACAAGGAAACCGCAGAAATTGCGGATAAACCTGGATCTAGTCAACAAGTCCATTCAAATGGAGATTTGAAAAAATTAGGTTTGGAGGAACTTCAAACCATGTTAAAGGAAATGCTTGAACAGGAAGATTATATCAGGGCCATCCCTATCCGTGATGAGATTAATTCACGGAAATAATTGAACTATAATGATTTCTTT
>JBILHX010000096.1:0-11955 GCA_044350285.1 Chitinophagaceae bacterium | reverse complement strand
ATAATATTTTACATTCAAAGCCATTGCCTGTTTATGGAAAGGGCGAAAATGTGCGTGATTGGCTCTGGGTGGAGGATCATGCAAGGGCAATTGATGTAATTTTTCATACTGGTGTGAATGGAGAAACGTATAATGTAGGTGGATTTAATGAATGGAAGAATATTGATATAGTTCATTTGCTGTGTAATATCATGGACAAAAAGTTGAATAGAAAGGATGGCGACAGTGCTTCCTTAATAACGTATGTTAAAGATCGTGCAGGTCATGACATGCGTTATGCAATTGATGCAACCAAATTAGAAAGAGAGTTGGATTGGAAACCTTCTCTTCAATTTGAAGAAGGGCTTGATAAAACAATTGATTGGTATCTTGCCAATGATGAGTGGATTTCAAGAATAACATCAGGTTCCTATAAGCAATATTACGATCAGCAATATTCAAAACGATAACAATGCATGTAGAAAATACTTCATTCGAGGGATTGTTAGTTCTTACACCTCGGGTATTTACAGATAGCAGGGGATTTTTTTTCGAGAGTTATAGTAAGATGCATTTTGAAAATGGGGGACTTCATTTTGATTGGGTTCAGGATAACCAATCTCATTCATCATATGGGGTAGTGAGGGGGTTGCATTTTCAAAAAAATCCATCTGCTCAAACTAAGTTGGTAAGGGTTCTTCAAGGAGAAATTTTAGATGTTGTTGTTGATCTCCGAAGCAATCAACCAACATATGGCCAAGTTTATTCAGTTTCTTTGTCTTCAGACAATAAAAAACAATTGCTTATTCCTAAAGGCTTCGCACATGGTTTTTCTGTTTTAAGTGAAACAGCTGATGTAATGTATAAGTGTGATGCCTTTTATGACAAAAATGCAGAGGCCGGTATTTGTTATAATGATCAAACTCTTGCTATTGATTGGATGGTTCCTTTCGACAAAATGATAGTTTCCGAGAAAGATATTATTTTGCCTTCATTTGCAGAATGCAATGCTGGATTTTAAATCAAATATGATGAAAAAAATTCTTGTAACTGGCGCTAATGGTCAACTTGGAAAGGAGTTTAGGGATTTAGCCAGTCTTTTTTCTGACTGCGAATTTCTTTTTCTATCACGAGAAGATCTTCCAATACATCATTTTGAGTTGGTAAGGAATGTATTTCATTCTTTTAAGCCAGATTTTTGCATCAATTGTGCTGCATATACCGCTGTAGATAAAGCAGAACAAGAAAAAGATCTAGCATATTTGGTAAATGCTGAATCAGTGGGTGTTTTGGCAGCGGTATGCAAGATAAATAATACAAAATTTGTCCATGTTTCTACCGATTATGTATATGACGGTAATTCAGAAACTCCATACATTGAAACCGATGAAACAATTCCATCATCAGTTTATGGGGCCTCAAAAAAGTTAGGCGAAGAAGAGGCATTAAAACATTGTCCAGACTCCATCATCATAAGAACATCATGGGTTTATTCTATCCATGGAAAGAATTTTGTGAAAACGATGATGAAATTGATGGGCGAAAAAGAGGAGATTTCTGTGGTTGCCGATCAAAGAGGAACTCCTACATGGGCTGCCGATATAGCATCTGCCATCATGAATATCATTGAATCAGAAAAATGGATTGCAGGGATTTATAACTTTTCCAATGAAGGTGAAATAACCTGGTATGATTTTGCGTCAGAGATCAAAAAAATCATTGGAAGCCAATGTAAGATAAATCCAATTCCAACAAGCGCTTATCCTACTCCTGCGAAGAGGCCACAATACAGTGTTTTAAGCAAATCCAAGATTCAACAAAACTATGGTGTAAAACTAGAGGATTGGAAGATAAGTCTTCATAAATGTATTGATTTAATGAAGAATGCATAAAATTAATCATCTGAAGGATTAAAATCCTTTTCGGTTTTACCCAAAGCACTCATAATCGCTACAAGTTGACTTTCTAGTTGAATATTTTTACTGGTTAAAAGGTCAATTTTTCTCTCCATTTCAGTATAATAGTCCAATGCTCCCATTAGAATCTCTTTTTCTCTGTTAAGAAAATTAATGTCAGCTTCCAATTTCAGCTTTTGATCATCGAGTTTTCTCATTGTTCCTAATAGCTCTGCAATCTTTTCTTCAAGAAGCAATGTAGTTTGTATATCCATAAGTAGCTGTTGAAAAACAAATATAACATGATAACGTAAGGTTATTGAAAAGAGTATGTATCATTTCATTTAATCTTCAATGGTGTATATTTGCAGCCAAAATTCACCTCATGGCACTTATTAAGGCAACGTTAAGTGAGAAAGATTTCGGCATGGATATTCTCGATCAAGATGGTCATACCATGAGAATGGATATCCCTATTTCACAAGGAGGCAATGGCTCTGGTTTCAGACCTATGCAAACTCTATTAAGCGCTCTTTGTGGATGCAGTGCAGTAGATGTAATAAGCATTTTAAAAAAACAAAAGCAGCCACTTGAGCATTTAGCTATTGAAGTAGATGGGAATAGAGAAGAGGGAACGGAACCTTCGCTGTGGAAAATCATTGACTTGAGTTTCATCTTAACTGGTGAAATAGAGCCTGCCAAAGGGTATCGTGCTGTTGATTTATCCATTAAAAAATACTGTTCTGTTGCCGAAACATTAAGATTGGCGGGAGCAACTATAAATTTCACAGTAACAGTAAACGGATTGGAAGTTAAAGGGTAAAAATATCTAACAGTTTAATTTTTTTTATGCGTCCAGAAACTATCGCAATTAGAACACAAACAGAAAGAACTGCAGAGAAGGAACATTCAACACCACTTTTTTTAACAAGCAGTTTTGTCTATGATTCCGCTGAAGACATGGCAGCAGCTTTCTCAGATGATAGCTTGGATGTGAATATTTATAGCCGTTTTTCAAATCCCAGCGTTGATGAATTCATTAAGAAAGTGTGTTTGCTTGAAGGTGCAGAGGATGGAATTGCTACTGGAACTGGGATGGCAGCGGTTTTTTCTACATTTATGACTTTTTTGTCTGCTGGGGACCATATCATTTCAGCATCAGCTGTGTTTGGTTCAACACATACCATCTTAACCAAATATTTGCCTAAATGGGGGATAGAATATAGTTATTTCAACATGAATCAACCCGAAACTATCGAAGCGTTGATTCAATCAAATACAAAAGTATTATATGTCGAGACCCCTTCAAATCCTGGGCTCGATATCATTGACCTTGAATATGTAGCAAAGATTTGCAAGAAGCATCAGATTTTATTTGTTGTTGACAACTGTTTTGCGACTCCTGCTGTGCAGCAGCCATTGAAGTTTGGCGCTGATCTTGTATTGCATTCCGCAACGAAATTTATCGATGGTCAGGGGCGCGTATTAGGAGGCGTTGTTGTAGGGAACAAGGAATTGGTAAAACAAATGTATCTATTTGTTAGAAACACAGGACCATCCTTGAGTCCGTTTAATGCATGGGTGTTGTCTAAAAGTATGGAAACACTGTATGTTCGGATGGATAAGCATGCTGAGAATGCCATGTATATTGCCAAATCGTTGGAAGGAAATCCAGCCCTCAGTGGTGTAAAGTATCCTTATCTGCCTTCCCATCCTCAGTTTGACATTGCAAAAAAACAAATGAAGAATGGAGGAGGCGTTTTATCATTCGAATTAAAATCGGGGATAGAAGGTGGGCGGAAATTCTTGAATAGCCTAAAATGGCTTTCCATGACAAATAATTTAGGGGATAGCCGCACGATTGCATCTCATCCAGCAAGTACAACCCATTCTAAGTTATCAGAAGCAGAGAGGGCTTCTGTTGGAATTACGCCCGGACTAATTAGGTTGTCGGTTGGATTAGAACACCCAGAAGATATTCTTGAGGATATTCTTCAAGCCTTAGCCAAGTAAGTACATTTATTTTTTATTAATAATACGGATATGATAACCATCGGAAATTTTTTCTTTAAGTACAGAAATCAGTTGTTCATCTTTTTATATGCTTTGTTGTTGATTCCATCGCCAGAATTGTTCACGGTTGAAAAATTCGGTCAAGATTATTGGTTTTTGTCATTCTATATTGGACTATTTATAACCACTTCTGGCATTGTCATAAGGGGGTTAACGATTGGACTTACTTTCATAGAAAGGGGAGGGAAGGATTTGAAAATTCATGCAGATGCCTTGATAACAAGAGGATTGTTTACCCATTGCCGCAACCCTTTGTATGTTGGAAACAACTTGATGTTATTGGGTTTGGGGATATTGTCAAATTCTTTGATTTATGTATTGGTTGTAGTGCCTGTATTCCTGTTTATTTATCAAGCGATTGTGTTGGCTGAGGAAAACTTTCTCAAACAAAAATTTGGTATCGCTTATGAAGAATATTGTGCCAATGTAAACAGGTGGTTGCCTTCAATGAAGGGGATTGGTGAGACATTTTCAACAATGAAATTCAATTGGGTTAGGTGGCTTTTTACGGAATATAACACCCAGATTTTTTGGTTAACGGGTGTATTTCTTACCATCATATTCAAGTACCCACAGGTTGTAGGCGAAGGGACTGAAATCAGAAATAAATGGACGCTGATTGTATTACCCGTAATGGTTATCTACTACCTCTTCTTGAGGTGGTTGAGGAAGTCAGGAAAAGTAGAAATTAATTAAAAAAAAAGTTCCGCAATTGCGGAACTTTTTTTTGTTGCCCGACCTGGATTCGAACCAAGACAAACAGAACCAAAATCTGTCGTACTACCATTATACTATCAGGCAATCTCTCTTTCGGAGCGCAAAAATAAGGAATTTATTATTGATGCCAAATTTTATAGGCAACTTGATTAATTCTTTTTTTATTTTAGGCTTGTTTTACGAGAAAATAGTTCTTTTTTCCTTTTTGAACGACGATATGATTGCCTGCCAATAGTGTTCCAGCGTCAATTTTGAAGTTAATATCAGATATTTTTTCTTTGTTAACGCTTATTCCTCCACCTTGAACCATTTTGCGAGCCTCCCCTTTGCTTGGGAAAATACTTGTTTCTGCAAGAAATGTTACAATATCGATTCCGTCAGTTATTAAAGCAGCAGAGATAGCATGAACAGGCACTCCTTCCATAGAAGCAAGTAAGGCTATTTCATCTAATTCTTTTAGGTTGATATCTTGTTGTTTACCAAACAACTGTTCTGTGGTTTGCTTAGCTGTCTCATATTCCTCTTTCCCATGAACAAATGAGGTTACGGCTTCAGCAAGTCTTTTTTGCAAAATCCTGGCGCCTGGATCTATTGAGTGATTTAAAAGTAAACCTGTTATTTCATCTTTTGAAATCAATGTGAAAATTTTAATCCATTTTTCAGCATCGGCATCAGCCGCATTTAGCCAAAATTGATAAAATTGGAAAGGTGATGTTTTCTCAGCATCAAGCCAAACATTTCCTTTCTCTGTTTTGCCAAACTTTCCACCGTCGGTTTTTGTAATCAATGGGCATGTAAAGGCAAAACCTTCACCTCCTGCTTTTCTTCGGATAAGTTCTGTGCCGGTAGTGATGTTGCCCCATTGATCACTACCACCCATTTGAAGTTTGCAGTTTTTGTGTTTGTACAGCCAATAGAAATCATATCCCTGCATCAATTGATAGGCAAATTCTGTATAACTGATCCCTGTTTCTCCTTCTATGCGTTTTTTCACACTGTCTTTAGACATCATGTAATTAACCGTAATATGCTTTCCTACATCCCTTAAGAAATCGATGAAACCCAACCCCTTAAACCAATCATAGTTGTTCACAATCTCAGCTGAATTTTTTATTTCAGCGGAGAAGTCGAGGTACTTTTCAAGTTGCTTGCGGACTCCATCAATATTCTTAAGAAGGGTTTCCTCATTCAGCAGGTTTCTTTCCTCACTTTTACCGCTTGGATCGCCCACCATGCCGGTTGCCCCACCAACCAATGCGATGGGTTTATGACCAGCCTGTTGCAAGTGATATAGCAACAAAATGGGCACTAAACTGCCAATATGCAAGCTATCAGCAGTGGGGTCAAAACCTATATATGCAGTTGTTGGTTCTTTTTCAAGTTGTTCGGATGTTCCAGGCATGATATCCTGTAACATTCCACGCCATTTTAGTTCTTCAATCAAGCCCATTTTTTTTATTCTTTCCGCAAAAGTAAAGCAGATTGCATTGAATGACAAAATCATGCAATATCAACGCTTATAAAACGTTACTAATCAATGAATTTAAGTGTTTTATAACAACTAAGGAATTCATATTCGCTAACTTTGATGGGTGAGATTGGAATTAATGTGTTGTATTTCAACGAAATAAAGATTTATCAAAAAATTGAAATTGTATTTTTCTGAAAAAAAATAAGACCAAGGAAATATTGAGCGGCAGATTGCTGGGAATAATCTTTGGGGTTGTTTCAATGTTCTCTGCATTTAATGTGAGTGCTCAGTTTAGGAAATATTCAAATGAGTTCCTGAACATTGGTGCAGGTGCTAGGGGATTGGCAATGGGTGGGGCACAAGTTGCGTCTGTTGGAGATGCTACAGCAGGATATTGGAATCCGGCGGGACTTACAGAAGTAAAAGATCATCCTGTTTTGTCGATGATGCATGCTGAATATTTTGCAGGCATTGGCAAATACGATTACGCTTCTTTGGCAATGCCTATTGGCGATCCTTCTTCAACTTCTAAAACCATTGGGTTTTCCTTGATGAGATTCGCTGTTGATGATATCCCCAATACCCTATACCTGGTGGAGCCGGATGGTACTGTTAATTATAACAATATCCGTTCCTTCTCATCAGCAGATTATGCTTTTTTGTTTTCGTATGGGCAAGTAATCTATGGTGACGAAGACCGCACTTTTTCTTTCGGCACCAATGCAAAAGTGATTCACAGAAATGTGGGAAGTTTTGCAAAGGCTTGGGGGTTTGGATTGGATGCATCCCTTCAATATCGCTCAAAATCATTCAGTTTCGGCTTAGTTGTTAGAGATATTACCACTACTTTTAATGCTTGGAAATTTAATTTTTCAGACAGGGAAAAGGAGGTATTGTATCTGACCAATAACCAAATCCCCGTGAAGTCTACAGAAATGACAGCACCAAGACTCATCTTAGGGGCATCTTATTCAAAAGCTGTCTCAGATAATTTGAAATTCATGTCTGAAATAAACATGGACTTGACTTTTGATGGTAAGAGGAATGTGTTAATTTCATCTGCCGCCATGAGTATTGATCCAAGGGTTGGATTTGAATTGGGTTATAAGGAGACCATTTTTGGTCGATTGGGTGTGTATAATTTTCAACAAGGGTTAAAAGATGGAGACACAACAAATTTTAAAAAAGTTTGGATTTATCAACCAAGTGCCGGTGTGGGATTTAAAATAAAAAATGTTGAAATTGATTATGCATTTACCAATCTTGCAAATCAATCAAATCCTTTGTATACACATATCTTTTCATTGAAGTTGAATTTGATAAAAAAAGAAAACAGATAGTCATGAAGAAATTAGTTTCATATATCAGTGTCTTTTTCGTCATGACATTCATGTTGATTTCTTCGGGTTCTTTTGCTCAGTTTAACAATGAGTGGATTGATTTCAGCAAAACTTACTTTAAGTTTAAGGTTGGTGAAACTGGTTTGTACCGAATTCCATTTGCAACTTTGCAATCAAACGGCTTGTCTAATGTTCCTGCCAATCAATTTCAGTTGTGGCGCAATGGAAAGGAAGTTGCACTTTATACATCTATTGATAACGGTTTGTTAGGAGCAAATGATTTCATTGAATTTTTTGGCACTATTAATGATGGTAAGCCTGATGCTCCTTTGTATAAAAAAGCTGAGTTTCAGCTAGCTGATAAGTGGAGTTTACAAACTGACACAGCGGTTTATTTCCTGACTACGAATTCATCCTCAAATGCCCGATTAACAAATACACCCAATGTTATAACAAGTAATACCATTCCAGCTGAGCCTTATTTCATGCATAAGTTAGCCAAGAATTATAAGGATCAGATAAATCCTGGTTATGCTTCAATCGTGGGAATTTATGTGTATTCATCATCTTATGACAATGGGGAGGGATGGACAAGCAGAAGCATTGCGCCGAGTTCACCTTTGGTGGATCAGTACAATGATTTGTTTGTTGCCAATAGCCCTTTAGAGGCTAGTTTGAAAGTTACTGCTTTTGGCAATGCTTTAAATATTAGGTCTGTGCAAGTGGCGGTTAATGGCAGTAAATTGATAGATCAGCAAATGGATTATTTCAACGCCACTATCAAAGAAATAAGTTTCCCTAGCAATTTATTAGGAAGGAGTATTGATACCATTAGGATTGCCAATCAAACAGCAACAAACTCAGATAGAATGGTGGTGGGTAAATATGAACTTACATATCCCCGCCAATTCAATTTTGGTGGTTCATCACTATTTGAATTTACTTTACCCGGAAGTTCTGTTGGCAACTATCTCGAAATAATAAATTTTAACAGCGGAGCAGTTGCCCCTATTTTGTACGATTTATCTGAAGGAAAAAGATACATCGCAGACGTGGCAGTGGCTGGCAAATTCAGGATTGTATTGCCACCGGGAGGGCTCAGAAATTTCGTGTTGTTGAATGCCTCTGCAACTCAAGTTAAAAACGTTGCTACAATCACAAAAAAAACATTTACTGATTTTTCTCAGCCTGCGAATCAAGGGAATTATTTAATGATTTCTCATCCCAGTTTAGGGGCTAGTAGCAATGGGAATGCCTTGGACAATTATCGATTGTTCCGGTCAAGTGTAATAGGTGGAGGATATCAAGCAAAAATATTTGACATTGATGAGTTGGTTGATCAGTTTGCTTTTGGTATCAAGAAACATCCATCATCTGTTAAGAATTTTATCAATTATGCGAGGCAGTTTTTTGCATCTGCTCCTAAGAATGTATTGTTGGTAGGACGTGGACTTACGTATGACCAATACAGAATTAATGAATCAAGGCCCATTACTGAAAGAATAAATATTATACCAACATTTGGGAGTCCTGGTTCTGATAATATTTTAGCTTCTACTGACAATGATCCAACTGCAGAAATTGCTATTGGGCGTTTGTCTGTTACAAAAGGCGACGAAATTAACGCGTATTTAGAAAAAGTGAAACAGCATGATTTGGCCTTGAACTCACAAACCAATACAGTCAAGGAGAAGGCGTGGATGAAAAATTTTGCACATGTAATTGGTGGTGGCGATCCTTATCTTCAGTCAGTTATTGATAGTTACATGAAATCCGCCGGCAACCATGTTCAAGATACTTCTCTTGGTGCCCAGATTTACACTTTTAACAAGCTATCTGCTGCAGCGGTAGAGCAAGTCAATTCTGGTTTGCTAAGTAGTTTGTTTTCAGAAGGGTTGGGAATGCTTACTTATTTTGGACATTCTTCTGCAAATTCAATGGAATTCAATCTAGATGATCCGTCGATTTTTGATAACCAAGGTAAGTATCCATTGTTTATTGCAAATGGCTGCAATGCGGGGAATTTTTTTACGTATGACACATTACGTGTTACAACAGGAAAGAGAAATATTTCGGAGAATTATGTGCTAATGCCTAACAAAGGGAGTATTGGCTTCATTGCAAGTACGCATTATGGAATTGTGAATTATTTAAATTTATATACCAATATTTTTTATCGTCGGATGGCCCGAGAAGATTATCAGTCCACGATTGGGGATTTACAAAAGAATGTGTCGCATGAAGTCATTGCTTCAGGGGGAAATGATGATTTCTATAATGTTATGACAATGGAGCAGATGTTACTTGGAGGGGATCCTGCCGTTAGGTTGTATCCGCATCCATTGCCAGATTTTGCTGTTGAAGATCCACTTATTAGGATAAGTCCAACCCCTTTGTCTGTTACCAATTCAAACTTTGATTTGAAAGTAAAATATTATAACCTGGGTAAAGCTGTAAATGATTCTGTGAGGCTTCAAATAAAACGCGAAATGCCTGATGGAAGCCTTGTTGTGCTTTACGATCAGAATAGGGGAAGGGTTTACGCCTCAGATTCTGTATCCATTTCTGTTCCAATCAATCCATATACTGATCGAGGTCAAAATAAGATTATTGTGCAACTAGACTCTGCTTCATTGTTGAATGAAATTACCCGAAGCAATAACAATGTTACGAAGTCATTCTCTATTGCTGAAGATGAAGTGAGGCCTGTATATCCTCTTAATTTCGCAATAGTAAATTCTAACAAAATCAAACTTACTGCAACCACCAATCAGTTTTTGCAAGTGCAAAAAAGTTTTATAGTAGAGGTTGATACGACAGAGAATTTCAATTCTCCCATAAAAGTTAGCCAGACCCAATCTTCCATAGGTGGTGTGATAGAATTCAGTCCAGTCATTCCTTTGAAAGATAGTGTTGTTTTTTATTGGAGGGTTGCAAAAGTTCCTGATACAGGGGTAATAAATAAATGGTCTAACTCATCTTTTGTGTATATACCAACTAGTTCTACAGGATGGAGCCAATCGCATTATTTTCAGTATTTGAAGGATACATATAACGGTGCAAGTTTTATTGGCAGAAATTTACTGAATTTCGAGGAAGAGAATACTTATCAGTTCTCATCTGGATTAATTCCTTACTTTGGAAATACTGTTCGTAAAAATCTTGAACTTACAATTACTAATGGTTGTGGCCTGAACTTCAATTCCATCGAATTTGTTATATTGAACTCATTTACTGGGAAATTGACTCGAAATAAATTGATTGGGTCTTTGGGAGTTTATAACAGTTCTTTTTCAGCAGCTTGCTCCTCAACAAATCCATATCAATTTTACTATTCATACAACAATAGTTTAACTCGAAAATATGCAGCAAATTTATTTGATTCTATTCCCAATGGTACCATTTTAATAATGTCCAATTGGGTGAGATCAGGTTCGTCTCCATCGAATCAATTCATAGATGTTTGGAAAGGAGATAAAAACATTTATGGCGTAAGTAATTCACTATATGATAAACTTAAAAGTGTTGGAATAACAAAAATCGACTCTTTTTACCATGAAATTCCATTTCTTTTTATTGTAAAAAAGGATGTGGATGGTTCTTGGAAAGTTTTAGAACAGCAAGTTGGTAATTCTGTTAATCAACAACTAAAGAGTGATCTAAAATTAAATAGTTATTTGACTAAGTCAAGTAGTGAATTAAGTCTCATAGGTCCTGCTAAATCGTGGACAAGCATTCACTGGAAAGGATATTCATTAGAACCAAATTCTTCGGATGATATTAAGTATAATGTTTACGGGGTTGGAAATAATTTTAGTGAAACCTTGTTGTATTCAAGTTCTAGCAAACAAAAGGATACTTCACTTTCATACATTAATGCAAGTATATACCCGTATTTAAAAATTTACCAACAAAACATTGATACAGCAAACCATACCCCGTGGCAAACTAAATATCTGCAGGTTAAATACGAGCCAGTACCAGAAGGAGCGTTGACACCAGCAAGCCAGGTTCCTATTAAAGATACACTTGATGTTGGAGAGCCTATTAAGTTCAACATGGCCTTTAAAAATATCAGTTCTGTAGCATTTGATAGCGTAAAACTATTTATGTCAATAACAGATCCTATAAATAATACCAAAGTTGTATTTGATGGCAAGCGCAAGCCCATAAAATTGGCAGGAGATACGATACTTGTTGATTATACTTTAGACACAAAAAACATGGTTGGGGATAATTCTGTGTACATCAATTTTAACCCTGATAATGCACAGCCAGAACAATATATGTTCAACAATTATTTGAACAAGAACATTTATGTGAGGCCTGATACGTATGCACCAAATTTGGATGTTACTTTCGATGGGTTGCATATTTTGAATAAAGATATCGTTTCCCCCAAGCCCACAATCTTGGTTAAGTTGAAGGATGACAGCAAGTTTCTGGCATTGAACGATACAAGTCTGTTTTTAGTAAAACT
>JBILHX010000195.1:0-3899 GCA_044350285.1 Chitinophagaceae bacterium | reverse complement strand
TTTGATATAGAGAAGAAATCGTGCCTCAAATTAGTCGAATCCAACCCCTTTTGGGCTACAAGATCCCTGGCAAATGCCGGGGATTTTTTATTTCAAATGGTTAGAAGTTAATTTATCTAATTGCTCCATTATAAAATAGGTAGCTGGAATTCTACCAAATCCTGCATGACAATCTACCCACTCTTCAAAATTTTTTTTTTGCATCAATTCCTTGAAGTTTCCCTTTATGTAAGTTGATAAATTATTTTCTGCTTCTTCTAACTCTTTCCATATTGTTGATCTGTTTTCCAATAGAAAGATTATATCCTCAAAATCAGTACTAGTTCGTCCATCATTTTTACCTCGTTGCAAGAAGGCTTCTAATTTGCTGGCTAAGAAGTATGGGGGACTAAAAATCTTTATTTCCTCATAACCTAAACGATGATGAATGGCATTTTCAAAAGCAGGTTGGTACCATTTGTTGGAAAATCCTAAAGCTTGACTTTGGGTGGGCATTACGTCAACGATCAGGCCATTTATGGTATATCTGCAAATTATACCTGATGTTTGATCATTTTCAAATCCTAGTTTACGGAGTTTTTCATCAAGTGCAGCATATTCCTGATGGGTGTATATTTCTATTACAACATCAATGTCATCTGTAGGTCTGATTTCTTCAGTTTTACTATCGATATATAGAGAAACTGTTGCACCGCCTACAAACACAACTTTTTCTCCCAGATCACCAAGAGCATGAAAGACAGATTTAATTCTAGTTATGTTTAGGTGATGGTTCATCTGTTATGATTTTACTTAGATCGAGAATCGCCATTTTTACTTCCCTTGTTTTCCCTGCTCTTACCATATCTACAAGCGCCATTACTTCATATAATTTAGAATCTTCCAGTGCTGCTTTCACTTGGTTAGCATATAATGGTTCTATTGACTGTCCATATTCTTTACCATCCATATCAGGCCAAACATAGATCGATTCGCTAATAATTTTGTTTTTTACAACTGGGTGGGAATGAGCTGTAGGCAGTCCTTTTGATAAAGGCCCGGGGTCAACAGGGAATACATATTTAAGTCCGTATTGTAAAAATTCAAGCAAAGCAAGTTTGTTGACCCTTTTACGGTTAAAATCAATCAATCCTGCTTCTTTGCTTCTGTTCAGTGAGGCATTGATTTCAGAACCACTGATAAACAAAGAGCGAACAAGATCCTGGTATTGCCATTCTTTTTTACCCAATAAAACTATTTTGAGTAGGACCACAATATCCTGTGGCCGCATGCCATTATGCTTTCTCATGTTACTAAGATATATTTTATTTATCAATTCGCAAAATGCGAAATGAAAAGTCACTTATGAGTTTGCACGAACCAAATGCAATTAATTAGCTAATAAAATTAGTAATTTATTAAGTCGAGAACCAGTAAGCTAGCTTTCCTTAAAACATATGTCGGAAAAAATGCAACTGAAATCATTTTATTAAGTTCGTCTGACGGTAATGTAAGGGTTGAAGTTT
This sequence comes from Chitinophagaceae bacterium, assembly GCA_044350285.1. Lineage (GTDB taxonomy): Bacteria > Bacteroidota > Bacteroidia > Chitinophagales > Chitinophagaceae > Pollutibacter. Next base: position 2,394 of record JBILHX010000195.1, on the reverse strand, counting down.
TTTATTCAGGAGAAACGTTTTGGTTTACTCAAAAGAGAATGGAGGAGTTATTTGATATGGAAATTCTTGCTATTAGTAAGCATCTTAAAAACATCTTTGAAACGGGAGAATTACAGGACAGTGCAGTTATTTCCAAAATGGAAACAACTGCCGCAGATGGAAAGAACTATTTATGAAAGGTTCAGGATCATGCAGGATAATAATTTTGAAAGTGATTTTGATAAAGCATTCAAAAACATAAATACTCCTCCAAAAAGCTATTAAACAAGTTGATTTGTGCATATTAAAGGAGTATTGTTGTGCATATTTAAGGATTTCTATTGGGCATATTTAAGGATATTTACTGGGCATATTTAAGGATTATTCTTGCCTGTAGACAAGAATTGTTTATTACATCAAGTAAATACAAGTATGAAAAGTATCAAGCCGGTAAAAAATATTGTGCCTGCTGCTATCCCGCCGGCATATAAAATAGTGCAAACGGATTTTCTACAAATAAAAAGCATCTTGACTCGGTGGTTTTAAACAATGAAAATGCTAAATTTAATAAGTTAAATGACGCACAATCAATTAAAAATTTAAAATCAGAATTTCTTTAATTGCCGTAAATTCTAAGGATAAATCAACATGGAAAATCGAAGAAAATTTATCAAAACAACTGCACTCGCAGGAGCAGGGCTTGCAGTAATGCCAAGATTATTTGCATTCAACGGGTCTCCAAATGAGAAAGTAATCATCGGTGTAATGGGTACAAACAGCAGAGGTGCTTATTTATGTAAGACATTTGCCAAATTGCCAAATGTAGAGGTTGGCTTTGTTTGTGATCCTGATGCTAATGTGCTGGCAAAAACCTTGGCAAATCTCGAAAAACAAACAGGAAAAAAGCCTCAAGGTTTCAGTGATATTCGCAAGATGTTGGAACAAAAAGAACTTGATGGATTAGCAATTTCTGCTCCAGATCATTGGCATACACCTGCCGCCATCATGGCATTGCAAGCTGGGAAAAATGTGTATGTAGAAAAACCTTGTAGCCACAATCCACGTGAAGGTGAATTGCTAGTTGAAGCAACAAATAAATATTCAAAGCTGGTTCAAATGGGCAGCCAACGGAGAACATTTGACAACGTGAATGATATGATCACCAAACTTCATAATGGTATCATAGGACGGGTATATTTTGCAAGAGGTTGGTATGTGAATAATAGAAAGTCTATAGGGAAGGGTAACATCATTACGCCACCTACTAATCTTAATTTTGATTTATGGCAGGGACCTGCTCCACGACGTGAGTATATGGACAATTTAGTTCACTACAATTGGCATTGGCGTTGGCATTGGGGAACAGGAGAAGCATTAAATAATGGCACACATGAATTAGATGTTATTCGTTGGGGTTTGGGAGTTGATTTTCCAACTCAGGTAGTTTCAGCAGGCGGACGTTTCCATTTTCAAGATGATTGGGAAACACCTGACACACAAACCATAACTTATAATTTCCCAAATAATACAGCATGTACTTGGGAAGGCAGAAGTTGCAATGGATACAACTCTGAAGATAGTGGACGTGGGGTGATTTTTTATGGTGATAAGGGGACTGTTGTTTACGGTGGTGCAAATAGCTATAAAGTTTTTGATGGCGATAATAAGTTAGTTTCCGAAGTCAAAGACTCAACACCATTTGATCCTAAAAATAAGGTAAGTCCTACCGAATTATTAGATGGATTTCACTTAAAAAACTTTTGTGAAGCCATCAGGGGAAAAGAAAAAATCAATGCACCAATTTTAGAAGGACATAAATCAACATTGCTACCCCAATTAGGTAACATTGCATATCGTGTAGGTAGGGTTCTGAAATGTGATCCAAAAAATGGGCATATTTTGGACGATAAAGAAGCAATGAAATTATGGTCTAGAGAATACGCTAAAGGGTGGGAAATTAAGATTTGAGTGGATTTTCACCAAAATAAAAAAGTCTAAAACCATGTTAGATTTTTTCAAATAGAAAAGGGTTTCAATTGAAACCCTTTTCTATTGAAAAAATAAATTTTTTATCCTTCTAAAAGCATTTGAGTATAATCTCTGCAAAGTTTTGTTTCTTTAACAGCATCCGATCCTTCAGGGATATTGTATTCAAGTTCAATGGTAGCAGGCATTTTATACTTCTTGTCTTTCATCAGCGTAAGAATTTCTTTCAAAGGTGTATCACCTTGACCCCATGGCATATTCTTGCCACCGTTGGCTTTACTTTTTCTATCTTTTATATGCATGCTAGAAATACGTTTGTGCTTAGATTCAATCAAAGCAAGTAAACTCTCTTTGGTATTTCCCGCAGCAATGTAATGACCACAATCAAGGTTTAATGTATTATAAGGTGATTGTTCCAATGCTGTATCC
>JBILHX010000194.1:0-3948 GCA_044350285.1 Chitinophagaceae bacterium | reverse complement strand
CATCTGATGCCATTGCTGTAATCCTCAACAACAAGGCCAAGGATTCACTTTTTTCGGTGGCGGATATCCGTTCGATGTTGAATGGAACCAGTGGGTATAAATATCAATTGGTAATGGATGGTGTTAACGCCACCAGTACTGTTCGGTTTATGTTGGATTCGATTTTGAGGGGACAGCCAATGAAAGGCAATGTGGTGGCTGCTAGAACTTCAGAAGGGGTTATCAATTATGTTTCAACCCACCCTGATGCAATCGGATTTGTAGGGGTGAGCTGGATAGGAAACAAGGAAGATGCAGTGCAATTGAGTTTTTTAGAAAAGGTAAGGATTGCAGCCCTTCAATGCGCTAGGTGCACAGAGGAAGTATATGTAAGGCCCTATCAAGCCAATATTGCAACGAAAAGATACCCTTTGACACGTGGTTTATATTATATTTTGAAAGAAAACTACCCAGGTTTGGGCAAAGGATTTGTTAATTTCTTAACACATGAGAAAGGTCAGCTTATCTTTAGGAGAGGTTATCTTGCACCAGATAGAATGGCTTTGCAAATTAGGAAGGCAAATGTTTCGGAATAAATGTTTGATTTCCTATTTTTACACATATAAAAATTGTCCCCGATGTATAAAATGAAGTTGAGCTTTGTATTGATACTAGTGATGATCTCTGGCATAGTAGCCGCACAGAGTCTACAAGAAGGAAAAAAGTTTCTTTATCAGCAGCGATTTGCCTCTGCAAAGGCAACCATGGAAAAGGTTGTGGCAGCTGCACCAACCAACCCTGAATCCATTTATTGGCTTGCACAGGTTCTTTTCGAAATGAAAGATGTGAATGGTGCCAAAGAAGTATTGAGGAAAGGAATGGAAGGCGCTAACGGAAGCAATCCACTTTTGTTGGTTGCAATGGGTCAAGCTGAGTTGGTTGATAAAAAACCAAACGATGCCCGTCAGCGCTTCGAGACTGCCATCAGTCTAACCAAGGGCAAAGACGTTGCCATTTATGCTGCCATTGGTAAAGCAAACCTTGAAGAAGGTGGTGATGCTGCTTATGGAATCGAGAAACTAAAGGCTGCGACGTTGGTAAAAAACTTCAAGGATGCCATGGTACATGTGTACATGGGGGATTTGTATAGAAAAATGATGGACGGCGGCGGTGCAGTTTCTTCTTATGAAAATGCATTACTTGTTGATCCTAAATTGGCCATTGCCAAATACAAAATCGGAAAAATTTATCTTACACAAGGAAATGAGCAACGTGATATTTTCTTGCAGAAATTCAACGACGCCATCACTGATGACGCTACATTTACTCCAGTCTTGTACGATATGTATGTTTATTACTTCTTGAGGGATGTTGTGAAAGCAACTGATTTCTTCAATAGATACAAAGCAAATACAGATCCTGGTCCAGCCTTGGATTATGAAGAAGCGAGTCTTCAGTTTGCAGGTGGTGATTTCAAAAACGCCATCACCAAATCTGATGTATTGTTGGGAACTCAGGGTGAAAACGCAGATGCACGCTTGTATCGCCTAAAGGCCTATAGCTATGATAAATTGGGTGATTCAATTCAAGCATTAAGCCTTCTTGAAACATTTTTTCAAAAAGCGAAAGCTGAGCAAATCAATCCTGATAACTACGTGGTAGCAGCATTCAATGCCGCAAAGCAAAAAGCAGACCCTGCTAAAGTTGATTATTATTTTACCAAGTCAATTGAAACAGACACATTGGTTGCAAACAAAATTGATTATGCAAAAAAGGGAGCTGACTTTTTCAAAAAGTCTGGAAACAATGTAAAATCTGCAGAGTGGCTTACGAAAATATTGACCATCAATCCAAAGTTGAGCAAGGTTGATCTTTACAATGCTGGATTCGAAAACTTCAAGGCAACACAATACCAGCGTGCTGATAGCATTTTCTCAATCTACAAAACACAGTTTCCTAATGAAGTATATGGCCATTATTGGTCATTCCGTTCACGTTCTGTGATTGACTCTACGATGGAGCAAGGTTTGGCGGTTGCTGATTGTGAAAAATTTATTACGATTGCTGAGTTAGACAAGGTGAAAAACAAAAGTACGTTGATTACTGCTTTTGGATATTTGGCTGGATACAGTGCGAACATCAAAAAGGATCTTGCAACAGCAAAATCATACTTGGAAAAAATCATTGAAATCGATCCTACCAACCAGGATGCGATAAAGAACAGGGATATTATCGACAAGGCCCTGGCTGCGAAGAAATAGTTTAAGGCTATTCGTTTAGTGCTTAAGGGTTTAATGTTTGAGGGTATAGGTTCCGGCCTTTCTTAAACATTAAACCCTTAAACATTTAAACTAACAAACCCTTAAACATTAAACTATTAAACCTTAAATTATTTTTCCAACTCCAATCCCTTCATTACCTTTGCGCCTTCAAAATAAGCCCGATGATTAAGACCTTCATTTTACAGTCTACCGCAATCGGTCAAGCCCTGGAACTCAATTCCCCGGCGAACTACTTTCCAATAGGCGTTCAAATTGTTTTTGCCTTCCTTTTTGTTGGTGTGATGATTGGCTTGTCTCATGTAATGGGACCCAAACGTCTTACGAGCGACAAGCTTCAGGTGTTTGAAAGTGGTATCGAACAGTTCGGTAATGCACGCCAGCCTATGGCCATCAAATACTTTCTTGTGGCCATCCTTTTTGTGTTGTTTGATGTGGAAGTGATTTTCTTCTATCCGTATGCCATCAATTTCCGCGGATTGGGATGGGATGGATTCAAGGCTGTACTGATGTTCGTGGGGTTCTTCCTCGCTGGCTTCATCTATATCATCAAGAAAGGCGCTCTAAACTGGGAAGAATAGAAAATTCCTTGAGATCATAAACCACAACGATTAGAATTTGTTAGTTATATAAAATATTCTTTATGGCACGTCCGGTTCGGTTTAATTTAAACATTAAAGATTCCTCAGACCGTGGTATCAACCAGATAGAAATGCCTGAAGGTCATGCAGGTGAAGGCTTTTTCGCTACCTCACTCGACAAAGTAGTTGGCCTGGCCAGAAAAAATTCCCTTTGGCCTCTCCCTTTCGCAACCTCTTGCTGCGGCATCGAATTCATGGCAACCATGGGCTCTCATTACGATCTATCAAGGTTCGGCTCTGAACGCGTTGGATTCTCTCCACGTCAGTGCGACTTGTTGATGGTGATGGGAACGATTGCAAAGAAAATGGGTCCAGTTCTTCGTCAGGTATATTTGCAGATGGCCGAACCTCGTTGGGTTATTGCCGTTGGCGCTTGTGCTTCAAGCGGTGGAATTTTTGATACTTATTCAGTGCTTCAAGGTATTGACCAAATCATTCCTGTTGATGTGTATGTTCCTGGCTGTCCTCCTCGTCCAGAAGCCATCATCGACGGATTCCTTAAAATCCAAGACCTGGTAGGTGATGAGCAGTTACGCAGAAGGAACAGTCCGAAATACCAAGAGTTGATGTCAAGTTACGGAATTGAATAATAAGTCTTGAATGACTGCTAAATATAATTTAGGATGGAGTTAAACAATGAAATAATAAAGGAGAAGCTCTCTGCCCAATTTGGGGAGCAAATCCTTGCTTGGGAAGATTCTTATGGTATGCTCAGCGTTACTGTGCAAAACGACATTAACCTCAAAGTGCTTACCTACCTGCACGATGAGCCAACCCTTTCCTTTCAGTTTCTGACTGACTTAACAGGGGTTCATTTTCCTGACAGGAAGGGAGAAGAGATTTCTGTGGTTTATCACCTCCACAACTTGGTGGAAAATGTGAGAATGAGGATGAAGGTTTTTGCTCCAATTGAAAAACCGGATGTGTTTACGGCAACTGGACTGTACAGCGGTGCCAATTGGATGGAACGCGAAACCTATGATTTCTATGGCGTAAATTTTGTTGGCCACCCAGACTTGAGAAGGGTCTTGAATGTTGATGAGATGGAT
>JBILHX010000193.1:0-3978 GCA_044350285.1 Chitinophagaceae bacterium | reverse complement strand
GAAGAGGTTGATTCGGTCCACGCTGTCTATGTGGTGGATGATAAAAATATACTTAAAGGTGTGGTGTCTTTGAAAGACATTGTTTTGTCAAAAGCACATACCTCGGTTATTGAGATAACCAATACTGAATTTATTGCCGTTAATGCGTATGCAACAGGCGAAGAGGTTGCGCGTTTGATGAACAAATACGATTTAATTACCATACCCGTAATTGATAGTATGAACCGCTTAATTGGGCGTATTACTATTGATGATGTGGTTGATTTTATCAAAGAAGAAGCAGACAAGGATTTCCAGTTGCAAGCGGGTTTGAGTGATAGCGTTGTGAGTGAGGACAAGGTTTTGATTTTATCAAAAGCGCGTTTGCCTTGGTTGATGGTTGGACTTATGGGTGGATTGGGAAGTTCTATGTTGGTTTCTAATTTTGAAACCGATATTTCTCATTTGCCTCAAATGGCTTTTTTTATGCCAGTGGTAGCTGCGATGGGCGGGAATGCCGGAGTGCAATCATCGGCTATCATTGTTCAAGGATTGGCGAATAATACGCTGAAGAGTAAAAATATAATGCCGAAGTTGGCCAAAGAATTTACAGTATCATTAATCAATGGTTTGGTTTGTTCTGCTTTGTTATTGATGTTCAATTTGTTTATTGGACACCACTATGATTTAAGCATAGTTGTAAGTATAGCTTTGATAACTGTAATTATTTTTGCTTCATTATTAGGAACCATTACGCCGTTGATTTTAGAGAAATTTAAAATTGATCCAGCTTTGGCAACCGGGCCTTTTGTAACGACCATAAATGACATCATTGGTTTGACCGTTTATTTCTCCTTAGGAAGAATCTTACTTGGTGCTTAATTTCATATATGAAGGCTGTTAGACCGCATAGCTTTAAAGGTATTATTCTCTGCTTCATCATTTGGATTCTATGTTTTTCACTTTATTTAATCAAAGGCAAAAAATGGCTTAGAGCTAGAGTTTTTGAAGAGAACCCAAGAACAATGGGATTTAAGGACATAATTTATTTTTCGTATAAATATTATTTCAAATCCCCTTTACTGGCCTGCAATGAAGAAGTAGAAAAACATTTCAAAGAAAAACCATTTATCAAGAATCAAATACTTGAACCATTGGCAACGGTTTCTATTGGTGGTGACTTAATGCCTTATGAAATGATACACGAGCAGTATACGCGTGAATTATGGAATGAGGTAGGAACTGAATTTTTTGGAAGTGATATTGTGTTTGCCAATTTGGAAACGCCCTTGCATGAGGGACTTAAAAACAATTTTGTACCCGAAGTGATGCTGTCTGACATGCATTTCAATACCGATGAAAAGACTTTTGAAATATTTAATGGGCAGGGTAAATACAAAGGTTTTGATGTCTTAAGTTTTGCTAATAACCATACCCTCGATCAAGGTTCAGAGGGAATTGACAAGACAATAGAATTTTTAAATTCAAAAAATATAAAATCTGTTGGTGCTAAGATTAATAAAGAAGATAAAGATTTTCAAATTGTAGAAGTCAATGGTATCAAAATTGGCTTTGTCGCATTTACGTATTCATTGAATCAGTTCTTGCCTGAAAAAGGTGAGAAATGGCGGGTGAATTACTTGCCTTTGAATACCAAAGATTGTTCTATTGACATGATAGAGCAACAGGTAAGAGATTGCAGGGCTGCTGGGGCGGAATTCATCATTTGTTCGGTGCACGCCGGCAATGCGTATCAAGTTTATCCATCTGAGGTAACGGTTAATTTGTTCCAAAAAATATTTGAGACTTGTGGGGTAGATGTTATTGCAGGAGGGCATCCACACAATATGCAACCTTGGCGTTCGTATACCTTTAAAGACCCAAATACTGGGAAAGAAAAACAAGGTTTTGCGATTTACAGTTTGGGTGATTTTATTGCCTATGATATTTATACCTGGTGCCATGTAACAGCTTTTTTGAAATTAGAAATTGGAAAAAATATAAGTGGTGATTTGGTGTTTAATCCTATCGTAAAACCCTTGCTGATGTTAAGGGAAAATAAGCACCTACGTTTGGTGTATGCGAAAGAATATTTTGAAAAAGCTAGGATGACAAGTGAATTGAAGGATATGAAAGTTTTATGTGATATTTGTGTTTCTTAATTGATGAATATGAAAAAAATATCGCTCATTTGTTTAGGATGCATCTTTAGTTTGGTTTTTTTTAATAATTGCAAAAAAGCACCAGATTGTATTATGGAGCCTGCGCATTTTGTTTTATATACCAATTCATTTAAAGACACAATATCTTTTAAGTATTCATGTGGGAGTTCACAACAATTTCATCCTCAATTGTGGTGGAGTGGCATGGGAGGAAACCCAGATGGCAATCCACCTCCAGGAAGTTTTGTTATGATTATGGACGATCCCGATGCTATTCCCGTGGCGGGATATATTTGGAACCATTGGGTATTGTATGATATTCCGGGAAATGTCAGTGAGATTGAAGAAGGCGTTGACCGACTTGGTGTTTTTCCTGCAATCGTTAAAAGAGGAATTAACAGTTTTGGCGATACCACCTACGGAGGACCTTGTCCCCCGCCTGGCAGTGCCCACCGTTACCGGTTTAAATTATATGCTATGAAGAATGCAGAATTGGGCATTGGACGCGCGGCAACAGTGGCGCAAATTCGCATGGCCATGGGAAGTAATATTTTGGACAGCGCAGAAATGACTGCAGTCTTCAAGCGTTAATTAACACTTGCAATAACTTTTTGCAAATCGGCTGCACTTAGAACCCCACTTTGTCTCCACTTCGATTGTCCTTGTTTGAATACCATTAAGGTTGGTACACCTTGTATGCGGTATTGTGCTGCAATTGCTGGATTCTTGTCTACGTCGATTTTTATAATGCGGACATTTTCTCCCATCTTAGATTTTAAGTCTTCCAAAATTGGTTTCATCATTTTACAGGGTCCACACCATTCGGCAAAAAAGTCAACCAATACAGGGGTTTCGCTTTGTATAATGTCGTTAAAATTACTCATATTTAAATTTTCTATATTTTATTGCAATAATATATGGGCTGCTTTATGCAAAGCTGTTTTTATAAAAATTGACATTGGTCCAAGACCCAGCATTGATACAGTCAACACCAAATAATAGTAGGTACTGTTCGGCTTGAGCACTTCGTCCACCAGAGGCACAGCAAAGGATTACAGGGGCTTGAAGCTCCTTGATTTTGTCCATGTTAGATGGTATTTCATTTAAGGGAATGTTGATGGAATTGATAACATGTGCACCCATGAATTCAGCAGGTGTTCTGACATCTACCACCGTTCCTTTCTTTTCTTTAATTAAATCTTCTAAATTGTATTTCTGCATATATTTAACTGATTTTACCTACCATGCAACTGGCATAGCTGTTCATTTGTGTAAGCAAATCGTTGTGTTCACCAATTTCCGGGTAACCGATTTTTGCTAATTTTTCACTAAATTGTTTTGGGTCTATTGAGGCATCATGTTGAATGTCAATGCGCGCATTTTCTACATCCACTTTTACCTCGTCAACACCTTCTATTTCACTTATTTTATTGTGAATGGTTTTAGCACAACCGCTGCATTTAAGGTTTGCAACGGTAAAGGTGCTATTGATTTTTTCTGTGTTTAGAATTGTGTTTTCCATTTTAGTTTTTTGATTTTTGACAGGCGTTTGAAATCACTGGAACTGATGTTTTAGTGATGCCGGAAAATCCGCTTTCTACATCAACAAAATTACTCCAACCTCTAGATTTTAGAATTGATGCCGCTACCATGCTTCGATACCCACCGGCGCAATGCAGTATAAATGCTTTGTCTTTAGGGAATTCAGCGAGATGTTCGTTGATATAATCGAGTGGAATATTGATGGCATCTTTCACATGGTCAGCATTGAATTCATTTGCGTTTCTAACATCAATTACGATGGGATTTTCTGCCAACTTAATTTCAAAAGCATCGG
>JBILHX010000192.1:0-3982 GCA_044350285.1 Chitinophagaceae bacterium | reverse complement strand
GCGCTGGTTATCAAGAGACATCATATTGGTCTGCCCCAGAGCATCTTCACCATCAAACATCCAGCCATCAGCACCCGATAATAATGCATAAGCCACGTTTCGTATACTGGAATCCAATGGTGCGTTTGGCTTTGCAGCTGGTCCAGTGCCTTGTATCCATTGCCTTTGAAGATCATGAGGAATTACAGTGCCTTCAAATTTTCCTTCACGCGCATCTTTTACTTTGATGTTGGTTCGGAAAATAGTTTCTTCTGGATCTAAAAATCCAATGTATTTTTTTTGGGCATGCCTTTCAGCCCTCACCTTATAACGATCTTCCATTGACAACTTGACTTCCTCATTGAAATGCATGAGGTGATCAAGCGCTTGTAATACTTTTGGTGTATAGACATCATTATATCTTGCTAACAGTTCGTTATCGATCTTAAATGCTTTCATAAAAAAAATTACCCTTTGTTTGATTGCAGAATAAAAACAGTCATTGAAAGTGGCCCATGCGCTCCTAGAACAAGCGCTTGTTCAATATCGGCAGTCTTAGAGGGCCCACTGATAAACCCACCAAATCCATAGCTGCCTTCTCCAATTTTTTCATACGCTTCGTGAAGCGTTTTTTGGATGGTTTCCTCTTCTATCACCACAGCAAGATGCTGGCAAATATATGGCAGCGCTCTTTGAACCATTAGCTCATCCGTAATCCATACAGCCCCGTTCTCTGCAACACCAAAATGTCCCTTGATGATAGCAAGCTCAACATCCGAATATGAATGGGGATCATGCTCAGAAGAAACTAGTTCAGCGATGTCCTGAAGTTCAAGTATCGTTGTAACCATTCTGCCTTTCTTCTCTGACTGCATATTCAACATTTCCCTTATCCCATCTATACCATTGACTAAATAAACAAAACCCCCGATTTCCATAAAAACCTCGCTGAATCTATCCACTGGACGTCCTTCAGGAACAGGGAATGTAGTTACCGCTGGTAATGCGGTAGATTGTGGCTGATTTTTCAAAACAGCCTCGAGTATTTTTTCTCTGCTATTCATTATTGTTATTTTTTTGGGGGTGCGTTTTCTGATACCAGGAGGAAAAGCTATATTTCCTCGACTCTGGCATTTCTCTTTGTCTGAACCATGCATTGAAATTGTTATTAAATGCAATCGGAAAATTACGCAGAATCCACCTTCCTGCTTTTCCTATGATTTCATAAGAGGACGGAGAAGACAATGTTTTCGCCATTGCTTGCATTCCCATCATCTTTGTGTTTGTAGCATACCCTTTTTGTACAATCTCCTGACGCCACTTATACAATTGTCCATGTATATCGATTTTCACAGGACAGACATTTGAGCATGAACCACAAAGCGTAGAGGCATATGGTAGGTCGGCATGCTTCTTCATGTCGATGTTCGGTGCAAGTATGGCTCCAATAGGGCCTGAAATGGTATTTTGATAACTCAATCCACCGCTTTTCCGGTATACAGGGCAGGTGTTCATGCAGCTTCCACATTTGATACATTTTAGTGAAGCAACAAAATCTTTTCTTCCAAGTTGTCTGGTTCGTCCGGCATCTACAAGAACCAAATGCATCTCCTGTCCATCTCTTGGCTTTTTGAAATGACTCGAGTAAATTGTAATGGGCTGACCCGTTGCGCTTCTGGCCAACATCCGTAAGAATACACCGAGGTCTTTTTTTCGTGGAACTATCTTCTCTAATCCCATACTTGCAATCAGGACTTCACTTAGATGAGCGCCCATGTCTGCATTCCCTTCATTTGTGCAAACGACATATTCCCCTGTTTCAGCAACTGCAAAATTGACACCCGTTAAAGCAGCTCTGCGTTTTAAAAACATATCCCTTAAATGGTTTCGAGCTACTCGCGTTAACTGTGTGGGATCTGAAAGACCTTTTTCGGTTCCGAGATGTTCATGGAATAACTCACCAATCTCTTCTTTTCTTTTATGAATACAAGGAAGTACAATATGACTTGGTGGCTCATTATCTATCTGCTGAATATACTCGCCCAGATCAGAATTGATCACATCAATACCATTATCTTGAAGAAATTCATTGAGGCCACATTCTTCGGTAAGCATGGATTTACTTTTGACCATTTCAGTAATTCCTTTCTTCTTAAGAATAGAATGAATGATTTTATTATGCTCCTCCGCATTTTCAGCCCAATAAACCTTTACTCCATTTTTAATAAGATTAGCCTCGAATTCCAAAAGATAACCATGCAGGTTCGAAACTACATTGTCCTTAATGGAAGATGCCAAATCCCTTAACTCCTCCCATTCGGGAATCCTCTTAATGGCCTTATCACGTTTCTCTCTTATAAACCATAGAGCACCATCATGCCAATCAACACGGTTCTCATCCTTGATAAACTCTTTGGCCAATTCAGCATGATCCTTTTGTAATTCCTTTTTCATTAATCAGCATTTAGTATTTCAGCGATATGTAATATTTTCACACTACTTTCTTTTCTTTTCAATAACCCTTCCAGATGCATCAAGCAAGAGAGGTCAGACGAGGTAATGTATTGCGCACCATTAGACTCGTGATCCTGGATTCTGTCCTTACCCATCTTTACAGAAACGGCCTCTTCAGACACGCTGAATGTGCCACCAAAGCCACAACACTCATCTACCCTGTCCAAATTGATCAACTCTAATCCTTTTACCATATTAAGCAACTTGGTGGATTTACAAAAGTCCGGTGCATTTAACTCCGACATCTGTCCTAGATGCAGTCCCCTCAATCCATGACAACTTTTATGTAACCCTACTCGATGTGGGAAACTGGCATGTAAGGTTTTTATCTGCAGAATGTCAGTGAGAAATTCCACCAACTCAAACACTTTGGTGCGTATGGATGCAGCAGCAGCATGTTTTTCATCTGAATGCAGGTGTTCCTTGACATGCAGAATACAACTTGCAGAAGGAGCAACAATATAATCAAATGAGGAAAAGTTATCGATAAACAGTTCATTACAACCATCAGCTAGATGTTCAAAACCTGCGTTGGCCATTGGCTGTCCACAACAAGTCTGCTTAACCGGATAGTCAACTTCAACACCCAATTTTTGCAATAAAGATAACGTTGCAATAGCCGCTTCAGGGAAGAACTGGTTTACGTAACAAGGAACAAATAATCCTACTTTCATAATTACTTACTTAGTTTTTATACTCGGAATATAATATATCGTAATCAAACAATTTAGGAACCTCACATTCAACCCATCCATTTTTTTCAATGAAGTTAATTTTAACACCCGCGTGTAAAAGCCTCATAGACTTAAGAGGACGAATTGGTTTAAATTTTATTTTTATGTCATGGATTGCAACTGGCTCTTGAAGTGATGCCCCAATCTGTCCACTGTGATTTATCAACCCAATCCATTCGAAGCCTCCGTTTTCATTACTTTCTTGGCTGATTTCAACAAGCGGGGATGCATTAGACAATAGCGCTGGCTTAAGTTGAAGCAAATTCTCTAATACAGAAACAAACAATTTCTTATGGGCGATATTTCCCTTGAAATTATACTGTGCGCCTAACATCCAAGGTATATATACAGAGCGACCTTTCCCATATTCATAATAAACCACCCCAGGATAATCTGTAATATCAGCATTAAGATAATAAGATTTTTCCGGTGGCCCAAACATTGTTTGAGGCAAAAACTTCAAATAAGATTTAGCGTCTGGCTTTAGCTTGCACTTGAGAAAATCAGAATAAATCATCATAAGGTCATGTGATGCAAAGGCATTGTTTCCAAGTGCTTCCTTATCCTTATCGGAAATCACCAAATAGGTTGATTTCGCTTGTTTGAAGAGATCATATTTTTCCTCCACACCAATCGACTTCATTCGAATACGATTCATTTGGTTTCCCTGACCATCTCTAGTTGAAGTAAAACCGGTAGAGAGTAAATGCCCACCTTGATTAATGTAAGCATCAAGAAATGAAATAACTCTTTCG
>JBILHX010000191.1:0-4000 GCA_044350285.1 Chitinophagaceae bacterium | reverse complement strand
GCAGTTTTTTACAAATCCTAACTTTTACACCATGATCAGTTTAGAAGAGCGCCAAATGTTAGATAAGATCTACAGTGCGGTTGATTTACTGGATACAAAGAATTATACCATTGAGCAGTTGAGGGGATATGATCAATTCATTGATAATATCATGATTAGAGAGACAGACCTAGATGAGGCAGAAAAGCGGGGAGAGTTGAAGGGAGAGAAGAAGGGAGAGCTGAAGGGAAAGAAGAAAGAACAAATGGAAATATATTTAATTATTTCTGAACTCAAGAAAATGGAGCTTACTATTGAGCAAATAGCCAATAAATGTGGGGTTACAGAACAAAAGGTTTACGAGGTTAAATCGTTAATTTTTTAGCATGTATTTATCACTAGCCAGGGGTTTAAACCCCTGGCTAGTGAATTTGGGGGTATCTGAGCTGTCATCCTGAATGTGTTATAGGGCGACCCTGAAAAAAAGGTTATGACGTTTTGTGATTTGTTTCCAACCTTCATTCTCACTAGCCTGGGGTTTAAACCCCAGGCTAGTGAGTTTTAGGGGGTATCTGAGCTGTCATCCTGAGCGCAACAAAGCAACGCACACCTAAAAATTCCATAAATTTGCATATATTTTAAAAATTATTTATATTTAAACAAAGCAAGCACTCATGAAAAATTCTAACTTCCTAACCATTATTCTATTATTTTCCACTATATCCATCCATGCGCAAGATGCGCGTATTTCAAGGCCATGGTCGCAGCCATTTTTGATAAACCCAGCTTTGTCAGGTCATTTTGATGGATCGGTAAGGGTAGGAACCGGGGGAAGTTGGGAGCAAAATAAAGACAATAAGGTGGCCCATCAATTCACGGCAGAAGAAATCCACATCAACAGGAAAAAAGCACAAGCAGATACCAGCAATCAGTATTCAGAAGGTGCAAAAAATAATGACAACAGGTTCATCGGTCTGACATTCGCCCATTATGGATATGGAAAAGACCGATATCAAATCTATCCAAGCAACAATCCAATCTACGCGAATTTCTTTTCAGGCTCCATGTCATACAATTTCAATTTGTCGAAAGACAAGGTTCACTCGATGGGTATAGGTGCACAGATAGTTTACGGAACAGCTTCTTTTGATGAGAAACGTGGGATATATGATAAAGAGATTAGTGGGGGAGGGTTTCAATGGACAGAACTAAGGGATACAGGGGAAACTGTAAACGGTGGGTTGTATTACCTTGATTTTAATTTTGGTGGATACTATAAATACAGAACTGAAGGCATTGTTTTTGAAATCGGATTGGGTGCATTTCATTTTTTATGGCCCAAGAACTCGATCAAAAACCCCTCAGGCAGCAACAAAGCGCTGAGGGCGAGGAGTGTGGTCCACAGCTCAGCTGAAATCATGTTGCCAAACCAGCGATCGATTGTTTACAGAAACATATATTGGAAAGAAGGCTTGTATTTTAGGAGCAGCAAATTGGATGCATACGACATTTCGGCAACCTGGAATTCATTGGAAGTCCGCGACAACAACAAGGAACACTTGCTCAGGTTCACCGGTGGCTTAGCAACCAGAAACTTCCAAACAATCATGCCTGTAGTGGAGATGAATATCAAGAATTCAATCAACCTGGCTGTAAGTTATGAGCGGCCACTAAGGGTAAAAACCGATGCCAATTACTTTGCCAAACGGCTGGAGTTGGGCGTGAAGTTGGTGCTAAATTAATACCTGTCATCCTGGATGAAGTAACTTATTTCCCCTCACCTTCTCTCGAAGAGGAAGGTGAGGTTTTCAATAGTTCCTGCATCCCCGTCCCCTTCGGGAGACGGTGATGGGAAGAAAAAAACAAATAGCTTATCCTCCCTCAACTACTCCTCGCATTCTTAAAAAAGATATTATTCAGCGCCAGAAAAAAATACCTAAAGTCTGTGCGAATGGGTTTTTTGGCATAAGCCTCCAAGTATTTCCTTTCTGATTCAATTACTTCTTGCAAGGTCTTAGGCATATCTGCATAAAAAGGCGGAACCAAACCAGGCTTTGTATTTGTTCTCAATATCTGCATTTCAAGAGGATAAAGACCGAAAAAATGTTCGCTAAGTGGTCTTACTCCCACCAATTTCATGTCGCCTTTCAGCAAATTGTAGATCATGGGCAGCTCGTCTATCCAAAACCTCCTGAAGAAACCTCCCCAGTTGGTAATCCTGAAATCATTTTTTATTTTTCCGCCATCAGCAAGGTTGTTCTGGTTGTACACCACTTCCTGAATAAAATCAGAATAGGAATGCATGGTGCGCAGTTTGAGCACATTGAAACGTTTGCCCAAATATCCAACTCTTTTGAGGTACATGAAAATCCCGTAAACGTTGTTGGGTACCTCATGCACATCATTGACCTTTGATGCTTGCATGTGTGTATTGAATCCATCAAGGTGATGGTCCGTAACATAAAATCCGCAGGCATGAATGCGACCGAAGATCTCTGCCTTCGCCATCACCCTGTTTTTACCCTTGGTGAGGTATTGGGTTATGCGCATGGTAGGGCCCCATTTTGGGAATATCCTCTTTACGACAAAATCAATGATAAAATAGACAAATCCGACAGGCTTGGAAAACTTGCTGAAAATCCTTTCTGTTCTTGAATCCAGGGTCTCGGCTTTCACCAGGATGATATCCCCTTTTTTTAGTGATGTATTCAATTCAACAAGCATGAGGTTGAGGTTTTCAACGTCATTCAGTCTGGTTTCAACAATCCTTATTTCAGGTTGGTATGGTACATTCTCTTGATTCAATTGTTGGATGGCAGAAGAATTTGTCTGGTTAGAAGGTTCGTTATGGGGTGTGTTGGTGTTCATGGTAAATGAAATGTAAGTACGTGTAAAATAATATTCAAAGCCCAAATTTGATCAAATACTACTTAATTACTACCTATTTAGTAAGGTTTTTTCAATATTAGTGGGTATTGATAATAAACCAATGGGTTTAATTATTTAATGTTGATTTTATCACCTAAATATCACCGTTCCTACTTTCTTCATCAAATCCATCTCCACTTGCTTCAGGTGCTTGTGTGTATGTAGCATGATAATCAGGTCTTCATCACTTACCTTGTTCTCCAAATCCCGTTGGTTTTCTAGTATTAACCGCTTGACTTTTTTGAGCTTTAGGTAAACCATGCAGGATCTGACTTCCTCTTTGTATAAGTCAGCCCTGCTGAAAAGATCTCCTTCGTAATAATTCTTCCAGTTTGGACTAATCTCATGCTTGTCTGTTAACAAAGACACTGCCAATTGCCCGATTTCTTGGTCCTCATGATAAAGAAATTGTTTGTCAGTGGGATTCTCCCCATCTTGATACAGTTTTTTATAATGGGCAAAAATTTTGATCAACTGCTTGTTGTCAATTAGGTCTTCAAGGCCGTTCTGCTCAATCTCTTCAAATACAAATTCTGCGACCGTTTTATTTTCATCCCAAACCATGAGTCCAAATTCCAGCAAGGCTCTTATAACCCCTTTCTCATTTTTTTCGTCCTTGTACAACAAATCATTTGTTGTATTTTCTGGAACTTCTTTTTCTTCTGGCTCAATTTCCTGTTCTTTATTGTCCCTCTGACTTTTTTTCTCTTCCTTGCTGGCCTTTTCACGGATGAACTTGTTTACCAAAGCGGTAAGCCCTTGTTCATCCACCCTTAATATTGCAGAACACCTGTTTATATAATCTTGCTGCCTTGTAAAATCCTCCGTTTTATTGAGTTTCGAAATCGACTCTGCAATTTGATTCACCACAGCTGATTTCTTGGCGCTGTCATCGCCTGCATCTTTCAACGAAACTTCCAACTGAAAAAGAATGAAATCCTTTTTATTCTTTTTCACGAATTCCCCAAACGCTTCAGCCCCTAATTTCTTCACATAGCTGTCTGGGTCCTCCTTGTCTGGTATCAACACCAGCTGTACATTCAGCCCCTCCTCAATCGCAAGGTCCAATCCACGCAGTGCCGCTTTCACACCT
>JBILHX010000095.1:0-12311 GCA_044350285.1 Chitinophagaceae bacterium | reverse complement strand
CGTAAACCTCTTCGTTTTCAGTTACGGCTTTTTTCAAGTCTGTAGTGCTTTCCTTCTTAGCCACGATAAGGTGGTCGCAATGCACGGTAGATGGAACGGCGACTCTTTTTCTTCCTGTTGTATCGAATTGTAGGAGCGCCATTTGGGCTGTAGCATCCTGCATCGCTACGCGATCTGGCGCAAAATCCACATAGGCCTTTCCTCTTTCAAAATCCTTTATTTCAACTCCATTCCATAAATGCGAGTACAATATTTTTTCTGCAAGGGTGAGGGGCCTCCCCAGTGCTTTACGGGCTGCATCAACTTTTGCAGACAATTCATTGTAAGTCTTTTGAATTAGTTCGAGATCGAAAACCATGTTTTTTGATTTTTCAGAAATTATTAAAAATTAGTTACTAGATGCCCAGTAAATTTATTTTGCACTGCGAAATTAATTAATTCAGATTCCCTTACCAAGCCTGATTGGGAAAAATAAATAAGATTGGTTATATTTGGTGTAATGGATAGGTTGAGAAACTATATTGAATGGCATGTTTTTGGTGTTTGTACCCGAATTGGTGAGGTCATGGGCATTTCAACCTTCACCATCAGAAAATATTTCATCTACATTTCTTGCCTCACGTTGGGTTCTCCTGTTGTATTTTATGTGTTTATTGCCTTTTGGATGAACATAAAAAGACATATCCTTCAATCCAAAAGGAATCCCCTCCGATACAATTAGCTTCAAACAATTGCTTCCCTGATTTTAAGCAGTTTTTTCAACAAATCTTCCAACAAATCCAATTGCAACATGTTGGCTCCATCACTGAGCGCCTTCGATGGGTCTGGGTGCGTTTCTATGAAAAGGCCTTCTACTCCTGCAGCCACGGCAGCTTTTGCTATTGTTCCAATAAGTTTTGGATTTCCACCTGTAATACCGGAAGTCTGATTGGGTTGCTGCAGTGAATGCGTGCAATCCATCACCACCGGAACACCATGGGCCTGCATCAATGGTATATTCCTGTAATCAACCACCAAGTCTTGATAGCCAAATGTTGTTCCCCTTTCCGTTAGGATGATTTTGTCATTTCCAGTTTTTCGTACTTTATCAACCGCAAATTTCATGGCTTCTCCACTGATGAACTGCCCCTTTTTTATGTTGATTACCTTCCCTGTCTCTCCTGCACTTTGCAACAAATCTGATTGTCTGCATAAAAACGCAGGAATCTGCAAAACATCAGCAAATGCAGCTGCAACTGCGGCTTCTTCATGGGCGTGGATATCTGTTGTTGTTGGCAAATGAAACTTCATCCCGGTTTTTTTTAGCAAATCCAATCCCGTTTCATCACCAATGCCTGTAAAGGAATTTGCGCTTGTTCTGTTTGCCTTTCTGTATGAAGCCTTGAAAATATAGGGTATCCCAAGGTTTTTGCAAATGCTTGAAACCCGCTCTGCCACTTCATTCAGCAACGATTCATTTTCTATGACACATGGTCCGGCAATGAGAAAGAAATTTTTTTCATCATACTGCTGTCCTACAAAAAGTTCTTTGAGAAAATCTTCCATTCTCCAAAGATACATCCCATTCATTAAGTCTGCAAGTCAGTTCTTCGTGCATAATTTATAGCTTTGCATTCGGAAGAAAAATTTTAACATGAAAAAAGAGAAAATATTGGTTATTGGGGCAAGCGGACAAATTGGGGTGGAGCTGACACTTGCACTCAGAAAGATATATGGCGGTGCTCAGGTGGTTGCATCTGACTTAAGGGAAGAAAATGAACTGCTAAAAGGCACTGGGCCTTATGTTAGCATTGATGTAATGAACAAGGAAATGCTTCACGTGCAAATACTGCGCCAAAACATCACGCAAGTCTATCTATTAGCTGCGATGCTTTCTGCAACGGGTGAAAAAAATCCACCACTGGCTTGGCACCTAAACATGCAATCGCTTTTGAATGTATTGGATATCGCCAAAGAAGAAAAACTTACTAAAGTATACTGGCCTAGCAGCATTGCTGTTTTTGGCCCAACTTCTCCTAAAATAGATTGTCCCCAACAAACAATTATAGAACCCACAACGGTTTACGGCATCAGCAAATACGCTGGTGAGTTTTGGTGTAATTATTTTTTCCAACGTTATGGAGTTGATGTAAGGAGCATGCGATATCCAGGATTAATCAGTTATAAATCATCTCCTGGCGGTGGCACAACAGATTATGCAATTGATATTTTCCTGGCAGCGAGAGACAAAAAAAACTACAGTTGCTTTTTAGAAGAGCATACACGTTTGCCGATGATGTATATGCCCGATGCAATAAGGGCAACCATAGAGCTAATGGAAGCACCTGCTGAAAAAATCAAGGTTAGAACCTCTTATAACCTGGCTGCGATGAGTTTTTCACCCGTTGAGATAGCCGAAGAAATACAAAAACACATTCCTGATTTTACCGTATCCTACAACCCAGATTCTAGGCAAGACATTGCCAACAGCTGGCCCCAAAGCATTGATGATTCTTCCGCAAGAATGGATTGGGGATGGAAGCACGAATATGATCTTCCCAAAATGACACATGACATGTTGGTAAATTTAAATGCACTTTAAAATGAAAAAGAAGCTTATATCCTTTTCCTGTTTGTTGATTCTTTTTTGCATGAATTCACCTGTTAAGGCACAGCCTGCAGGGTTGATTAAAACCAATTATAGGGCAGAAATCAAGCGGGCTGACAATTATAACATTGTATTCAATATTGTAGAGACCTTGTCTGCTGGAAAAATTTCCTGGATCATCAAAAATTCCAGCGATGAAATGCTGGTTAACAAGATTACAGCAAAATCTGATTCATTGATTGTTGAGCTTCCTTTTTTTGATGCTTCCTTGCTGCTGAAAAAAAGCAAGTTGGGTTATGCTGGAGAATGGAAAAAGAGAATACCCAATGGAGAACAATACATGGGAATCAATATCGAAAGAGGAAAAGAAAGGTTGTCTTTACAGTTGGGTTCGCCAAAGAATAATGTTACAGGTAGGTGGAGGGTTGGTTTCATCAATCCAAGAGGTGAAAAATCAGAAGCCATGGCAGAGCTCAAGCAGATAGGGAATAAATTAATCGGTACTTTTTTAACTCCAACGGGTGATTATCGTTTTTTGGAAGGCATCGTTGCGGGTGACTCTTTGATGATGACCACCTTTGATGGCAGCCACGCCTACTTTTTTTCAGCACATATAAGCAACAGCAAAACCCTTGATAGGGGTGTGTTTGCAAGCGGACCGACTTATTTGGAAAGTTGGACAGCCATCAGGGATGCCAACATGAAGTTGAATGAAACTGAAGCGGCCTTTCAATTGAAAGGAACTGAAAACAAGTTGAGTTTTAGGTTCCCGGATCTTGATAGCAATTTGGTTGGAATCAATGATCCAAGGTTCAAAAACAAGGTTGTCATCATCCAAATCATGGGCTCTTGGTGTCCAAATTGCATGGATGAAACATCTTTCCTGAGCCAATATTACAAGAAAAATAAACAAAGAGGGGTTGAGTTAATAGGATTGGCATTTGAATATTCAACTGATTTTAGCAGGGCAAAGAATAGCCTTACGAAGTTCAAGGACCGATTCAACGTTGATTATCCCATGTTAATCACAGGGATAACATCATCGGATACTTTACGGACAGAAAAGGCCTTGCCTCAAATGACGCCTATCATTGCATTTCCTTCCATGATTTTCATTGGTAGAGATGGAACTGTTCGAAAAACACATGCGGGGTATTCTGGACCAGCAACTGGCGTGCATTATGAGGATTTTAAAAGGGAGTTTGAAGAGTATGTTAGCCTCCTTTTGAATGAAAAATGAGGTCTCTAAATTCATTAATTAAATAAATACAGATGTCAGAGGATTTACAAGTTATAAACGGCTCTAAAGAAGAACAATATAAAAATCTGTTGCCACAAATTCAGGGATTGCTCCAAGGGGAGGATGATTTGGTTGCAAACTTGGCCAATATTTCTGCCGCCTTGAAAGAGCAATTTGGTTTTTTTTGGGTTGGATTTTATCTTATAAAAAATGAAGAGTTGGTACTTGGCCCATTTCAGGGTCCCGTTGCATGTACAAGAATCAAAAAGGGGAGGGGCGTTTGTGGTGCTGCGTGGGAAAGGAACGAAGTTTTGGTCGTACCAGATGTAGAAAAGTTTCCAGGGCATATTGCATGCAGCAGCGTATCAAAAAGTGAAATTGTTGTTCCGCTTATGAACAAAAAAGTCATTGTTGGGGTATTGGATGTTGATAGTGAGTTCTTGGATCATTTTGACCAAACGGATGCGATATATTTGGAAAAAATAACGGGTATGATTCAGTGGGATTGATGTTATTTCTTGTCTTTCGGAATTAATAGATCTGCTACAGTCTTGTTTTCCAGGATTTTAAGGTTTGCGTCCCTCACCTCAACCATGATGTCGTGAAGCCCGCATTTTTTTTCATCACAGTTCTTGCACCTTTCATAAAAGTATAGACTCGCACAAGGCAACATGGCAATTGGACCATCAATTTTTCTGATGATGTCTGCAATTGGGATTTTATTTGCAGGGATTTTTAAAAAATATCCACCGCCTTTTCCTTTTTTACTTTCTAGAATTCCTTCTTTTTTAAGCTCAAGCAATATGTTTTCGAGAAATTTTAAAGGGATCTTTTTCTTTTTTGCAATATCGGCAATTAACACTGGGGTGCTTTGTTCCTGTTCTGCAAGAAAAATGAGTGCTTTAATGGCGTATTGTGTTTTTTTATTTAGCATAACATCAATTTAATTTCCGAATCCCAATACATCTTTCATTGTAAAAATTCCCTTCTTGTTGTGAATGAATTCAGCTGCCATTACAGCCCCAAGTGCAAATCCATTGCGGTTATGGGCGTTGTGGACAATGGTTATTTCATCAACTTCTGAGCTGTATTTTACTTCATGGAAACCCGGGTATGGATCAATTCTTTCGCTTTCAATAAAAAGGTCTGATGCCGTTTCAGGATTTTTGTTTACCCACTTGTCTTTTAATTGATTGTTCTCAATTACTTGTTCAGCCAATGTGATAGCTGTTCCACTGGGAGCATCCTTTTTTTGTGTATGATGAATTTCTTTGATGGTGATGTCATATTGATTCATTCCATTCATGAGTTGCGCTAATTTTTTGTTGATTTCAAAAAATATATTAACACCTACACTGAAGTTGCTTGCGTATAAAAAACTACCGTTAAATTCAATTACTTTTTCTTCCACTTCATCCAATGCAGACAGCCAACCCGTTGTTCCACAAACAACGGGGGTTGCAATTTCAATGCATTTTAAAATGTTGTTAAGGGCTGTATGTGGGCTGGTGAATTCTATGGCAACGTCTATGGTTGAAAATGATTCAGCATTAAAATCTGAAATATTTTCCAAATCAATTTTTATAGGGATGTTATGCCCCCTGCTCAGGGCCACTTGCTCGATGGTTTTTCCCATTTTCCCATATCCTATTAGCGCAATGTTCATCCTTTATTTTTTATTGAAGTTAATTCCTTTGATGGCTAAAATGAAATTGTTTTGGGTGTGATTTCTTTTTTTCTGAAGTTCAACGTTAATGACATTCCTCCTGAAGATAAATTATTGGAAATCACTGGTTTTACTTTTAAACTCAAATCATCGCTAATGTCAAATGTCCTTAGATGCCCGTCTACAGTAGCATCAACAACATTTATACCCCACAAAACGAGCAAACCAATAACCGAAAAATCCATGTTTTTCCTGAACTCGTTTCTATAAAGTTTTAAGGATGAACTTGACAAAGGTTGAAGTTCAGGATCTATGGTCAAAAAATTTGCAGTGTCTTTGTTTATTCTTATTGCATAGGCGAACTTGGTTTTTCGATACCAGGTTCTGTTGTAGTTGAATGTTGAAATGGGGAAAGCCAGTGCTCCATAAACAAGCGGTAATTTCCAATATTTTTTATTGTAAATCTGTCCAAGTCCGGGTAAAATAGCAGACCTCAACGCAGCCTTAGAGGCAATTGATTTTACTTTTTTTACAGTATCTGGTATTTGTTTTGTTCTTCCTGTATCCTTGATTTTTTTTTGTGTTAGGGTGTCTATCTTTGTCGGTTTGACTTGCGCATAGCATTGGCTTTCAAAGGTTCCCAAAAGAAGAAACACGCAAAAAAAGGATATTTTGAGAAACATAATTATTGGATACTCACATTCATCTTTTCAAGAAGTGAGTTGAGCTCTTCAAGTGAATAATATTCAAGTGTAATTTTTCCCCTTCCTGTTTGTTGATGATCTACCTTGGTTTTTGTTCCAAAATGAGATGACAATTGGTCTTCAATTTTTTGAAACTGGGCATTTGATTTTTTTTCTTTTTCTGGCCCTTTCTTCGAAGGCTTGTAAAGTTGTTTTACCAACTCTTCTGTTTGTCTAACAGAAAGTTTTCTTGAAACAATCGTATTGTAAACGAATAGTTGTTTTTCAACCTCTCCGACATTGATCAACGCACGGGCATGTCCCATTGTGAGCGTGCCATTTCTTACTGCAACAATAATGTCTGGTGGGAGTTTGAGCATACGGACATAGTTCGTAACAGTGGTTCTGTCCATTCCCATCCTTTTGGCAACCTGTTCGGCTGTCATCTCACATTCGTCCATCAAACGCTGATAACTCAATCCAATCTCAATGGAATTGAGGTTTTCCCTTTGCAAGTTTTCAAGAAGAGCAAGTTCAAGCAGTTGCTGGTCATCAACTTCCCTGATGTAAACCGGAACTTCTTTCAGTTCTGCCAATTTTGCTGCACGCCACCTTCTTTCTCCTGCAATCAGTTTATATTTTCCATTTGGGAGCTTGGTTACAGTAAGCGGTTGGATTATATCATGCATCCGAATCGATTCAGCAAGCTCTTCGATTGCTTTTTTGTCAAAATCTTGTCTTGGCTGCCTTGGGTTTGCCAAAATATCTTCCAATGGGATTTTTGAAGTTGAAGTTGTTTTGGCCATAACTTCTTCTTTAAGTCCACCAGCAGTATTTTTCATGTCTGAATCAATACTTCCCAATAGTGATCTTATGCCACGGTTCAGTGCCTCTTTTTTATTCGAAGGATTATTGCTCATTGTCGAGGTTTAATGTTCTCTCTGTTTGATTTATTTTGGTCATGTTGTTTTTCTGAAGGATTTCTTTTGCAAGATCCAAGTAATTTGTTGATCCCTTGCTCTCTGCATCATATAAAATCACTGGTTTCCCAACACTTGGTGCCTCACTAAGCCTGGTGTTTCTGTGAATCAAGGTAGTGAAGACCATTTCTTCAAAATGTCTCCTTACTTCACTGACTATTTGGTTACAAAGCCTTAATCTTCCGTCAAACATTGTCATCAAAATCCCTTCAATGGCCATGTCTGTGTTAAGCCTGCTTTGAACAATTTTTATGGTATTTAGCAATTTCCCCAAACCTTCTAGGGCAAAATATTCTGCCTGAACAGGAATCAATACAGAATCAGCCGCAACCAATGCATTTACCGTAATCAATCCAAGTGATGGTGAGCAATCAATGATGATGAAATCATATTCATCCCTGATTTCTTCAAGTATGGTTTTTATGACATTCTCTCTTTTGGGATAATTAATCATTTCCAATTCTGCACCCACTAAATCGATGTGAGAAGGAATTAAGTCAAGGTTTGGTATCTCACTTTTCAAAATAACATCTTTTGCTTTGGCTTCACCAACCATGCAATTGTAAATACTCTGTTGCACATTCTGCAGGTCAAAGCCAATGCCTGACGTGCTATTTGCCTGAGGATCAGCATCCACAAGCAACGTTTTGTATTCCAATACAGCAAGGCTAGCTGCAAGATTTATTGCAGTTGTTGTTTTGCCTACGCCACCTTTTTGATTTGCTACCCCTATTATTCGAGCCATGTTATGTGTACTTTTGCGTAAAATATCAATTGTTTAATAATGAATCTAATGAAATTGAGTCAACAATTTTGTGTGAATAAATGAAAGAACATGACAAAAATAACAAATTCAACACCATTATAGGGAACAATGTCCTTAAATTAATGTTAGTTAAAAAAAGCAAAGTTAGATGTATACAATCATTGCAGGTACAAATAGGGTAGGGAGCAATTCATTTAAGGTAGGAAAGTCATATTCCAAGCTGTTATTATCATTGGGAATTCCGTCTTCTTTATATTCACTTGAGGGGTTAGACCTAAACAACAGATCAGAATCTCTTGTTTCATTTGAAAAAGATGTTTTAATTCCTTCACAAAAGTTTATTTTCATAGTCCCTGAATACAATGGAAGCTATCCGGGGGTTTTGAAGTCCTTGATAGATTTCAGCGACATCAAACAATCTTGGTATGGTAAAAAAGCCTTGCTAGTTGGTGTAGCAACAGGACGTGGCGGCAATATCAGGGGATTGGAGCATCTCACAGGTACTTTAAACTACATGAATGTATTTGTTCATCCTAACAGGTTACCCATATCACTGGTTCATGAGTTGATGGGAGATGTCGATACCTTGACAGACGAAAAGACATTGAAAACGATAAACAGTCAAATAACAGACTTTATAAATTTTTAGTAAATGAAAAGATTATTGGGCTCTTGGATATTCATAGCAATCATGCTATTGATAGATTTCTACGTTTTTCAGGCACTTAGGCTCGTTACGGCCAATTTAGCGCCTAAAATAAAATGGATAATTTATGGGGCATATTGGTCTTTTACGCTGGTAGCCATTGTGTTTTTTATAGCATCACCGTACATCAAAAGTGAGTCGTTGCCAGTGATCATAAAAAGTTATCTTCTGCCCTTGGTTATTGGTTTTTTTATTGCAAAACTTGTGGCTGCCTTGTTTTTCTTGTTGGACGACATCAGAAGAATTCTTCAGTGGGGTGGAACAGCAGCAGTTTCAGCCTTCTCTAGCGGAAATACTGGTTCAAACAATGACATAACCAGGTCTGTATTTCTTTCTTGGCTTGGTTTAGGAGTTGGAGGAGGCTTGTTCGGAACCTTGTTGTACGGGTTTGGAAATAAATATAAGTATCGAATAGAAAAAGTTAAGCTTTCTTTTGACAATCTTCCTGCAGCTTTCAAAGGGATGCGTATCATACAAATTTCCGATATACATTCAGGAAGCTTAGACGACAAAATTGCCGTGGAAAAAGGAATACAAAAAATCATGGATCAAGCACCTGATTTGATTTTATTCACCGGTGATCTTGTGAACAATGAAGCATCTGAAATGAAGGAATTGGCTTCGGTTTTCTCAAAACTAAATGCCCCAATGGGTGTATTTAGTATTTTGGGTAACCATGATTATGGAGATTACAAGCAGTGGGGAAGTGCTGAAGCCAAAAAATCAAATTTGGATACACTGAAAAACATCCATCAGGAAATGGGGTGGCGCCTTTTGTTGAATGAGCATGTGGTATTGGAAAAGGGAAATGATAAGTTTGCCCTCATTGGCGTAGAAAATTGGGGAGCAAAAGGGAATTTCAGTAAATACGGCGATCTTAAGAAAGCCTATGAAGGCTCAGAAGCCCATGCCTTCAAATTGTTGATGAGTCATGATCCAAGTCATTGGGAAGCTGAAGTGTGTAAATCATTCAATGATATCGATCTTATGTTGGCTGGTCATACCCACGGCATGCAATTTGGGGTTGAAATTCCTGGATTTAGGTGGAGCCCCGTGCAATATATGTATAAACAATGGGCCGGCCTTTATGAAAAAAACAAACAGAAATTGTACATCAACAGAGGATTTGGTTTTCTGGGTTACCCTGGACGAGTGGGAATTATGCCTGAAATCACATTGATTGAGCTTTCATAAATTTTTTCAGCCTTTTTGAAAAAATTGCAATAATTTTCGCATCATATCCTAAAGCAAACTGCCTAATAAAACCAACGCTGATCTCATGGTAAAGATGCAACAGTCAATCCCCTTAGCTTTTTTAATTGCTGTGTTCATGCTCATTGTTTCCCCAACACAAATCAATGCACAAGAAAAATCACAAGCATTGGATACTTCTGGGATTAGTGCAGAATTATCTGCATTAAAAAATGACAGCCTGATGTCTGAATTAAGGTCGTTGCTTGATTCTATGAACCAACAGCAAAGTTTTTTTTCATTTTATGCCTCTGTAAGCAATAGGTTGTTTAGTGCTAAAAACAATGCATTTAATTCGCAACAGTCCAATACTAGCGTAACAGCATTCACCCCTGCGCTTTCTTATTTCCACAAAACAGGATTTGGTATTTCTGCTACATCATACTTGAGGGCGATTGACGGTAAATTTTCTATGTATCAAACCGCCATTTCACCTTCTTTTGATAAGATTGAAAAGAAACTCATGTACGGGGTTTCCTATGCTTATTACCTAAAAAACAAGTCAATTGAATCAACCCCTTATAACCATGAACTGTATGCATATCTACAGGGTCGAAAAACTTGGCTAAGGCCTTCATTGGCCATTGGCTGGGCAAAGGGAGGTTACAGCGATGTATCTACCATTCCTATCAAAGTAAATGGGAACTATAGATGGATATTGGATTCAACATATATTAGTTTGTCAGACCTTTCATTGAGCGCTGGGATTTCTCATTCATTTATCTTCAACGAGGTCATTTTAAAAAATGATGCGGTTACATTTGTTCCTCAATTGAGTTTAATTGGTGGTAGGCAATCATTTGAGACGTCTTCTACCATGGTACTACCCGGAATTCCCGAAAGAGAGGTTAATGATGATCGTATTCGGAAAATATATAAACTTCCGTCTTCATCATCTTCATCTTCCCAATTGTCTCTTCAAACACTGGCATTTTCCGCAAGCTTAACTTACATGAAGCAAGCAGTTTCACTTTCAACTGGTTATTTTGCAGGATATTATTTCAACAACACCAGCGGAAATAAACTATCGCATATTTTTAACATCAGCATAGGATTGACGTTTTGATATTTTTGCTAGATTTATCGCATCAAGATTCCACTTCTTTTAAGGTAAGGGTTTAATCTTGCAAAACATTCATCATCAAAAATCCCAATCATCATGAAAAAATTATTGTTCATTGCTTTTGGCATTTTCATTTTAAATTCAGTTCAGGCGCAGGGTATCAACTTAGGTGTGAAAGTCGGTGCAAATTTAACTGATGCATCTGGGACAACTTTCAAGGATGGTTTTAAATTTGGATATCATGCCGGCTTTTTTTCTGAATTGATGTTGACAAAAAAGTTTGGCATTCAGCCCGAGATACTGTTTAGTGAAACTAATTTGAGGGCAGGCGATTCATTGGGTAGTTTGTACAACGGCATTTCTGTTACAGATATCGCCAAAATTAAACTTCAGTATATCTCAATTCCAATCTTGTTGGATTATAAGCCAATTCCTTTTTTAACGCTTCAAGCTGGTCCACAGTTTGGTATATTGATGAACCAAACAAAGGCATTGGGAGCCAATGCAAAAGATGCTTTTAAAAAAGGCGACCTGTCTCTATTGCTTGGCGCGCAATTAAACATATTTAAGTTTAGGGTATATGCTCGATATGCAGTTGGCTTGGCGGATATAAATGATTTTGATAACAAGGAGAAGTGGAACAGCCAAACCCTGCAAATGGGACTTGGATTGGCATTTTAAAAATTATTCTTTGCGATTGGAAAAGTCTCGGTACCCGCCGAGACTTTTTTATTGGCATTAAACTTGACATATATAGCGGAAACACATTTTTTAGTAAATGTTGTTAAGAAATATGACAAGTTGACGTAATAAAAAGAAATGGATTCGATGAAAAATTATATGCAACAAGAAGATGAAATGGATTTTATGCCAATAATTCCACTGAATGAAGGCGATGGTGATGGTCTTGATGACATCGTTATTCCTCCCGAAATAACGTTGTTACCACTGCGCAATACCGTATTATTCCCTGGGGTGGTGATTCCGATAACAGTTGGCAGAGATAAATCAATCAAGGCAATTGCAGAGTCGTATAAGACTGACAAATTGGTTGGGGTTCTTTCCCAAAAAGACAGCAATGTTGAAGATCCTAGTATTTCAGATCTTGTTAGTGTTGGAACTGTTGCAAAGATTATCAAATTAATCAAAATGCCAGATGGTGGCACCACAGCCATCCTTCAAGGGAAAAAGCGTTTTTTCCTTAAAAAAATCACTGCAGAAGAACCCTATTTCAAAGGTGAAATTGAAGCACTAGATGATGAAATCGTGTTGGATGACAAGTCATTTGATGCATCTATCGCATCCATAAAAGACTTGGCTGGACAAATCATTCAATTGTCGCCCAACATACCAACAGAGGCTTCAATCA
>JBILHX010000094.1:0-12332 GCA_044350285.1 Chitinophagaceae bacterium | reverse complement strand
GGAGGTGAGAAAACCTTGACAGCCACCGCTTTGTTGTTTGCAATTTACTTGATTAAACCCGCGCCATTCTGTATCCTTGATGAAGTTGATGCCCCATTGGATGATGCCAACGTTTTCAAATTCACCAACATGATCAGGCAATTTAGCAAGGAATCACAGTTCATCATGGTTACACACAACAAAACTACCATGGCAACAGTGGATGTGATTTATGGCGTAACAATGCAAGAACAAGGTGTGAGTAAATTGGTTCCAGTGGATTTTAGAAACTTAAGTTAATTGGAATGTATTTGTCGTATCATTAAAAATGTAAAAACATCATCCTCCCATTATGAACTAATTGGAATTAAGGCTGTTCAATTTTTCATTTTTCATTTTTCATTTTTCATTCAATTCAATGTATTATTTTTTCATTGGAATCGCAGGAACAGGAATGAGTGCAATCGCCCAGTATCTTAGGGCGGAGGGACATACTGTTGCAGGTTCTGACAGACAATTTGTCTCAGGAGAATTCAATGCAGCCCTCAATGCTCTTGAGGCTGAAGGCATTCGATGTTATCCTCAAGGTGGCGGTGGAATAAATGAAGAAGTGGATGTTGTTGTTGTGTCCACAGCCATTGAAGATTCAGTTCCCGAAGTTCTAGCAGCCAAAAATCTTCATAAAAAAATAGTGAAGAGAAGTGAATTGCTGGCAGCAATAGCTTTACAAAAAAAGACCATTGCAGTGGGCGGTACATCCGGGAAAAGCACCACTACCGCCATGTTGTATGAAATATTTTTCCATGCGGGTTTGAACCCATCAATCATAAGTGGGGCAGGACTAACACGCTTTATTCGCCAAGGGAAAATCGGAAATGCAGCTTACGGCAAAGGAGATTGGTTAATACTTGAGGCGGATGAAAGTGACGGTTCTATTGTTCAATACCATCCAGAGATCGGATTGCTGTTGAATGTTGACAAAGACCATCAGGAGATTGACACCTTAATGCAGTTGTTTGAAATGTTCAAGCAACATTCTAAAGAGTTTATTGTCAATCAATCCCATCCCTTATCTGCTTCATTGTCTTCAGGGTCTGCTTTTGATTTTTCAGTATCTGATCATTCAACTCAAACAATAACTGCCTACGGTTTTAAGCAAGAAGGGAATAGTATTTCATTTTATGTCAATGCCGTTTTGTTTTCAATGAATGTCTTAGGAAAACACAACATGGAAAATGCCCTGGCGGCCATCGCAGTAGCATCTTCCATAGGAATTGATTTACAAATTTCAGCAGAAGCACTTTCATCTTATGAAGGCATTTATAGGAGGCACCAAATTTATGGTTCAAAAAACGGGGTGACCCTGATTGATGATTTTGCGCACAATCCAGTCAAATGCGCCCGCTCTATTGAAGCATGTCAAACAACCGATAACAAACTGATTGCTTGGTTTCAGCCACACGGATATGGGCCGACAAAATTTTTACGCAATGATTTTGTAGAGGAAATCGCGCGTGTATTAAGGCCACAGGATGAAATTTGGATGAGTGAAATCTATTATGCAGGCGGTACAGCTATAAAAGACATTTCTG
Source organism: Chitinophagaceae bacterium (assembly GCA_044350285.1). Taxonomy (GTDB): domain Bacteria; phylum Bacteroidota; class Bacteroidia; order Chitinophagales; family Chitinophagaceae; genus Pollutibacter. The sequence continues at coordinate 10,761 of JBILHX010000094.1, read as the reverse complement.
CCATTGATTTGATTGAGGACCTAAAAAAGCAGGGTGTAAATGCGTTTTTTGTCGAGGACAGAAATCATCTAATTGAAAATCTTCAGTCTCATTTTACTGATAATACCACAGTTCTTTTGATGGGTGCAAGGGATCCTTCCCTAGGCGATTTTGCAAATCAGGTATGGAGCTGTTTATAGTTTTTGAATTTATTGAGTTTTATCATCAACAATGAAAAGCTTGTCTAAATTCATTTGTTGTTTTTTATTCTACGAATCAAATATTTACGTAATTTTCAATCTCATTAATAAATGAAATTAAATATTTCAATATGCCGGATTTTGAAATTAAGAAACAGTCCAAAGAATATGATGTAGTAATTGTTGGGTCTGGTGCAGGTGGAGGTATGGCAGCTTACATGCTTGCAAAGCAAGGATTGAAGGTTTGTCTACTCGAAGCAGGTGCAGATTATGATCCAGCTAAAAATGTCACCCAGTTAAAGAATCCATGGGATTCTCCCCGCAGAGGCGCAAGCACTCACTTCAGGCCCTTTGGTGATTTTGATGCAAGTTATTGGGGATGGGACATTGATGGAGAGCCGTATACCAAGGCTGCCGGTACGCAATGGGATTGGTGGAGAGCACGTATGGTGGGTGGTAGAACAAACCATTGGGGAAGAATTTCACTTCGTTTCGGTCCAAAAGATTTCAAAAGAAAGAGCATAGATGGTCTAGGTGATGACTGGCCAATCGGTTACGACGACGTCAAGCCTTTCTATGACAGGATAGATAAAATGATTGGTGTATTTGGATCAAATGAAGGATTGGAGAATGATCCTGATGGATTTTTCTTGCCACCACCAAAGCCGAGGTTGCATGAAATGTTTATTAAGAATGGTGCAGCAAAAGCTGGCGTACCGGTAATACCATCAAGACTTTCGATTCTTACACAAAAGATAAATGATGATAGGGGACAATGTTTCTATTGTGCTCAGTGTAATAGGGGATGTACCGTTTATGGTGATTTTTCTTCATCATCAGTATTGGTAAAGCCTGCCTTGAAAACAGGCAATGTAGACATGATTACAGGTGCAATGGCTCGCGAGGTTCTTACCAACAGTGAGGGCTTGGCAACCGGTATTTCTTATGTCAACAAGTTCGACTTACAAGAATATGAAGTGAAAGGACGTACTGTAATCCTCGCTGCAAGTGCTTGTGAGTCTTCCAGGTTGCTGTTGAATTCAAAATCAACCAGATATCCAGATGGACTTGCAAACAACAGTGGAGTGGTGGGTAAATACCTTCATGATTCTACCGGTGCTGCAATGGGTGGTGTTTTGCCGCAATTGTTCAACAGGAAGCGTTACAATGAAGATGGTGTTGGTGGAATGCACGTATATTCTCCATGGTGGGGCGATAATAAAAAATTAGATTTCCCTAGGGGATATCATGTTGAATATTGGGGTGGTATGGGACAGCCTGCCTACGGTTTCGGTATGGGCATGGAAGGCATGAACGGCCAGTATCCTGTCAATGGCGTTCAAAAGGAAGCAGGTGGTTATGGTTCATCTTTGAAGGAAGATGTTCGCTATTTCTACGGCGCAGGTGTTGGAATGGCGGGTAGGGGAGAATCTATTCCATTGGAAAGCAACTTGTGTGAAATCGATCCAAATGTGGTTGACAAATATGGCATCCCTGTTTTGAGGTTTAATGTGAAGTATACTGAACATGAAATCAATCAGGCGAAGCACATGAAAGAAACTTTCAAGGAAATCATGCATGAAATGGGTGCTGTAATTACTTGGGGCGGAAATGATGGTCCAGAAAACAATTATGGGCTAGAAACACCGGGTAAAATTATCCATGAGGCTGGTACTACCAGGATGGGTAACGATCCAAAGAAATCTGCCTTGAACAAACACAACCAAGCACATGATTGTAAAAATCTTTTTGTGGTTGATGGTGGTGCATTTGTATCACAGGCTGATAAAAACATCACTTGGACAATCCTTGCGCTTTCCATGAGAGCATCTGAATATCTGATGGATGAAATGAAAAAAGGAAATATTTAATTACATTGTTGAGTCGTTGAGTTGTTTAGGTGTTGAGAAAATTCAAACATGTCTAAACAGCCAAACGCCGAAACAACTTTACGACTAAACAACTAAACATACCAAAATGGATAGAAGAAAATCGTTAAAAGCCCTCGCTCTTGGAACATTGGGTGGTGTGGCCATACTTGATGGTTGTAAGCCTGGCGAAACAAAAAAAGTGGCAGCCAACAAATCAGTAGCTGATGGCTTTACACTTGACAGGCAGCCTGAAGAACTTGCTCAATATGAGAAAGTGGTTTCAGAAACCTTTTTCAGCGCCCATGAAATGGCCACCATCACGATTCTTGCTGATATCATCATTCCAAAGGATGAGGTGAGCGGGAGTGCAAGTGATGCTAAAGTGCCTGATTTCATTGAGTTTATTGTTAAAGACATGCCCACCCATCAAACTCCGATGAGGGGTGGTTTGAGGTGGTTGGACCTCTATTCGTCGAAGAAGAACGGGAAGTCGTTCAAGGATAGCAGCAAAGAACATCAAATTGCTATCGTTGATGAAATTGCATATCCGAAAAAAGCCACTAAGTTGGTTGGTCAAGGTGTTGCCTTTTTTACGTTGATGAGAGACTTAACAGTAACTGGTTTTTATACCTCCAAAATAGGAGGTGATGATCTTGGCTATGTTGGAAACCGACCAAATCAATGGAACGGGGTACCAGATGATGTTTTGAAGCAATACAATGTAGCTTATACCGAAAAAGAAAATAAAGAGTGCGTTAAATACAGTTAATTCATCAATTAATCAACGATTCATTATGTCATCCAAAAACAATGCCCGTAGAAAGTTTATTAAAAGTGGTGCCCTTGGGTTAGCCGCTTTTACCATCGTTCCTCGTCATGTATTAGGAAGGGGTCATGTTGCCCCAAGTGATAAGCTGCGCATCGCCGGTATCGGCGCTGGTGGCAAAGGAGAAAGCGATTTGTCAGAATTTGCAAAGAGCCCAAGAGTAGAGATTGTGGCACTCGCAGATGTTGATGACCGCGCTTCAGCAAAAACAAGAGGTCGTTTTTCAAAAGCGAACTATTACCACGATTTTAGGGAGATGTTGGACAAGGAGAAAAACAACATTGATGCTTGTTCAATTTCAACTCCTGACAACTGTCATGCTGTTGCCACTATTGCTGCCATGCAATTGGGAAAACACGTGTACACGCAAAAGCCTTTAACACACGACATTTATGAGGCTCGTATCTTAACAGAAGCTGCTTTGAAATACAAAGTGGTTACACAAATGGGAAACCAAGGTGGTTCTGGTGATGGTGTGAGGAAAACACAGGAGATGATTGCAGCTGGTCTCATAGGAGATGTGACAGAAGTAAAATGTTGGACAAACAGACCTGTTTGGCCTCAAGGGATTCCTACTCCATCAGGAAAGTTCGAAGTTCCTAAAGAGCTAAATTGGGATTTATGGATTGGACCAGCTAAAATGATTGATTATAACCCAGCGTATCTTCCATTCAATTGGAGAGGATGGTGGGCATTCGGAACTGGCGCATTGGGTGACATGGCTTGTCATATCATGGACCCTGTGTTCCGTTGTTTGCCAATTTTATATCCATCTTCTGTTGAGTGTTCTGTAGCTTCCATTTGGAAAGCTATGTGGGACGATACAGCAAACCAAGACAGCTGTCCTCCTTCATCAATCATACATTTGTCATACCCAAGAACTGATGGCAAGAAAGGTGAGATTAAAGTTTCTTGGCATGATGGTGGATTGCTTCCTGAGCGTCCTGATGAACTTCTTCCTGGAGAAGCGTTTGGAAACTGGGACGGGGGTGTTCTATTCATAGGTAAAAAAGGTAAGTTATTGGCTGATTGTTATGGTGCAAACCCACGTTTGTTGCCAACAAAATTGATGGAACATACAAACATTCCTGCTGAGACAATCAAAAGAGTTCCAGAAGGACATTACTTGCAGTGGGTAAACGCTTGTATCGAAGGTTATGGTAAAGGGAAAACAAGCTCTCCATTCGAATTTGCTGGTCCATTTACTGAAAGCATTTTGATTGGAAACCTTGCCATTAGAAGTTGGATGATGAGAAATCCAAACCTAACGGGACAAGAAGATAAGTATCTAGGAAGAAAGAAACTTATTTGGGATGCCAAGAAAATGCAGATCACAAACTTCGATCCTGCCAACCAATTCGTTAAACGCGAGTATAGGGAAGGCTGGAAGCTTGAATTGTGAGTTGATTGACATTTCTCCTAAAACAAATTAATATTTAAATAGCAAGACCGGATTTCAACATCCGGTCTTTTTTGTGTCAGTATTTTTTATCATCAATTTTACTGAGAAAATAGCATGCAAAAAGCCATTTCATTATTTGATGAAATGGCTTTTTTACTAAAAATAGTTCTATGTATAATTGATATTATCTCAGACGTTTTGCTTTGTCTATTCTTTCTCTTTAAGCAACCAAAGCGTGAAAAACATAAGGAAAATTCCAATGCCAGTAATTCCAAATAGAAACGCAGTAAAGAATTGTTGTACTGGTTTGAATAAAGTCATAGTTACAGCAATAATGAAGTATACTACAAATAAAAAGATGAGGGTTTGTATTCTTTTGTCCATTTCAGTTATTTTTTCAATGCAAATATCGGCAATTATTTTATAATCTTTAATCAGTTTTTTATCCTGAAATTAAAAATGATTGTTCCAATTTGTTCATCCGTTTCAAAATCGTCTGGAGAGAATTTCAGCTGGCGTGCTTTTTGAAGGGCAATGTTTTTCATGGTTGAATTTGCAGTGGTGGATCCTTTTTGCTGAAATGTAGCGCCAACAACATTTCCACGACTATCAACCGTTATGTCAATTGCCACTTTTGCGTTCTCACTAAAGTCATCTTCAAACGATGGATACCGATTTATCTTTCTTCCTTTCAATCCCCTAGAAACAGATACACCACCGGAGCCATTGCCTCCATTTCCTGTGTAGCTATCTGAATTTGGATTCCCATTGATTTTTCCTTGATCACCTTGACCACCAGCGATGCCTTGACCAGCACTTTTTTGATAGGTGTCGGCATTGTTGCCTCCTGTGCCACTGCCCGTTGATCCCTTATACAAAATTTTCGGTTTGGGTGCCGGAGGTGGCGGCGTTTCAATTGGTTTTGCGTCAATGACTGGTTTTGATTTTACAGGCTGAGGAACTGGTGTGATGATGGGCTTTACTGTTGGTTTTGTTGTTGGCTTTTTTACAACAACTGGAGGCGCCTCTTTGTCATCTTCGTTTGTTTCAATTTCTTTTTCCGTTGATACAGCCTTTGCTGGCAACGGAGGGGTAGTTGCTGTTTCTTGTTCTACCATGGCAGGAGGCTCTGGTATGAGTGGTTGAATGTCTCCTAAACCTGTTTCACTGTCTCCTAAATTAACTTCAATTCCCTCATCTTCCTTAATTTCTTTTGGAACGGGAGGTGTCCAAGAAACAACAAAAAAGAGCATTGCCATCAATCCAAGTACAATCAATGTATATGCACCTGCCGTTGTGTTTTTATGTCTTTCAAAAGAAGTCATAGTGGGTTAATTGAATTCCTACATGAAAGTTAGTGGATATCTGATTGAAGATGGCAATTTAATGTGCAAAATCTTTCTCAAAATTTCCTGAGATTCTTTCCATGGGTGGATTGAAATAACCAAATTTTAGGTTTGGAAACTCTTCTCTAATCATCTCCATCAGGTTTCTTACTCCAAAAGGTTCTTCTGGTTCCGTAATTCCCATCTTTCCAAGGTACCAATCAGGGTCAATGTTGAAGTTCCTCCATTGGATCATTTTCAAATTGGTTTCCTTGATGAGATAACGAAGTGCTTCATACTCAGACTCGGTATCTGTCAATCCTGGGAAAACAAAATAATTGATGGAACTCCATTTGCCAAATTCATTCATCACACGAAGACTTTCGATGATGTCTTCAAACTGGTAGTTGTTGGGGCGGTAATAATTTTCGTACCATGTTTTTTGGGCTGAGTTTGTACTGACCCTGATGGAATCCAAACCCGCTTCACACAAAGCCCTAACCGCTTTCGGCATAGAACCGTTTGTGTTGATGTTGATGCTTCCCCTTGAAGTATGTTTCCTGATTTCTATGATAGATGCCCGTATGGTTTCCCACATCAACAAAGGCTCTCCCTCACATCCTTGTCCAAAGCTGATCAAAGGGAAAGGGGCATTCATTAAATGGGGTACTGTGAACTCAACAATTTCTTCTGACGAAGGTTTGAACTGCAATCTATCCTGGGTCGACACAATTGTTTCTTCCTCTGGTTGAAACGAAATGCATCCCATGCAATTTGCGTTACATGCCGGCGAAGTTGGAACAGGACATTCCCATCTCCCAATAAAAAAGTTTCTGGCAGCCGGACAAGTATATGTTCTGCAGCATTTTTCCGCTAGGTGATTAACAAGCCTATTTTCTGGATAACTCAACAATAATTTTTCAACACCCTCTTCAATTTTTTCTGCATCATATCCTGCACATTCCTGTCTGATGTCACTTTCAATTCTAACAGCGGTTACATAAAACTCTTCCCTATACCATCCTGCCGCCGTGTAACAAAACAATGGCAGTGTAGGTGCATCTTCTGAAGTTTCGTAAGCGGCCATAAAAGTGCCGGTATGTGCAGGTGGAATAAATGCCGCAACAGCCCAGCCTTTTTCACACAAGCGAATTTCTCCTGTGGCAATGTCAATGCCAATTCCTCTTCTCCCAGGAAGCTCGTATAAATTACCACCATCGGGTAATAAAATCCAATCTTCTTCAGGAATCGGCATGGCATCCCAGCCAGCCCTGCCTACGGCAAACAAGGTAATGTCTTCAAAAATGTTTCCTTGTCCGTCTGAATACAATAAAAATGGGGAGTGAGATAGCTTGGGCATACGCAAAATTAAGACTATTCTTTTAAGCCAATGCGGTTTCTACAAAACGTGTTGAATTCATCATCACCAACTTCATATTCTTCATCTTCTTCATCGTCTGTTTCTGATTGAATAAGCTTGTTGTTTTTAAAATCTATGGTGAGGACATCATCTTTGATGATTACTTGATTGAGGTCTTCCCAATTGATTTTTTTCTTGAAAAAACCATTTACCATGATTTCCTTGGAAGAAAATCCGATTTCCTTGTGTTGAATCAGCCTTTTTTCAAAAATACCGGCAAGTAGAAAAAGCCAGCCGATGATGTTCGGCATGATTGAATTGCTTAAGATGCTGAGGCCTGCTACAATCATAATGACAGCAAACCGAAATGGCTTGTTCCTTTTCAGGTCAAAGAGGTTGGATGCGGTGAGAAATAGAACAGCAACAAAGTAGATGTATTGTAACCAATCTTTGGGATGGTAATACAGGTTGACCGATAGCAAGAGGATGCTTAACATAGCAAATAGCCAACCGGTTTTTAATATGTTTTTTTTGTGGTTGTTTTTGAGAACGACCACGTAGTCATAAACACCTTTGTTGTAGCTCATTTCAGGAGATTGGGTAATGTTTATTCTTGGCTCAGGACGAGGTTGCTCAATTTAAATAGAATCCGTGCGCTCACATTTTCATCCCAACCGTCGCTGCTAACCCCTGTTTCACTTAAATCGAAGCCAATAATTTTTTTTCCGCTACTGGTTATTTTTTTAAATATGTAGTTAATCTGTTCCATGTCGAACCCACCTGGAACTGGAGTTCCAGTATGTGGGCATAGCTTTGGATCCAGCCCATCTATATCATAGCTGATATAAACATTTTCCGGAAGTTGTGCTACAATCTCATCTGCAATATGCTGCCATGTTTGTCCCTCGTATAGCCTTTCTTTCAATTCTCGCTCGAAATAAGTTGTAACCTTGAACTCGCTGTTGCAGATATAGTCCCATTCAGATTCACTATAATCCCGAATACCCAGTTGCATCAATTTGGTGATGTTTGGAAAGTTTTGCAGGATATTATACATCACTGAACCATGAGAAAAAGTGAGGCCTTCATACGATTTTCTAAGGTCACAATGGGCATCTATCTGTAAAATTCCGAAAGACTCATTGGTTTCAGACAGGGCTTTAACGAATCCGAATGCTGTGCTGTGATCTCCACCAAGTATACCAACTTTTTTGCCTTTGCTCAAAAGGGCTTTGGTCTTTTCGTAGACCCATTCATTCATCATTTTGCACCCTTCGTTTACTTCCTTGAGTGTTTTGCACATGAACTTGTTGGTCTCTATTTTTTCTCCTGTTTTGATGAAATTGAGGTAAAGCTCATTTTCCTTTCTAAGGAAGTCGTTTTTTAAGAGTAGTTTTTTGTCGACAGCTGGCATGAAAATCCCTTTCTTCCAACTATTTTTATATTCACTGTCAAATAAGTCCACTTGCATACTCGCCCTAATTATGTTTTCTGGGGCACGTGCCGTTCCTCCCTTGAAGCTAACGGTAACTTCCCAGGGTACAGGCACAATTACAAGCTGGGCTTCATCTTCAGAGAAGGGGAGTCCGAAAATATTGTTGTTGGGTACGCTAAATACATTTGGATCAAATTGGGAGAGATCAGCCATCATGGGACAGTAAATTTAGATTTCAATGACAAAGTTATGGTAAAAGAGAAGAAGTTGTCAATCTCCATTTTTCATTATATGCCTATTCCTTAATTGCACTACCTTTGCTTTAGAATTAAATAAGATGAAAAAATTACATATACTAGGTCTGGTTTTTATTGCAGTTGTGATTGCAGCCTTGCTTTCCTTGATGGGTGATTTAAGTACCTATGATTCAATTGAATCTGCAAGAAAAAAGGAGGGTAAATTTGTTCATTTGATTGCAAAAATCGACCTGTCAAAACCCGTTGTTTATGATCCGATTAAAGACCCCAATTTCCTGACATTTACTGCAATGGATTCTTTGGGATTTACCACTAAAGTTGTTTATAAAAATGCAAAACCTACTGATTTTGAGAAAAGTCAACGTATTGTGATGAAAGGTTCCATGGTGGGAGGAACTTTTCAATGCAATGAAATTGTGTTAAAATGTCCTTCAAAATACAAGGATGAACAAGGGATGCAGGAAAAGAAACTACGTACTGTGTCTGAACTGAAAAAAGAGAATTCTTTGCCATAACTAAAGCCATTGCTTACACATGATTAAATTTACTGGAGAGCATTTGCTCATAGGACAGATAGGGAATTTTATTACGCTGTTGATTTTTTGTTCGTCGTTGCTAGCTGCGTATTCTTTTTACAAGGCAACCATTTCTGCTGATATATTGGAGGAGAAACCTTGGTTGAAGCTTGGTAAGATTTCGTTCATTATCAGTGCAGTAGGTGTTGTAGCATTGTTCCTTACGCTTTATCTGATAATTTATAACCACTATTTTGAATACAAATATGCTCATCAGCATTCCAAACGAAGCTTGGATATGCAGTATTTGTTGAGTTGCTTTTGGGAAGGCCAAGAGGGCAGTTTCATGCTTTGGGGCTTTTGGAATGCAGTTTTGGGTGTGTTTCTCATCAAAACGGCCAAAAAATGGACTTCACCTGTGATGGTGAGCATGAGTTTGGTGCAGTTCTTTTTGGCAAGTTTCTTGGTGGGTATTTATCTTTTTGACGTAAGAATAGGGGCCAATCCATTTGTATTGATGCGCAATGAGTTTCCCGATGCGCCAATTTTTCAGGATCCTGAATATTTGACAAAGTATTTGACGGATGGCAATGGCTTGAATATCCTGTTGCAGAACTATTGGATGGTGATACACCCTCCTGTTCTATTTTTAGGTTTTTCTTCAACAGTCGTGCCTTATGCTTTTGCGGTCGCTGGATTTTGGAAAAAAGACCTTGCCGGTTGGGTTAGGCCAACAATGCCATGGGCCTTGTTCAGTGCCGGGATACTTGGACTGGGGATCATGATGGGCGCTGCATGGGCATATGAATCGCTTACATTCGGTGGGTATTGGGCATGGGATCCCGTTGAGAACGCCTCGATGGTACCATGGTTGTTGCTCGTAGCAGGTATTCACACGTTGTTGATTTTTCAACACACAGGCCATTCTCTAAAAGCTGGTTTTCTATTCATTTCGCTCGCTTTCATATTGGAACTGTATTCAACATTCCTAACAAGAACGGGTGTTCTTGGTGATACTTCAGTGCATTCTTTCACTGGTGAGGGCAGTACATTATACTGGCATTTGATTTTGATGATGCTTTTATTCATTGCTATTCCAGTGGTGTTTTATCTTAAGAATAGAAAGCAAATTCCTGTTAACAACAAAGAGGAAAGCATGAATTCCAGGGAGTTCTGGATGTTTGTTGGTTCCCTGTTATTGATGATTTCGGGCGTTTATATTTTGGTGCTCACATCACTTCCTTTTTTCAATAAATTGTTCGGAACAAATTGGGCCATCGGCAAGGATGTAGAGTACGTTTACAATAGAATCATGGTGATGGTTGCCATGATAATTGGCTTGTTGACTGCCATTGTTCAATATTTCAAATACAAGGATACAAGCAGAAAATATATCTGGGGGAAGTTAACCATTCCTACAATTATTGCTGTTGTCATTTCATTGTTGATCAGTGTTTTTGGAGATGTTTCTTATGACAAGTATGGTGCCGGTTTTCTGGTGGCTATTCACATGGCAATTTGGACCGCCGTATATTCTGTTGTTGCTAATGCAATGTATTTTACGACTGTATTGAAGGGTAAAATGAAAGCT
>JBILHX010000093.1:0-12379 GCA_044350285.1 Chitinophagaceae bacterium | reverse complement strand
GGGATCCTCTCCTGCAAACGACGAGTTGAAAAAATTGATTGAAAAAGAAATCAATCCAGAAAACTTGAAAAAGCTAAACGAGAACTTTGCAAAATTCAACACCACAATTCAAGGCATGTCTGTAATGGCTGATGTTAGCGCAGCAACTGTAGAGTATGCAAACAAAACAAAAGAGGCTACTGCCGCTTTGAATTCAGTAAAAGACGCATATACCAACGCCGCAGGTTCAGTAAATTCATTCAATCAAGCGGCTGAAGGTTCAAAAGCATTCCATGAGCAAGTACAAAGCTTGACCAGGAATCTTGGCTCTCTAAATAAAATGTACGAATTGGAATTGCAGGATTCAGGAAATCACATCAAGGCAATGAACTCTTTCTACGACAACTTGGTAAAAGTAGCACAGACCATGCAAGGCAGTGTTGACGATGCCAAAAAAACGCAAGAGCAGATCTCATTGCTTGCAAAAAATCTTGGTAGCCTAAACAGTGTTTATGGCAACATGCTTGCCGCAATGCAAGGGCGCGCTTAAGATTTGAAAAACCATTATCCTAACAATTAAATAATTCTATAATATGGCACTTCCTAAAGATCCGCGGCAGAAGATGATCAATATCATGTACTTGGTATTGACCGCCTTACTAGCCCTTAACGTGTCTGCGGAAATTTTGAACGCCTTTAAAGTTGTTGATAACAGCCTTAAAGAATCTAACAGCGTTCTATCAAATTCTACCAGCGGAATCTATTCAAGCTTTGAGGATTTGCTCAAAGACCCCAAATCTGCACAAAAAGCAGCAATCTGGAAACCCAAAGCTGATCAAATTAAAGTATTGGCTGATGAAGCTTCAGTATTGATTGACAAATATAAAGATGAACTGAAAAAAGAAGCCGACCTGGCTCCAGATGGCACATTCAGGGAAGACAACATCGACGCCGCAACAAGACTTTTTGATACAAAAGGTGCAGGAAAAATTCTTTACACCAAATTAGAAGATTTCAAAACCAAGTTGTTGGCAATAGATAAAGATATGGCTGCTCAAATCACTGCAAAATTGCCGTTGAATTTAGACATCCCAAAATCTGCATCAGGAAATCTCATGACAGGCAATAAAGTTCAGGACTGGATTACAAGTTATTTCCACATGACGCCAACAGTGGCAGCCTTAACCATGCTGAGCAAATTCCAAAATGATGTAAAAAACTCTGAAAATTTGGCCGCAACATTTTGCATAAGCCAAGTTGGTGCTGTTAAATTGGTGATGGATAAATTCGAACCTTTGGTTGGAACAAGTTCTACCTATTTAATGCCAGGCGAAGAAATGACAGTGGTTGCAGGTTTAGGAGCATTCAACTCTAATGTAAAACCAACGGTTACCATTGATGGCAGAAGCATCGCAGTAAATGCAAACGGTGTTGCTGAATCAAAATTCAATGTTGGCGGCAGCGGATCTCATAGCATGAATGTTAGTGTTAGCTTTATCGATCCAAACACGGGAGAACCCAAAACAATTTCAAAGAAAATTGATTATACGATCGGATCACCTTCAGGGGTGTCAGTTTCTCCAGACAAAATGAACGTACTTTATGTAGGGGTTGATAATCCTCTTACAATCACTGCAGGAGCTGGTAGCGAAAAAGTTTCAGCCCAATTTACGGGAGGGTCAATTTCAAAGATTAGCGGAAACAAGTACGTTGTGAAGCCTAATCAAGGAGCCTCCGGTGATCATACCGTTTCAGTATTGGTTGAAGGTAAAGTAGCAGGCAAAATCATGTTCAGGGTAAAACAATTACCAAGTCCAACTCCTTTCGTTGGTAACCTTAAGCCTGGTTTTGTATCCTCTTCATCTTTCAAAGCCATGGGGGGCGTTATTGCCCGATTAGAAGATTCTGAGTTCGATGCACCATTTGAAGTGGTAAGCTACAAAGTTGGTGCTGAAAGTCAGGCAGGTGATTTCATTCAAGTTGAAAACAAAGGCGCTAGGTGGACAGGACAAGCAGCTACTTTAATCAATGGATTGAGGCCTGGAAAATCACTTATCATTACAGATATTATGGTAAGGGATGCAGGTGGTCGCACCAGAACATTAAGTGCAAGTCTCGGATATAATTTAAAATAATTGAATCAGTTTAAAACGCATATCATGAAACTCAATTGGTCAAAATCTCTGTTGGTCATGTGTTTGTTGGGACTTTTAAGTGCCGATACAAATGCACAGGTGAAACGCAAAGCAACTACACCCAAGAAAACGACGAAGCAGACCACTGCTAAGAAAACCAACTCTCAGGTGTTAGATGCAAACTTAAGCGTTGCTAAAGCTGACACAGCTGTTCCACCACCACCTCCTCCAAAGAAAGACCCATTTGCTTTTGATACATTTAAAATATCGTTGAGGCCAGATGCCGTAATCGAAAGAGGATTGGTAAAAAGCAGAACTCCGCTTCTGTATGAGCACATCCGTGAAGATGATGCTTGGTACAGAGAACGTGTGTGGAGAGAAATTGACATTAGAGAAAAAATGAATCTCCCTTTCCGTTACAAAGCAGATGATGATAATGGTAACCAACGTTTCCTCAACATTCTCCTGCATGCAATCAAAAAAGGTGATATAACTGTTTTTGACCCTACATTAGATGACCGTTTCACAACACCAATGACAACAGATAGGGTTGGGGAAGTGATTTCCGGAAGATGTGATTCTGTTTCTGTAATTGATTGGGTGAAAGACCCAACTGGTTCAAAAGGAATTTTCAAGGATTCTGTTGTTTGTAAAGAATTTAATCCTGAAGAAATTGTCAAATTTAGACTCAAGGAAGAGTGGGTTTTCGACAAAGAATCTTCGAGAATGTTTGTAAGGATCTTGGGTATTGCTCCGGTTAAAACCATCGTTGATGACGCTACCGGAACAGTTTTAGGTGAAACGCCTTTGTTTTGGGTTTACTACCCAGATCTTCGCCCAGTACTTGCCCTTTATGAAGTGTACAATGGTAAAAACTTCGGTGCAAGAATGAGTTGGGAAGAGCTTTTTGAAAGCAGGTACTTCTCAAGCTACATCGTAAAGTCTAGCATTGAAAATCCTTATGATATGTTCATCAAACAATACATCAAAGACGATATTCTTAAGTTGTTTGAAGGTGAAAACATCAAAAATAAAATCTTCAATTTCGAAATGGACCTTTGGTCATATTAATCTAGAAAAGAAATTTAAAAAAAGGCTGTTTCAAAAGGATAGCCTTTTTTTATTGCTTGTAATGCGCTTCAACAAGTTTCGCTTTTGACAGTCCAATGACCTCCGCTATTTTTTCTACTGATGCTTGCTTTATATTTTTTACAGACCTGAAATGTGTAAGTAAGTCATTTGCTGTTTTAGGGCCAATACCTGCAATGTTTTCAAGGTCATTGACAAATGTACCTTTGCTCCGTTGTGATCTGTGGAATCCTATTCCAAACCGATGTACCTCATCTCTTATTCCTCTGATAAATTTTAAGACTTCACTATCGTACTCTAATTTGAGAGATTGTTGATCCCCCGCAAAAAATAATTCTTCCTCATTTTTTGCAAGTCCCACCAATGTCATCTTCCCTGACAAATTCAACTCACGGATGGCTTCAAGCGCAGATCCCAATTGCCCCTTGCCGCCATCAATAATTACCAGCTGTGGAAATGGTGCATCTTCATTCTTAAGCCTTTGGTACCTTCTCATCACAGCTTCCTTCATCGTTGCAAAATCATTGATTCCCTCAACTGTTTTTACATTAAAGTGTCTGTAGTCTGATTTGCTCGGCATGCCATTTTTGAAACATACCATGGCTGAAACAGGGTATCCACCTTGAAAATTGGAATTGTCGAAACACTCGATATGCCTTGGCAACTCTTTTAACGAAAGAGCCGTTTGGACAGCCTCAAGGAGATCTTCCTTTGATGCATTTTTGTCATTCAAATGCAACATATCCTTTTTCTTCATTTCCTCAATAAAGTAGTTGGCATTTGTTTCTGCAAGCTCCAACAACTTCTTTTTCTCCCCATTTTTGGGTACAGTTATTGTGCAATGGTCAAAGCCAAAGTTTAATGGAATTGGAAGGATGATTTCTTGCACGTCACTGCTAAAAAGATGTTGGAAATATGCAACGGCTTGTGATAGAATATCCTCCCTGCTTTCTTCTATCTTCTCCTTAAATGACATGGTTTTTGAATTGCTGATTGTTCCATTGCGCACAGATAAATAACTGATTACCACATCTTCTTCAAAGGTGGACATGGCAAACACATCCATATCACCTAATTTGGGATTCACCACAATGGATTTTGCTTGATAATTTTTGAGGTTATTGATTTTTTGCTGAATCATTTCAGCCTTTTCAAATTCCATATCCATGATAAAAGCTTTCTGTTGCTTTTTATATTCCTGAATGATCTCATTGAAATTCCCCTTTAAAATATGCCTTATTTGCTTGAGCCCTGATTCATAATCCTCGCCGCTTTGAAATCCAACGCATGGTCCCTTGCAGTTTCCCAAATGATATTCTAAACAGACCTTAAACTTCTTTTTTTCAATATTTGTTTTGCTCAAATTTAATCCGCAATTCCTCAGTGGAATATGCAGTTTTATGAATGTCAGCAGCTCCCTTACTTTGGTACTTGAAGTAAATGGACCTAAATAGGTTGACCCATCATTTATTTTTCTTCTTGTTAAAAACACCCTTGGAAATGTTTCGTTCTTTATTACAATGAAGGGATAAGTTTTATCATCCTTCAATTCAATATTGTACTTTGGCTTGAACTCCTTGATGAGTGCATTTTCCAGCAGCAACGCATCGTGTTCAGAATTCACAATAGTGAACTCTATGTAGTTGATTTGCTTAACAAGCTCATGTGTTTTGTATGAATGGTTGTTTTTGTTGAAATAAGAACTTACCCTCTTCCTGATGTTTTTTGCTTTGCCTATGTAAAGCAATTTCTTGTCTGTCCCATAGTATTTGTATATACCAGGTGCATTTGGAAGGGTTTTTTGAATCGTTGAGAAAGAAAATTGCTCCATTTATCAGTAGCTTTCATTCCAAATAAAACGGTCGGTTACATCTTTTGATTTGACTCCTTTAGCACGATAGGTAGACGCTACCATCAATTTTTTACCTGCTGTCCAAAATATTTTTCTTGTTATTTGAGTTTCATCGATTTTTTCATTTCTTTCCGCATAAAGACTTTTAATACGGGAAGTACCTGGATTGATGTGTATGTCTATTTTCTTGATTGATTTATCGTCATTGTCTGTTGTATAGCTTATTGTAACATCCCCAATAGATACATCTTCCAAAACCATTTCCTCATATTCATTCAAAGCATCCACTCCCTTTAATTCATTTAGAAGAAGGCCTGACACTATTTCCCTGAACTGTTTTTTCTCAATGATGCTCGTATCTATTTTGCTGTCTTCCTCATGCACTTTGAATATTACCAACGGCATTGAATCAATTGCTTTTAGCTCTTGCTCTATAAAAGCATAAACTGGATAATACTGTTTTTTGTCCTGCTCGTTATTTTTGCAGGAAACAGCCACCACAGAAAAAAAAAGGAAAATTGGTATTAGCTTAAACATGGTGCAAAATTACATCAGGTTAAGCCCTCAGAAAAATTAATCGGGGAAGCAGGATGTATTATTAGCGGATAGTTTTTGTAATGCCAACTTTCAGCCCAATATCCAATAGGTTTTCCTTGATAGGATATTTGTTTTTGAAGCTGGATATCAACTGATAGCGATACTGAGGTGAAAAAGACCACTTGTAATTCCCTTGTTGGATGTTCAAACTTGCTTCAAATGCAGCATTGATGTTCCACCTTCTGTTCAGGCTCGGTTCTTTGGCATAATTTTTTAGGTTGCTCGATATCAGGTATGAATAATTGGCAAAAACATATGTTGGCTGTATTGTTGAGGCAACTGAGAGATTGATTTTCTTTCCACCAATCAACATATAATCCAATCCTACAGGCATGGATATCATATAGTGTTCATTTCTCAATGTTGCTGCCTTATAACCGTCTGAATTGCGGTAGTAGGAAATTGTATTGATAGGAACCCTTCCTCCAAACCCTACATTATTTACGCCATACGTTGCAATTTCAGGAAATCCTGAATAGGCTTCGATTTGGTAGTGATTATAATTAACCTGCAATCCCGTTTTTAAGGAAAGCCTTTTCGTCAGCGGATAAAACATGGCAGTACCAATTTCAAATCCTACACCTGGCTTATGCCTTACCGCATCATTAACATCCCTCGCAAATATAGAATTAGTGCTGAAGGAAGCCGATGAATATTGGAAGTTTGTAGCACTTGCGAAACCTGTTAGCTTTCTATAACTTGACGTTGGGGTTGCATATACCTGCCACGTTACGTTCTTGCTGATTTGTTTTGCTTTCGCCATGACCGCCTCAAAAGTTGAACTGATGATGTTTCTCTTTTCAGGTTTGACAGCGGATTTTAATTTCTTTGGTTTGGTATTCGATAGCTTTAATGCAGCATAGGGAATTTCTACCCTGCCTGCGCCAGAAAATTCTTCAAACAAAATTTCTTGGTCGTTTTTTGTTGTCAAAATCTCAGGTCCAATTGGCGTATCATTGTGGTTAAAGTGTTGGTGGAACGATGGTCCTTTTCTTTCCCCAGCAATGGTAATTCCATGAAGTTGTTTATAAATTTTTTCTATTGGATCATTTTCTATGAAACGGTATGCAATTTGACCGGTTTTTGCAGGAATTTCTTTTTGCTCTTCCACGTTAAACATCACCAAACTGCCGGAAATCCCCAACATTAATAAAATCACTGAAACATAAATCCACGCCTTACCTGAATGTATTTTTTTTTCAACATTGTCCCACACTTCGTCTGAGGGATAAATCAAATATTGATCTGATTTTTCCTTCAGAAAATCTTCAAACTCATTTGGTGAATAATCGTTCATTGTTGCTTTTGCGCGACTAATTAAAGCCACTCATTAGTTTATTTTAACTGGTGATAGCCAATTTCTTTTTTGTTTAGCTTGAGGAAGGATTTTGCTTTTTACAAGAAGCTCCTCAAGCATATTTTTTGCCCTCGTATATTGAGACCTGCTTGTGCTTTCCTCTATGTCCAACAAAGCTCCAATCTCCTTATGCGAATAACCTTCAATTGCATACAGGTTAAGAACAGTGCGATAGCCAATTGGTAAAGTACGGATGCATTCCACCACTTGTTTCGCCTGTAGTGCAGATGGTATGTTATCCTCTCTCAAAGTCAAATTTCCCGCATGCATTAAATCCACATTCTCGTTAAAACGCTTGTTCTTTTTGAGATGATTGATACAAGTATGCACCATGATGCGTAAAATCCACCCTTCAATTGATCCCCTTGATTCGAATTGCTTTATTTGGGTAAACACCTTTATAAAGCCCTCCTGTAACATGTCTTCTGCATCTTCCCTGGTTTTTGCATACCGATAGCAAACAGACAACATGCGCGGACTATATTTTGAATATAGTTCGTATTGTGCCGTAGCATCGTTTTCTTGACAACCCCGAAGAAGCATTTCTTCTGACATGAAATCATTTATTGTAGTTTGAATTTAAGACAATTTTTGATTTAATGATGCTGCTTCGGGGTAATCTTTTTGTAGATATAACTTTTTTTTATAAACTAGCTCGTAAACTGATCACAGCATTTCTGCCTGGCGCAGAAAATCCTGAGGCAAAATATCTGTAGTTTAGGTCAAATATATTCTCTACACCTGCCTGAAATACAAACCTTTTTTTGACATAAAACCCAACTTTCACATTGTATGTTTGCCATGCGGGAGTCCCTTTATTTGTTGCATATTGGGCATTGTCCTCTCCATCTGCATTGTATTTTTCCAATCTTTTCCATCCATTAAAAAAGAAGTACAATTCCATGAAAACCTTTTTGTTGTCATATCCGGCACTTAACTTCCCAAATACTGGTGGAATGTGATCAAGTGGCTTGGATGAAACATTTGCCTGAACAAGTGTATACGTCCCATTTTGTTGCATCTGGTAGATGGTGGACTTTTTATTAACATTAGTAAAGAACCTCCCCTTTGTTACATTGATGGTTCCAGAAAATTTCCAGTTTTTGCCTGCACTGGTGTTGATACTCAAATTTCCACCATAGACATAAGCATGGTTTACATTCTGGCTCGCCAATACTTGTGACCTTACATTGTCGTATAGGATTGAGTCTTGGCCATTTAACTTGAATGGTGCTTTGATGATGGCATTGGTAAAGTTTGTATAATAGGTCCCCAATAAAACCTCAATTCTTTTTCCTATTTTTTGATTAATCCCTACATCTATCGTACCTGTATTTTCTGGTTTAAGGTTTGAATTAGGAACAACAACTTGTTTTGCTGCCGTATTCGATTCAAATACCTTCGCCAAGTCATCCAAATTAGGTGCCCTAAAGCCCGAAGCATATCCAAGTGAAATTCTCGTTGTTAAAGCAGGCATATACGCAATTCCTATATTACCTGTGACGGAAGTATTTTTTTGCACAACATTTGTTACTGGCAAGGAAAAAAATGAGTTGTCGACGATTGTTGAGTTTAATCCAATAAATTGTATTCTGGCTCCTTCATTCAAAATCCATTTTTCATCCTTGAACTTATGGATGTGTTGAGTATAAGCTGCAAAATAGTTCATCATGTTCTTCCCATCAGGATACCGGGTATCTAATTTTGTTTCTACTTGCGACATAATATTCGTTCTAACTGCAACAGATTTGACATCATTTAATTGTATGTCTATCCCCGATATGATTTCATCAAATTTCATTTTCCTTCTGGCATCCAAGGTAAAGCCGCCTACAAGCACTTTCTCTACACGTTTATCCATCCTGTCATACCTCATGTATTCTCTTGTAATCCTGCTTTCCTCAATGGATTGGTAACTAAGCGTTGCATTGTATTCATTAAAAAACCCTTCCTGGTTTTTTAGGCTCAAATTATAGGAAAGCAATGATCTATCCTGTGGGCCATAATACCATGAAGCGAACCTAAGTGCGCCACCTTTAACATCCTGCAAACGATCGTATCGTGGAACATCTGATGAGGTTGAACGCTGTAAATTCAATGTGTGTGATGCATTTTGATTGGGCTTGAACAGCACTTTTTGCATCAAATCAAGTTGACGATATCCTGAAAATCGCTGTATCCTATCATTGCTGTTTTTCACGATGACATCACCCATTGCCCCATTGTAGGGTTGAATGTAAAACGATCGTGCTCCAAAACCGGGAAATCCTCTGATGTCTTTCTTTCCCATCCGCACATCCCCAAAATCACTGGTTGTCATACTGGTTAAAAATCCAAGTTTTTTCCCACCAATATTGAAGTCCGCGTGAAATGTTTTTTCTGCGTTTGCAGAAGAGTACCTGCTCATTGCATTTGCAGCGAATCTATTCTTTCCTTTTGTGTCTGACAACAATGGCTGTTTTGTAACCATGTGAATTGCACCTCCGAGTGCATCACTTCCAAACAGCGTGGAAGACGGTCCTTGGAGAATCTCAATGCTTCCCAACATGTTTTGGTCTACCGTAATGGCATTCTGAAGGTGCCCTGACCGATAAATGGCATTGTTCATCCTAACGCCATCAACTATCAGCAAGATGCGACTTGCTTCAAAACCGCGGATAACGGGACTGCTTCCGCCCTGCTGACTTTTCTGTACGAATACATCTCCTGTATTCATCAACAGGTCTCCTATGTTTTGGGTATTTGCTTTTTCAATTGCTGCAGCGCTTATGATATTGATTTTCTGTACAATATTTTTTTTCTTTTCTGAGAACTTATTACCTGATACTACAATTTCATTTAGATCTTTTATGGCAATTATGCTGTCTCTTTGTTGTTGTGCTTCAACATAAGAGGCTATTGACAATGCCAATAAGATTGAAAAAAAAGCTATCCTATTTTTTTTAATATTGATCATGATGAAACCAATACATCACCTGTCATTTCTGCCGGTATTGGTAAGTTCATGAAGTGCAGAATCGTCGGGGCGATGTCTCCGAGTTTACCCGCTTTAACGTCTCCGCTCCAATTTTTATCGATGATAAACAAGGGAACTGGATTAAGTGTATGGGCTGTATTTGGACTACCGTCTGCATTTTTCAAATAGTCGGCATTGCCATGGTCGGCAGTTAAAAAAACAACATAATCGTTTTCCAAGGCTGCTTCAACCACTTTTTTCACACAGGTGTCAACAGTTTCTGCTGCTTTTATGGCTGCTTCCCAAACACCAGTATGTCCAACCATATCAGCATTTGCATAATTCAAGCAAATGAAATCTGCTGTTTTTTGTTGGATTTCCGGAATGATTTTTTCTGTCAATTCAAATGCACTCATCTCCGGTTGAAGATCATAGGTTGCCACCTTAGGCGACGCAGCTATGATGCGTTTTTCACCTTCAAATGGCAGTTCCCGGCCTCCACTGAAAAAGAAAGTTACGTGTGGGTATTTTTCTGTTTCTGCGATGCGTATCTGTGTTCTGCCATGCTGTTCCAATACTTCACCCAAGGTATGGGTCAAGTTGTCGTTTTTGAAAATGACGTGCACATTTTTGAAAGTGCTGTCATATTCGGTCATTGTTGTATAATCTAACGTCAACTTGTGCATTCCGAATTCCTGAAAGTCTTTCTGGGTAAGCACTTCAGTAATTTCACGGCAACGGTCTGTTCTGAAGTTAAAGCAGATTACAGCATCCCCTTCTTCGATTTTAGCCAACGGTTTTTGATGTTCATCAGTGATGATGATGGGTTTTATAAACTCGTCTGTTATGTTGTTTGAATAGGATTCCTTGATTGCTTTTACAGCATCGCTGGCATAATCTCCTGTTCCGTATACAAGGGCATCATACGCCAATTTTACCCTTTCCCATCTTTTATCGCGGTCCATAGCATAGTAACGTCCTGTAACGGAGGCGATTTTTCCTGACGATGCTTTTAGGTGGTCTTCTAATTCAGTGATGAAACCCAAGCCGCTTTTAGGGTCAGTATCCCTGCCATCGGTAAATGCATGTATATAGACTTCCGTTAATCCATTGGCTTTGCAAAGGTCTGTAATGGCTTCAATATGTTTAATATGAGAGTGAACACCACCGTCACTTACCAACCCAATAAGGTGTAGCTTTTTGTTGTTTTTCTTGGCATACTGTATCGATTGAAGCAGGTATTGGTTTTGTTGGAAAGACCCATCTCTGATGGCTACATTGATGCGTTGAAGTTCTTGGTAAACAATTCTGCCTGCTCCTAGGTTTAAGTGCCCAACTTCGCTGTTCCCCATTTGCCCATCTGGTAGTCCCACAAGTTCCCCACAAGTAGTCAATGTTGAATGTGGGTATTTATCATAAAGAGATGATACAAAAGGTACATTGGCATGTTGAATGGCGTCGCTCTCTGCAACTGAACCAAGACCCCATCCATCCATAATTATGAGTATACTTCTTTTCTTTTCCATGCATCAAATTTACTTTATTTCATTCAAAATTGATGCTATCATTGGTCATACCAATCGCATAATTGTTGTTATGCATTCATCACGTTGAAATTCTCCATTACTTTTAAAGTTGATTTTGTTCAACACAGATGAGACTGAATTGAAATGAGGGATAATTTTTAAGAAATAATATAGGAACTTTATCTCCTGAAATCGAATTCATGAAAAAAAAGGTAGATTATCGTCCTGCAATTGTTTTCAGTACTGATCCTAATTTTAGTACAGAAACAGAAAAAGTAAATATCGTAACCTTACCTGCAAAGGAGCAATTGCTTCGCATAACACTTGAAACCAAGCACAGGGCGGGTAAAACAGTAACGCTGGTATTGGGATTTATGGGAACTGAGGTTGATTTGGCTGAATTGGGTAAAAAACTTAAAAATTTCTGTGGTGCTGGCGGTTCTGCTAAGGATGGTGAAATTATCATTCAGGGAGATCACCGCGAAAAAGTGCGGGGCTGGCTTCAAAAAAACCAATACCGCATAAAATAAAAGCAGGCCAATTGGCCTGCTTTATCGTAAGTGTTCGATTTTGTAATTACTACCAATCTTGCTTTGCAACACCAGCCTTAATTGCTTCGAGTGCTTTTGCTTCACCCAATAGCGCAGTAAGTTTGTTTCCTTTACCGTCATTTCCTTTAGCGATGTAACCACCTTTTGCAGTGCGGCTTACAATTGCATCATGGATAGGTACATTTTTTTCTTTAGTTTTCACATTGTAAGCTGTGAGCATGTTTTCGGTTGACATGTTAGTTGTTTTTTAAATGTAAATAAAAAAATCAGATATCTAGTTTTGCGTATCTGGCATGTGATTCAATAAACTCCCTTCTTGGCGCTACTTCATCACCCA
>JBILHX010000190.1:0-4033 GCA_044350285.1 Chitinophagaceae bacterium | reverse complement strand
AAAAATGGGAAAAATTATCTGATGCAAATGGGTTGCCTGCCGGAGAGTTGGGACGAGTGGGTCTTGCTATTGCACCAAGCAATCCCAATAGAATGTATGCTAAAGTAGAAGCAAAAAAAAATGCACTCTATCGAAGCGATGATGGCGGTATGCATTGGAAAATGACCAATGAAAACCCTAAGTTCACGAATAACCGTCCTTTTTATTTTCAAGACCTTGCAGTAGATACAAAAGACCCCGATCGATTGTACAATATATATCAACCTTTGTCGGTGAGTTATGATGGTGGTGTTTCATTTGATCCCACTCCCATGATTCCTGCGGATGAAACGAAAGGCATTCATGCCGACTTTCATGCCATGTGGATCGATCCAAATGATGCACAACATTTTATCATTGGGGGAGATGGTGGTTTGGGAATCACATACGATCATGGGAAGTCATGGTATTTCCCAGAAACCATTCCTGTTGCACAATTTTATCATGTGGGTGTTGACAATGAAACACCTTTCAATGTGTACGGTGGTATGCAAGACAATGGGAATTGGTCCGGGCCTGCTTATACATGGAAACGTGGAGGCATCAGAACATTGTATTGGCAATACCTGGTGGGTGGTGATGGATTTCATATTGCACCCGATAGCGATAACGCACGATTTGGTTATGGCACTTCGCAAAATGGTGATCTGTATCGTTATGACAAGACCACTGGCTATTATCAAAGCATCTCACCAATTGCAAATGATCTTTCAACACATTTGCGTTTCAATTGGAATGCCGGGTTTGCGAAAGACCCATTCAATGAAAGTGGCGCTTACTATGGATCACAATTTCTTCATAAGACATCCGATAAAGGAGCCAACTGGAAAATTATTTCTCCTGATCTTACAACAAACAACCCAGAACACCAAAAACCTGATTATGGCGGATTGACATTGGATGTATCGGGAGCAGAAAATTATAATTCTATTATTTCTATTGCTCCAAGTCATCTTGATAAAAATGTAATTTGGGTAGGCACTGATGATGGACAAGTACAACTCTCTGATAATGAAGGTGCAACATGGACTAATGTTACAAAAAATATAACAGGTCTTCCAAACGAATCATGGATTGCACAAATTCATGCATCGCGTCATGAAAAAGGAACTGCATGGGTTGTAGCCAACAATTACCGCAAGGGAGACTATGCACCCTATTTATTCAAGACAAGCGACTTTGGAATAACTTGGACAAATATTGTTGATGCAAATCGTGTGAAGGGATACACGCTTAGCTTCATTCAGGATCCCATTGAAAAGAAATTAGTTTTCATGGGAACAGAGCATGGGTTGTGGGTGAGCATGAATGAAGGGAAGGATTGGGTTCAATTCAACAATGGCTTTCCCAGTGTGTCAACCATGGACCTGGTTATACAAGAGAAAGAATCTGCTTTGGTGGTGGGTACATTTGGCAGATCGATTTGGGTGCTTGATGACCTGAAGAGTTTGAGGGAGATTGTAGTAGGCAAACTGAAAGAAAAAATCACGGCATTGCCTATGAATGAGGTGGTTCAGGTAAAAGGATTGTTCATTGCACCTCCGGGAAATATCTGGACAGGCTTTGGTACTACTTTTGAGGGCGAGAACCGTGCCTTTCAACAAGCTACAATTCCTTTTTATATCAATGAGGTGCCTGCAAAGGGGGATGGTGTTCAAGCATTCATCAAAAACAACGTTGGCGATACCATCATGAAATTGAATCATGGTGAGTTAAGTTCGGGCTTGAATTATATCAGTTGGAAGTTAGATGAAGAACGCGTCTATTTATCAGGAAATTATGATTCAGATGAGTCAAGAGGAATTCCTGTTCTTCCCGGAATTTATACAGCGAGTATTCATTACAAAAGCAATGAATCCAGTACTTCAGTGAAGGTTATTGCGGATCCTCGATTTGATTTGAAGGATGAGGTTGATCGGGAATTGTATCGTTTTCAAAAAGCGGTAAACAAAGAAGTGGGACGATTAAAAAGCCTTTTCAATGTGGTTGATACGTTGGAATCTCAATTAAAAAAAATCCATGAGCGGGTGATTAAACAATCAAAATCCGCAAGTGAGTTGAAGGCAGTCAATATAGTGATTGATCAAGTTAAGCAGTTGAAATTACAAGGAAGAGATCGTTTAGCAGATCGCCAGGTTGGAGCATGGCAGAGCAATAAGATCACACCTTATTCAGCCATCAATGCCGCTGAGAAAGCGTCGATGGCAAGAACAAATATTCCATCTGATCAAGATTGGAAAATGTTAAACGATGCAACAATGTTGATAGATTCATATAAATCAGCAATAAATAAATTTGAGTCTGAAGAGTGGAGAAAATTTATTAAGAGATTTAAAATTCAATAGCCTGGGGTTTTAACCCCAGGCTATTGAAAATACATTTCAACATGATTTTGAATGAATTACGAAGACGCCTTCATGCTCAATAGCCTGGGGTTTAAACCCTAGGCTATTGAATTTTTTCATCTTTGCACTTCAAAAAACAAATACGTATCTTTATATAAAATATACGTATCATGACAGTAAAGCTAACATTGACGGTAGAAAGGTCCGTTATAGAAAGAGCTAAATCATATGCTAAAAATACTGGTAGAAGTTTATCCGAAATTATTGAGAACTATCTCGAAACAATTACTCAAGATAATGGATCTGAAAAACCATCTCCTAAACTTAAAAAAATAATTGGTGCTGTTAAACTTCCGAAAAACTTCGACGAAGAAAAAGAATTGCGATCCTATTTCGAAAACAAGCACCTGTGAAAAAGATTTTTGTAGACACAAACATAATTGTTGATCTAATTGCTGACAGAAAACCATTCAGTAAGTTCGCCATCGATTTATTCAGCAAAGCAGAAAATAAAAAAATAAAGCTTTTCACTTCTTCACATTCCATTGTTACAACACATTATTTGTTAAAAAAATACATTGAAGAGAAGGACTTGCGAAACATTCTTTATGATTTAACAGATTACATAACTATAATCCCAATTGAGGGTGAAACTATAAAAAAAGGGCTTCGCTCCAAGCACAAGGATTTTGAAGATGCCCTTCAAATTATTTGCGCAAATTCCATAGAAAAAATTGATTGCATTGTTACGCGAAATATTAAGGATTTCAAAGACTGTGAAATAACGGTATTGACACCGGATGAATTGTATAATAAATTATAAGGTGTTATTGTTGAAACATTTTTGCGTTGAATAACGAATGATTATAACTAATATTTTTACCAATATTAATGTAACAGTTTACCATTAAGGCGTGTAAGTGATAATATCCTTGATAATTTTAATATGATGATGCGTGTGTATTTTCAATATTTTATGGGTGCCTTTCACATTTAATTTCCCAAAATATGGATGAACAAAATATTGATTGGGGGTACATTCACTCAACAGAGCAAGGACTTTGTTTGCCTTTTCCATCGTCTGTATAATTGTCTCATCCGTAATTATTTCTTCTGGTAAAACTGATGCAGGGGCTTTTGCTTTTCCCCTGGGAAATCCATTCATTGCAAAGACAATGATTCTTTTTAAATTGAATTCTCTTTTGAATTTGAGCGGGTCTGATTGCTGAACAGATTCGATTATTTTAATGATGACCAACAGGCTGTGTTGGATATGCCAACCTACATTGCTTGATGAAACAGTGGTTTTTTCTGTGTTTTTAAAAACAAGATAATTATCTAATTGTGAGATAAGCAGATGGGGTTGGCTCATGTGGTGTTTTTTAAATTGAGCACAATTTATTGAATTTGACTATAAAATCAAAATCGTTAAAATCACTTTATAAATTTTGAAGTAATTAAAACAAGGGTAGCTTTTTTCATTATAATACTCCAGTCGTATATAAAGTATTCTTAATATTGATGATTCAAGGCCTTAAAAAAAAATACCCCTCTGAATAAACGAGGGCACTGAAAAAGTCCCTCTTGTCAAACAAAGAAAAAGGTTTTGTTTGTAAATCATAAATAAAGCCTTTTTCCTTAGCCTGTAC
>JBILHX010000189.1:0-4067 GCA_044350285.1 Chitinophagaceae bacterium | reverse complement strand
TTGGGTTTTTTGGTGTTTGGTTAATTCTTCTTGGGCCTTCTTATTGTATCTAGTGGCTTCTTCATACCACTTATTCGATGACTTGTTATTCTTTGTATACTCAGAATATTCGGCAAAAACATTTTTCAATCGCTCTTCCTTTTTCTCGTCAATACTATATCTTGCATACAGATAAGAACATTTAACAATTAAGAATTCTATTTCATCTTTATTGTCCATATCTGGAAAATCTTTAATGGCATTTTTAAAAGAAACTATAGCGGCTAAGTAGTCTTCGATTTTGTAAAACAACATTGCATTCTCGAATGCCTTTGTTTTCAACTTACCCCTCAGCTCATCAATTTGTTCATTGCATTTGTCTTTGAATGTTATCGTATCCTTGTATGCAATTGTTTGACCTCCTACGATTTTATCTTTATCCAAAACTTCATAAATCGATTTTGAATTGGGGTATTGGTTTAAATATAATTGAATTTCGGAAATTGCCTTAACAGTAGAGGTTTGGTCTAAAAAATATTCAAGTGCGTCTTTGTAAAGACAATTGGTATACCTGAAACTGCATTCCTCAATATGCTTGCTGTTGTAGTAATTCTCGGTAAAATTTTTAAAATGAAAAGCTGCAAGTTCATATTGTCCTAATCCGTAATAGGAATAACAATAGTAAAAATATATTTCTTCGCTTTTTTCCTTGCCTCTATAAACTGCCAATAAATCTTCGAATAGAGGCAATGCTCTTACAAAGTCTTTCTTTAGATATAGTTTTTTGGCCAAATCATATTTTTGATCATTAGTACCTTTCTTAACAACAGTACTATACTCGGAACACGAGGAAACGAATACAATTAATAGGATATAAATGAAAAATTTGTTCACAGTTGATGGAATCCGCAAAAGTAACACAATAAACGGACAAAGTCAAAATTAGTTACATGGCTCCCTCATCGGCATAACTGTAATAGCCGTTTTGGGTTATAATTAAATGATCTAATACATTAATATCCAACAACTTTCCAGACTCTTTCAACTTCTTCGTTAATTGGTTGTCCGATTCACTTGGAAATTGATTCCCACTTGGATGGTTATGAAACAAAATAATCCCAGTACTTTTATCATCAAGTGCCAATTTGAAAATTTTTCTTTGATCTACAATAGTTGCTGTTATGCCTCCAACACTGATACAGTGTTCTGAAATAACGCCATTTTTGCGGTTCAAAGTTAACACCCAAAATTCTTCATGGTTCAAATCTTCCATTAAGTAACGCATCAAGCCATATGCATCCTTGCTCGATTGAACGACTAATTTTTCCTTTCCTTCACACATTTGTTTGCGTACAGAAAGCTCAATGGCTGTAATTAATGTAACTGCCTTTGCTGGCCCAATGCCATCGATTTTACAGAAATCGCCAACCGTCCATTTGGCCAACTCTTGAATATTCTGACCTGCTTTCTGCAACAATTCTCTAGCTATGTCAAGTGCGGTTTTATTGTTTGTTCCTGTTGAAATCAATATGGCTAACAACTCCGCATTGCTTAAAGATGACCTGCCCTTTTTTATGAGCTTCTCCCTAGGACGCTCATCTAACCCCCAATTTTTTATAGATACAAATTCATTCATAGTTTAAACGAAATTATCTCTTTTAAATACAACAAAAAAGGATAAAATTAACTAAATTATTGGTATATTATATTGGGTTAAGATTCCTTCAAAAATTGAATATTTCTTTTCAATCCAGTGAATTTGGTCCTCTTTACAGCGCTTTTAGAAAAAATTTGTTTGAAAGCTGTCTCAGACAAGTCTATCCAATCAGACTTTCCCATATTGAGAATCTCGGAATGAGCATCAAACCTAGGTTCTTGGTGTTGAGTAGAAAATCTATTCCAAGGACAAACGTCTTGACAAATATCACAACCAAAAATCCAATCATTCATTTTGTTTTTAAACTCAAGTGGAATCTCATTCTTTAATTCGATGGTTAAATACGAAATGCATTTTGATGCATTTAATGTCTTATTGGGTAATATTGCCTCAGTAGGACAAGCATCTACACACTTGGTGCAGTTGCCACAATAATCCTTTATTTTTCCATCTGGCTCACAGTCTAAATCTATTACCAATTCTGCCAAAAAAAAGAAAGATCCTTGTTTTTTGTTAATCAATAATCCATGCTTTCCGACCCATCCAATTCCAGATCGTTCTGCCCAGGCCCGTTCTAAAATTGGTGCTGAATCAACAAAAATCCTCCCATCAATACCTCCTACTGCGGATCTAAGCTCATCCAAGAGTTGATTGCATTTGTCTTTCAAAACTGTATGGTAATCATCTCCATAAGCGTATTTGGCTATTTTAAATGTATCAGAAATTTGCTGGTTTTCGGGGTAGTAATTATAAAGGAGACTCACAACTGTCTTGGCTCCAGGCACTAACAATCTAGGATCTAAACGCTTGTCAAAATGATTTTCCAAGTAATGCATCTCGCCATGAAATTTATTTTCCAACCATAACTCCAATCTTGAGGCCTCATCAGATAAAAAATCAGCTTTTGATATTCCACAATCTATAAAACCAAGTTGACTTGACAACCTTTTAACCAATTCTGTATTAGATCTCTGAGTAGACATAAAAACCGCAACAATTATACACAAAACATTTAACTCCCCAGTTAAAACTTTGTTTTGACAAACCTTTGATTTAAGCAGGTTTTTTCTCCACATTTATACAAAACGAAAAATGAGTCAAAAGCTCATATATACTAAGGGTTCAACCTATTAATAATTAAAAATATTATAATGTTGATAATTTATTGTACCTTTGCAGCTTCTTTATGACAGAAACATTTCAAGACATGGGTTTAAGTAAACCTGTGTTTGATGCGATCAGTGATCTAGGCTACGTCAGCCCCACTCCCATCCAACAACAAGCCATCCCAGTTCTTTTACAAGGAACTAAGGATTTCGTAGGTCTGGCTCAGACCGGAACAGGTAAAACCGCCGCTTTTGGTTTACCATTATTGTCTTTAATAGACACTTCAAACAAACAGGTCCAAGGTCTTGTTATTTGCCCAACGAGAGAATTGTGTATTCAAATCACAAATGATTTCAAAGCGTACGGCAAATATTTAGAAGACTTTCATCATGTCGCCGTTTACGGCGGAAGTAGCATTGAAAATCAAATTAAATACCTAAGAAAAGGTGTTCAAATTGTAGTAGCTACCCCTGGTCGTTTGATTGACCTTATTGAACGTAAAGCTGTAAAACTCGATTCCGTTACCCACGTGGTATTGGACGAGGCAGACGAAATGCTCAATATGGGATTCAGAGAGGATATAGAATTTATCTTATCCCATGCTACAGTTAGACAAGCCGCTTGGCTTTTCAGTGCTACAATGCCTAAGGAAGTTCGCAGAATTGCGCAAACTTTCATGGAAAACCCAGTAGAAATCAAAGTAAATTCGATTGCTACTGCTCAAAACATTAAACACGTCTACTACCAATGTCAATCATCTCAAAAGTATGAAACACTTAAGAGACTAATTGACTTTAATCCAGGTATGTACGGTATCGTATTTACCCGTACCAAATTAGAAGCTCAAGATATCACTGAAAAACTTTTGAAAGAAGGTTATGAAATCGATGCTTTACACGGTGACTTAAGTCAACAACAACGTGATAAAGTAATGGGCCGATTTAGAGAAAAAACCATCAAGTTACTTATTGCAACTGACGTTGCAGCAAGAGGAATCGATGTGAATGACATTACCCACGTTATTAACTACGCTTTACCAGATGAACCAGAAGTATACACGCACAGAAGCGGACGTACCGCCCGTGCTGGTAAAACTGGTGTTTGTATTAGCATTCTACACAGCAGAGAAACAGGCCGCTTGAGAGATGTTGAAAACATCATGAAAGCTCAATTTGAAAAACTTGAGATTCCTAGTGGAAGAGAAGTATGCGAAAAACAATTCTTCGCTTTTATTGAAAAATTGAAGCAAGCAGACATTAGCCATGGTGATTATGAAAATTACCTGCCATATCTAAAGGAACAATTTGATGATATGAGCAAAGAA
>JBILHX010000092.1:0-12497 GCA_044350285.1 Chitinophagaceae bacterium | reverse complement strand
TAACATCGTTCCTCCTGCTGGATTCACCCCAACCGGTCAACAAAGGTCATTGAACGATGGCGAAGCAGATCAACAAATAGTGTTGGGTGAAGTGGGAGGAAAGAGAAAGGAATTGATGTTTAATGGCCCCGCTCAAATTGTTGAAGCTGCAGATTGGATCAACAATGATCAGTTTTTAATCTCGATGTTTTCTGAAGAAAACAATGAAATGTTGGTGGAAATTTATTTATTTGATCTTAAAAAAGAAGTTTTCACAAACTACAGGTTGTCTCATAATTTTAACATTGCCCTAAAACCCCAAAAGTCATTTTCTGATTTTTGGTTGGAATCTAAACAATCCAACATTGATAAAAGATGAAAATTATACTAAAGGATATTGATTTATATGGATTTCACGGTGTTCATGAACTCGAAAGAAAAGTAGGGGTTAACTTCATGGTGGACATCATTATGCAAATCGAAATCATGGAGATGGATCTTCAACTTCATGATACCATTGATTATGCAGCGGTTTTTTCTATCTTGAAAACTGAGTTTGCCATTCCAACTCTTTTGTTGGAAAGCTTGGCCATAAAAATTGCTGAATCCATCAAAGTCCAATTCCCAAATCTTTCGTCCATTTCAATCAAGATTATGAAAATTGGAGCAGCCATTGATGGACTTCAAGGAAAAGTTGGCATTGAGTATGATAAATCCTTTTAAACATGAAAAAATTATCCACGTTAATTTTGGCAGTGTCTCTGTTTAACCTTGTTTCTTGGTCTCAAGAGAGTTCAACATTAGATCAGGCTAAAAGTTTTGATGTAAAACTTAAGACAGAAGATGCCTTGAAACTATATGACCAGGCATTGGAGATTGACCCCAAAAATGTCAGCGTTCTTGTTAGGTGTGCTGAATTGAATGCCTTTCTAGGAAACGCCCAAAAGGAAACGGCACAAAAAATGCCTTACTATGAGAAAGCCAAAGTTTACGCTGATAAAGCATTGGTGGCAGACTCAACCTCTTCTCTTTCCAATTATTCCATGGCTCTTGCGTTGGGTTGTCTCATAAACTTTACGCCTTTAAAGGAGAAGGGACCGGTATCTCGACAAGTTTATGAATATGCATCAAAATCACTCAAGGCAGATTCAAATTATGCCAAGGCAGTTCATTTGTTGGCAAATTGGAATAATGAAATGGCAAGCTTAAATCCCGCTGCAAAAACTGCCTTAAAGATATTTTTTAAAGACCTTCCCAAGGCCTCTCAAGAAGAAGCGATTTTTCTTTATGAAAAAGCGCGTAAATTAGATCCTTCAATGATATCAAATAATTTTCATTTATCTGAAATCTATAAGAAAATTGGAAGATCAGACCTTTCGGTTGACATCCTTAAGACAACAATAAAGTTGGCTCCCAAATCTATAGAGGATTTAGATTATAAGAACAGGTCAAGGGCATTGCTTGAATCATTGAAATAATTCAATTTTTAATAATTAATCATTTATGCTAAAAAAAAATCTGATTTTTGCAACAGTATTTATGCTATTTGCGGGTTTTTCATTCGCTCAGGAACAAAAAACCGTTTCCTCTAAGTACGACCCCAATGAACTATTTAATCCAATTTTTTATAAGGATTACGGCAGCAACCTCCGCACCGGCAATGGCGAACCTGGTGTAGGCTATTGGCAGAACAAGGCTGATTACGCCATTCAAGCAACCATCAATGATGTTAACAGCCAAATTACGGGCTCAGTAACCCTTACTTACACGAACAACAGTCCCCACCAACTTGGCTTCCTATGGTTCCAGTTGGAACAAAATCTATTCAACCCAGCATCACGTGGTTTTGCAAAACTTCCTGCTACAGGCAACAGCCGTTATGGAAATGTAAAAACGCCATTCATGGGAGGCTATACCATTTCTTCTGTAAAGATCCTCAATACAGTTGGCGGTAAGACCACTGAAACGGCTGTAGAACCAGACATCACTGACACTAGAATGAGGATTGATCTTCCAAAAATGTTGAAATCCGGTGGTGACAAAATAATGATCAAAGTAGATTACTCCTATACTGTTCCTGAATATGGAGCGGATAGAACAGGTATTCTGAACACTCCTGATGGAAAAATTTATGCCATTGCACAATGGTATCCTAAGATTTGTGTTTTTGACGATATCCAAGGTTGGAACACACTTCCTTACCTAGGTGCCAGTGAGTTTTACCTGGAATATGGCAATTTTGATGTTAGCATCACTGCACCAAACAACCACATCATTGTGGCTTCTGGTGAATTGCTAAACCCAGCTGAAGTAATGACAACCAAACAATTGGCCAGTTATAAAAAAGCTTTTTTAAGTGACAGCACTGTTATTATTCGTTCCAAATCAGAAATCAAAGACCCATCCTCTAGGCCTGCAAAACCAATGCTAACTTGGAAATACCGTATTTCCAATGCACGTGATTTCGCTTGGGCTTCATCGGCTTCATTCATTTGGGATGCTGCGCGGATTAACCTGCCAAGCGGTAAAAAGGCGTTGGCTCAATCGGTTTATCCAGCCATTGCAGACGGACAAGAGGCTTGGGGAAGAAGCACCGAATATACCAAAGCAAGTATCGAGAACTATTCAAAAAGGTGGTTTGAATTTCCTTATCCTGCCGCTACGAATGTGGCTAGCAACGTTGGAGGAATGGAATATCCTGGAATCGTATTCTGTGGATCTAGAGCCAAGAAAGGATCTCTTTGGGGAGTAACTGACCATGAGTTCGGACATACATGGTTCCCTATGATTGTTGGAAGCAACGAAAGGAAATACGGCTGGATGGATGAAGGATTCAATACGTTCATCAACGACATCGCGGCAAAAGATTTTAATAACGGAGAATATGCAGGTGGTGCATCAGATGCACACGCCATTGCTAAGTTTATGTTTAGCGATCGTACAGAAGCCATTCTTAAGACACCAGATGCACTAAAAGAAGCGAACATCGGTCTTTCCCTTTACATGAAACCCGGATTTGCCTTGACTTTGCTCCGCGAGCAGATTGTTGGAGAAAAAAGATTTGATGCTGCTTTCAAAAAATACATCCGTGATTGGTCATTCAAACACCCTTCTCCATGGGATTTCTTCAGAAGCATGGAAAGCAGTGTAGGAGAGGACCTAGGTTGGTTCTGGAAAGGCATGTTCCTAGAAAATTGGCGCTTGGATCAAGCAGTTACCAAGGTTGAGTATATCGGAAACAATTCAAAAAATGGAGCGTTGGTTACCATAGAAAATATGGAAAAAATGGCCATGCCAGTAGTCATTGCCTATGAAACTAAATCAGGAAAGAAAGGCAGGATAAATCTTCCTGTTGAAATCTGGCAGAACGCAATTTCTGTTAAAACCCGCATCCCTGTTGAAGAAGAGTTGATCAGCGTAACCATCGATCCAGACAAGGTTTACCCTGATTATACCCCTGAAAACAACAGTTGGACGCCAACAAAGCAATAAACTGCCAAAAATGATATCAAATATGATGGAAATTTAAAAAAAATATCTAATTTTGCAATCCGTTCAAAATCCTACAAAGATTTAGAACATATTCCCAAATGGTCCCACAAGTTCTTCGTCTGTTCGAAGACACCAGCAGGGGTAACAAAAAAAATATACCTAATGCCAAAAGTTAAAACCCACTCTAGGGCCAAAAAAACTTTTAAAGTTACCGGTAGCGGTAAAATCACATTCAGAAAGCCAACACGTGGTCACTTGCTTACCAAAAAGTCTTCAAAACGCAAACGTGCTCTCCGGGTAACTGGACAAGTGCATTCAACCAACACAGACTTTGTAAAAAGATTGTTGGGCTTGAAGTAAGCAATTTTATTTTAATCATCATTTAAACTCATTAAGATATGCCACGTTCAAAAAATGCCGTTGCCTCTAGGGCCCGTCGTAAAAGAATTTTAGACCAAGCCAAAGGATTTTACGGTAAAAGGAAAAATGTATATACCGTTGCCAAAAACGTATTAGAGAAAGGTCTTACCTATAGCTATGTAGGCCGTAAACTCAAGAAAAGGGATTATCGTAGGTTGTGGATTGTGCGTATTAACGCAGCCGTAAGAGAAGAAGGTATCACCTATTCTGAATTCATTAACATGTTGAAAGTAAAAGGAATTGAACTTGACAGGAAAGTACTTGCTGATATGGCAATGAACAACCCTGAATCTTTCAAAACACTTGTACTTTCTGTTAAATAATGCAGCCTAGTAAAGTATTAAAAGCCGGATGTTAAAAATTAACATCCGGTTTTTTTATTGTAGGTATCTTAAAAAATCTAATTTTGCCTTTCTTCATCATAATAAAAAAAAAGAACATATCCTGGAGATGAGTAATACGTATACAGACTTAGTAAAGCAGACTTTCTATTTCCCTCAAGAAGGTTTTGAGACGAGAGATAGTAACTTGTTTTTTAATGACCTTGATTTAAAGGCAATCATTGAAAAATACGGAACACCCCTCAAGCTTACTTATTTGCCGAAGATTGGTCAGCAAATCAACAAGGCAAAAACACTGTTCAGCAATGCTTTTAAAAAGCATAAATATGAAGGTGATTACCATTATTGCTACTGTACCAAAAGCTCTCACTTCTCATTTATCGTTGAAGAAGCCCTTTCTCATGGTGTTAATCTGGAAACTTCGTATGCCTACGATATCGAGATTATCAACAAGCTGTATGAGAAAAAGAAGATTACAAAAGACATCCACATCATTTGCAATGGTTTCAAGCAAAGGACTTATACCTCACGCATTGCACGATTGATCAATACCGGGTTTAAAAACGTTATTCCTGTATTGGACAATGTTGATGAGCTGGACAAGTACAAAAGAAGTGTGAAAGTTCCGTTTAAATTGGGAATACGTGTTGCCGCAGAGGAAGAGCCTAACTTTCCTTTTTATACCTCTCGCCTCGGCATGCGTGCCAAAGACATCCTTGAGTTTTATGTTGATAAGATTGAAGGTTATGAAGATAAGTTTCAACTTAAAATGCTGCATATCTTTTTAAACAAAGGGATTAAGGATGATATCTATTATTGGAGTGAATTGAACAAGGTTATTAACCTCTATTGCCAGCTAAAAAAGATCTGTCCAGAACTGGATTCCATAAACATCGGTGGTGGATTTCCCATCAAACACTCGCTTGGATTCGATTATGATTATGCTTTCATGATCAATGAAATTGTAGGTACCATTAAAAAGACTTGCAAAAAAGCAAAAGTTCCGATGCCTCATATCTACACTGAATTCGGCAGTTTCACCGTTGGTGAAAGCATGGCTCACATCTATTCGGTGATCGCAGAAAAAGTTCAAAACGACCGGGAAATCTGGTACATGATTGATTCTTCCTTTATCACCACCTTACCAGATACTTGGGGCATTGGTGAAAAGTTCCTGATGCTACCGATTAACAAATGGCAAAATGAATACCAACGGGTTGTTCTGGGAGGGATTACCTGCGACAGCCATGATTATTATGATTCAGAGGAGCACATCAATGAGGTGTTCTTGCCAAAATTGACCGGTGTTAACGATGCTGAGCCCCTGTATTTGGGCTTCTTTCATACAGGCGCTTATCAAGACCAAATCAGTGGTTATGGTGGCATTAAACATTGCATGATTCCTTCTCCGAAGCATATCATCATTGGGAAAGATAAACATGGTAAACTGCATGATTGGGTTTATGCCAAAGAGCAAACTGCCGCAAGCATGCTAAAAATTCTTGGATATCTTTAATCTGTTATGAAAAAAAACATCGTTTTATTTTTTTTGTTGATATCAGCAACATCATCGTTTTCCCAATCAGAAAACGATGAAATAATGAAGGTCGTAAATGGATTGTTCTCTGCGATGAGAGCGTCAAATGCGCAGGGTATTGTTGACTGTTTCACTGATGCTGCTTCCATGCAAAGCATGTCTAATGGAAAGGATGGAAAAGTATTGTTTTCGACCTTTTTGGTTGCTGATTTTGCGTCGGGGATGTCCAAACGTGCTGTTGGATCTGCAGATGAACGGGTGTTGACCAGAGGCCTCTCCATTAACATCAACAATGGACTGGCCTCAGCATGGGTGCCCTATGAGTTTTACCTGGATAAAAAATTCAGCCATTGCGGGATTGATATCTTCACCTTGGTAAAAAAAGACGGTCAATGGAAAATCAGCAACCTCACTTTCAATATGATAAAAGACGGTTGTGCTAATTAGTTGACTTTCAACTTATATTTCTTGTTTACTTTGGGGTTGTTGAAATATTTTTCTGCATCCTGTTGAGAGTAGCGTGGGTCAAATTCAACCAGCGGTAGATCCACCAATTGAAGTTGTGACTGCTTTAATTCCTCTCTCATTTTCTTTGCTTTTGCAAGAATATCCAGGTCACGTTCCCCAATTAATGCATTTTCTGTTAGCATGAAGTCCAATCTTTTGATGGTCGCCCTAATTTGAGACGCCGTATTCTGTTCCTGTACGCGGTTTGGAGCAACTGCCTCTTTAACTGGAACCAATGTCAATCCAATACTTGGCAATACTTTTCCGGTATTCTTAGCTGCAACAGAAGCCCCTGTTGTAGACAAAATCGTACCAAACATGGCAGTTGTTGAACTTGAAATATCGAAGCCAGTTCTGGTTGTTTTTGTTGTTTTGATTGTTTTACTGAGTACATAAAATGTTAGCTTCAGGTTTGTGATGTACTTTTTCAAGTCATCAGATACCTGTTTGTGCTCGAGCATTTTTATAGGGAAGTTGATGCCTGGCTTGATAATTAATTTAACACTTGCAGTGTCTTTATTTTGAAATTTATCAAGCCCAATGAATTGCAACAACAGTGTTTTTTGACGCGATGTATCAGTGTCTCGGATAAAATCATAAGGGATCATCCACGCAAATTCATCATTGCACTTTGTAACAGTCTTAAATTTGCTAATAGGTTCGTTTGTGACAATATTTATCTGTTCAATTGGAAATGATCCTTCTTCGCATTGAACCCTAAACCTGATTGAATCACCCTCTTCCAAAAATAAGACACTGCCTATCGTAGGTTTTAATTTGGAAACGACTACTTCGGTATTATAAAATAATATGGTGAAACTTGATTCAAACCTTTCTTTGGCATCTCTTAGATTCTGAACACCCAAATCAACTTTATAAGGGATGTCATATTTCAATTTTCCACTCTTAAAGTAAGTTCTATCTGCTTTGAAATAAAGCAATCCTGAATTTTTATCAATCTTAACACCAATTGGTGCATTTCTTAAATACCAAAAATAATTTTCTGATGGCTTGTTGATTAGCAAATCATATATTAAAACGGAATCAACCTGCAACGTGAAATAAGGATTCAGATTTACAATTCGCAATACGGAATCCTCATTAACTGGCATTACTACAGTCGTTTTCAAACTGTCAACTACAGGAGGGATGGTGTCTTGTTTAACTTCTTGAGAAATTCCAGTCTTAAACAGTAAACAAAACAAGGCAATAAATATACTTCTCAATTGATTTTTTGTTTTGCGCTAAATTAGCATAAAGACATGGAAAAATGTTAGTAAAAATCATAAACTGTTCATAAATGAAGCTAAATCGTGTTATTTGTTTGTCATGATTTTTATGTCATTAATAATCCGTATTTCTTGCTTAATTTTGCTGAAACTCTACATATATGTATCCAGAAGAAATTGTTATTCCAATGAAAGAGGAGCTTACTGAAAATGGCTTCGAAGAACTTTTAACTCCTGCAGAAGTCGATAATATGGTTGCACAACCTGGCACCACACTTGTTATGATCAACTCCGTTTGTGGTTGTTCTGCTGGTAGCGCTCGCCCAGGTGTTTTGATGTCTGTTCACAATGCTTCAAAAAAGCCAGACAGATTGACAACCGTTTTTGCTGGATTTGATATTGATGCACTTCGCAAACTTCGCGAACACTTGCTTCCTTATCCTCCATCTTCGCCTGCTATTGCATTATTCAAGGATGGTAACTTGGTGCACATGATTGAGCGCCATCAAATTGAAGGAAGACCAGCTCAAATGATTGCACAAAATCTAATGGCATCTTTCGAAGAATTCTGTAATTAAAATTAAGTTTTTTCAGATGTCCCGTTTCGGCGGGACATTTTTTTAACCCTAACTGCATGTATCCAAATCTTTATTTTTTCCTCAAGGAAGTTTTTGATGTCCAACCTTGGGCTTTCACCAAGTACATTAACTCATTTGGCTTACTCGTTGCAGTGGCATTTGTTGTATCTGCTGTTGTGCTTAGGGCTGAACTTAAAAGAAAAGAGAAACTCGGTTTGCTCTCTTACTCAGAAGAAAAAATCATGGTGGGTAAACCCGCTTCAACCATTGACCTGATTTTTCATTTCATTTTTGGATTTTTTGTAGGATATAAAATAATTGGTGTTTTCTTTAATGGAGATCAAATTGTTCCACAGGAGTATATTTTTTCTTCACAGGGAAGTGTGCTAGGTGGACTTCTATTGGGTGGTTTTTTTACTGCTACAAAATATTTTGAAAAAAAGAAATTGGTATTGGCTAAGCCCGAATTGAAAACTTTCAAAGTTTGGCCACATGAAAGGGTAGGAGACATCGTGGTAATAGCTGCAATTGCGGGCTTTCTTGGAGCTAAAATCTTTGATAACTTAGAAAATTGGGATCGTTTTATCCAAGACCCCATCGGTAATCTCTTGGCACCAAGTGGGTTGACTTTTTATGGTGGATTGATTCTAGCAACTGCTAGCATCCTTTTTTTCGCCAGAAAAAAGAAAATCAGCATTCGGCATTTGGTTGACTCAGCTGCTCCTGCATTGATGATTGGCTACGCTATCGGTAGAATGGGTTGCCATGTTTCTGGGGATGGCGATTGGGGTGTTTTCAACAGTGCTTATAAAGTGGATGAAAACAACATGATTGTTGCTTCCCCTGATTCTATGTTCCGAAGCAATTTGGTGAACAACCCTGATTATACGGATTATCTTATCAGGGAGTTTGGTAGCATCAACAAAATTCCCCACATCCCATTTGAAGGGCCTTCCATACTTCCCAATTGGTTTTGGGCGTACAACTATCCACACAATGTAAATGAAATCGGTGTGCAAATTTCTGGTTGCACCGGCAGCTATTGTCAACAATTAAGTCCCCCAGTATTTCCAACCACGCTGTATGAAATCATCGCATGCAGCTTATTGTTCCTTGTTCTTTGGTCTTTGAGAAAGAAGATTACAGCCCCTGGAAGGATATTCGGCTTGTATCTTTTTTTAAATGGAATGGAAAGGTTCTTGATTGAAAAAATCAGGGTTAATACCACCTATACCATCTTTGGTTTTCATCCAACCCAGGCTGAGCTCATTTCAAGTCTATTGATGATTGTAGGCATTGCCGTTTGGATCCAAGCCTCACCGAAAAAAATTAAAGCTTAACCATAAAATACAGTACTATGCCATCTTTTGATATTGTAAGTAAAGTGGATGTTCAATTTCTTGAAAATGCCATCAATGTTACCAAAAAAGAAGTTGCCAATCGATTTGACTTCAAAGACAGTGTTGTCAACATTGATTTCATTAAAAAAGACAATAAAATCAATTTAGAAGTTTCTGATGACATGAAAATGAGACAACTTGTTGAAATCCTCATCAATAGGGCAAACAAGCAAGGAATTTCTCCCCAGGCGTTTGACCAAACAAAAGAATCCTATCAAAGCGGTAAAACCGTAAAACAAGAAATACTTGTGAAAAATGGTTTAAAGCAAGATGATGCAAAAAAAGTCACCAAAATGATCAAAGATTCTGGCTTGAAAGTAACAACCCAGATCATGGACGATATTTTGCGTGTAACCGGAAAAAAGATAGACGACCTTCAGGAAGTGATTCAATTGATAAAAACCACTGAGCTTGAATTCCCATTGCAGTATGAGAATATGAGGGGATAGTTGCTTTGCGTTGAAGGGGTTGAAGGGGTTGAAGAGGTTGAAGTTAGTTTTAGGTTTTTAGTTTAAAGTTGATTTAGTTCGAGATGGTTAAGAATAAAATTTCTTCAACCCCTTCAACCACTTCAACCCCTTCAACTAAACTCAACCCCTTCAACCCCTTCAACCAGCTCAACTATTTCAGTCCTTTGATGATTTGCACAAACTCACCCGCAACGAGTGATGCACCTCCAACCAATCCACCATCTACATCGGGCATTGAGAAAATCTCAGAAGCATTTGCTCCTTTCACACTTCCTCCGTACAAAATCGAAATATTATTGGCTACATCGTAGCTGTATTTGGCAGCAAGTACAGACCTCAAATGTGCATGCATTTCTTGAGCTTGTTCAGCACTGGCCGTTCTGCCTGTACCAATCGCCCAGATAGGCTCATAAGCGATGATTACGTTGTTGATTTGGGCTTCGGTCAAGTGAAATAAGGATTCATTCAATTGGATTCCCACATATTCATTTTGGGTGCCTGAATCTCTAATGGACAATGACTCACCGCAACAAAAAACAGGCTTTATGTTTTCTGCAAGACAAAGATTTACCTTTTCAGCCAAGGTTTCGTTGGATTCAGCGAAATACTCTCTTCTTTCTGAATGTCCAACCAAGCAATATTTTATTCCAATTGAACTTAGCATGGAAACCGAAACTTCTCCAGTATAGGCTCCTGATGTTTTATGGTGACAATTCTGAGCAGCGATAAACATATTTTCTTTTCCTTCAATCATGGATGAGGTATTGATTAAATAAGGAAAGGGTATGGCAAAAAGAACCTCTTGGTTTTCGGTTAGTTTAAAATCAGCTGAAAGAATCTCATTCAATAAGGTGGTTCCTTCCGCTAACGTCTTGTTCATTTTCCAGTTTGCTGCCGCGATTTGTTTTCTCATGCTAGTTTTTGTTTGATTTAAGGTATAAAGTAATGATTTTTTCTTTTGATGAATTGTCCAATGTCTGTCCCTTCATTTCCATCCACCTGCTTATTTCTTCCAACAGCTTCTCTAATTCATATTTTTTTTGGGTTTTTCCACCCCACGCAAAACTAGGAATAAACTTGTCCGTAAGGTGTGCAAATTCAAAAATATTGGCGCATACCCCAACAACAGTGCCACTGTTGAATGAGGTATTTATGGATGTCTTGACATAATCCCCCAAGAAAATACCTGCTTTTTTTTCACCCAACCTGAAGGAGCTGGATTCAATATCCCATATGTTGATCTTGCCAACTGTATTTTTTAGGTTGGAGCATGATGTTCCTGCTCCTAAATTGCACCAAGTGCCAACATAACTATCTCCAATATAACCATGGTGTCCCTTGTTTGAAAAACCATGGAAGATTGAATTTTTTACTTCCCCACCAATTGTGCAACCGGGACCAATACTGGTTCCTCCATAGATGGTGGCTCCCATTTTTATGACAGATTTCTCCCCAATGAACAACGGTCCCCTTAACATGGCCCCATCCATAACATGCACATCATCAGCAATGTATACTGGTCCATCTGAAGTGTTTATAAAACAATTTTCAACATTTATATTTTCTCCAAGATGAATTGGATGGCTACCATGCAGTTTTACTTGAGCTGGAATATGTTGATTATTCCCTGCACGAAACATCAACCTAAAATCTTGCTCAATGGCCCAACTATTGTTGCTGGTTAAATTCCAAATCCAATCAATTTTTACAAAGCCCAAGGCTTCCGGTTCTGAGTTTGAGTTAAAAAAGTTGTGCAAATCTAGGTTGGCGGGTGGAATAAAATTTGCTGC
This sequence comes from Chitinophagaceae bacterium, assembly GCA_044350285.1. Classification (GTDB taxonomy): domain Bacteria; phylum Bacteroidota; class Bacteroidia; order Chitinophagales; family Chitinophagaceae; genus Pollutibacter. The sequence continues at coordinate 754 of JBILHX010000092.1, read as the reverse complement.
CATTGATTTGCTTGGAGAAAGGCTATCGTTTGTATCTGATAGGATGGTTAAGGGAAAATCTTGCTTTTCTGCGAGTCTTTCCCATTTTTCCCTGATGGTAAGCATGCCAAACCTCAAGTCAATAAACTGACGTGTGAGTGTTAGGGGATAAAAATTGTTTGTGATGTCTTTTTCTATAAGCAGTAGACTTGCCATACTCTTTGAATATTGAATCAAAGCTACATTGAAATGAGTTGAAATAAAAAACCCTCCATGAAGGAGGGTTTTGAAGAATTTATTTCTTTGCGTATTTCTTTTTGAATTTGTCGATCCTTCCCGCGGTATCTACCAACATGTTTTGACCGGTAAAAAACGGATGTGAAGTATTTGAAATCTCTAACTTCAACAGTGGATATTCTTTTCCATCTTCCCAAGTAATCATTTCTTTTGAAGCTGCTGCAGAACGAGTAAGGAAAGTTGTACTGTTACTCATGTCTTTGAAAACCACGAATCTGTAATTGTCTGGATGGATGCCTTGTTTCATAATTTATTTTTTTTACAATGACATGGAATTTGCCATGGCAAGAATGAGGTGCAAAAATAAGTTTATTTGTTGACAAAAGAAAATTAAGCTATCAATTTATGCAGATACCTGTAAATTTCTTTGGCCTATCGAGCCTTAAAATGATTTAATTGAAAGCTAGGACTGTCGAGAAAGTTAGTTTTTCAATTTCTCAACAAGATCAACATATTCCTGCATGGCCTGATCCATGGT
>JBILHX010000188.1:0-4075 GCA_044350285.1 Chitinophagaceae bacterium | reverse complement strand
AATATTTCCTACTATCAAAACTATGACTTTTGATAATGATCAAGCTTTTAGTCAACATGAAAAAATAGCTAAAGCACTTAAAATAAAAACATATTTCACCAGACCTTATACATCCCAAGATAAAGGAACTATTGAAAATAGAAATGGCGTCATAGGACTGTTCTTCCCAAAAAAAACCGACTTCAATCTCATCGATGAAATTGAAGTAAAAAGGGTGGAAAATGAAATAAATAACAGGCCAATAAGAAAATTTGGTTACCTATCGGCGAATCAAGTATTTTTACGGAAGAAGGTACGTGTTGCGCTTATCACTTGAACACAGCCTAGATGTTAAAAATCATTTTGTGCAAAAAAAGAGGGCACAACTTGTTTGCAATTTAAAAAGAGAATAATGTTTGATTTAATAAAAGTACGTTGTGAGGTTTTGGTGAATAATTTCAAGGAAATTCCTGTGGATCGGAAATCGATTTTAGAAAAAATAGCTCAGTATATAAAAAACCGCTTAGAAAAAGGGACTGAAGTAAATCTAGTTTATGTGTGCACACACAATTCCCGAAGAAGTCATTTAGGACAAATTTGGGCAGCCGTTGCTGCTGATTATTACGGTATTGGAAATGTCCATACTTTTTCAGGAGGTACTCAAGTGACTGCTTTTAATCCCAATGCAATCAATGCACTTCGTTCATCTAGGTTTGAAGTCATACAAAAATCGCATTCTGAGAATCCACATTATGAAGTATTCTGGGGTAGGGAAGAAGCTTTACGATGCTTTTCCAAAGTCTACAATCACCAAGATAATCCGAGTAAAAATTTTGCAGCCATTATGACCTGTTCTGATGCTGAGGAAAATTGTCCGTTGATTCTTGGATGTGATCTTCGTATTGGAACAACGTATCATGATCCCAAGGTATACGATAATACGGTGCTTCAAGATGAAAAGTACATCGAAAGGAGTAACCAGATTGGAATGGAATGTTTGTATGTTTTTTCAAAACTTAAATAAAAGCAAGTTCCGTATCCTGCTTGCTCTTTATATTGGTTAAAATAATTGTTGGGGTTTCTGTCGAGGCGTTACCTTTTACTTTCCTATATTAGAGTAAAAATGTAAAATCCCAAAATATGCTTCGTATCTCCCTTCTCACAGCTATATCATTTTTTTTTGCTTTCAATTCCTACGCTGACGTAAAGCCAAACGGTTTGTTTACCAACAATGCAGTCTTGCAACGGGGAATAAACATACCAGTTTGGGGAACAGCATCTGAAGGTGAATCCGTTACTGTTTCATTAAACGGTCAATCGGTGAGTACTGTTGCAAGCCAAGGGAAGTGGATGGTTTATCTTCAGCCAATGTCGGAAGGTGGTCCTTATGAAATGACCATCAAAGGGAACAATACCATCACTTATAAAAATATTTTAATTGGAGAAGTATGGTTGGCAAGTGGACAGTCGAACATGGAAAGACAACTGGGCTTGAGAAAAGGCCAGCAGCCCATCAAAGATTGGACTGAAGAGGTCCAACTTGCGAATTATCCAAATATTCGGATGATAACAATTCCTAGGAAATCCTCAGCAACCCCTGAGCAAGATGTGCAAGCAAACTGGATGGTTTGCGACACTTCTTCTGTTGTCAATTTTTCAGCTGTAGCCTATTTCTTTGCGCGCGACCTTCAAGCGAAAATCAACGTACCCATCGGGATTATTCATTCTTCTGTTGGTGGCACTCCTGCTGAATTTTGGATAAGCAATGGGGCGATGATGGCAAATGATACGACCAAGCAAATCATGATAGATGCCGATCAGAAGAAAAAATCAGCATTGAATGGTTTGTACAATGGAATGATTGCACCGCTTGTGCCCTATGGAATCAAAGGCGTAATCTGGTACCAAGGCGAATCTAATCGGGCTGATCCCACAATGTATAAAACCCTTTTTCCTGCAATGATCCATGATTGGAGAGCCAAGTGGAAAATTGGTGATTTCCCATTTCTTTTTGTTCAGGTTGCACCTTTTAAAGACATGACTCCTGAAATCAGGGAGTCTCAGTTGATTTCATTTCAGAGAACTCAAAACACGGCTATGGTCGTAACCACAGACTGTGGAAACTGTCAGGATATCCATCCTTCCAACAAACAACCTGTTGGAAATCGTCTTTCATTGGCCGCTTTAGCTTTGGCCTATGGAGAGAAAAATGAATATATGGGCCCAATCATTTCTTCTGCAAAATATGATGGGAAAAAAATTGTGTTGAGTTTTACGCATGCTGCAAAAGGGTTTTTGAAAAATGCTGGTGAAATCAAGGGGTTTGAGATTGGAACTGACGCCAACAATTTTGTTCCAGCAAAAGCCAGCATCAAAGGAAAAAAGGTTATTCTATCTTCTGAAAGCGAACTACTAAATCCAATCTATGTTAGATATGGCTGGGGCAATTGCATGGAAGTCAATTTTTATAACAAGCAAGGTCTGCCTGCTTCGCCATTTAGGTTTAGACTCTAAATAATAAAATCAAGTTTATTTGAATTTAAAATGAGCTTTTTTGATTGTAGCCTAACTATTTGGAAATAAAACTTCCAACTCAATTCTTATTATTGAAAATAGGGTAGAAGCTTTGTTTATGAAGTCAATAAATCAATTGCAGCATGATGTATTCCGAAAAGGAAATGCCAAGAGAAGTCAAGGGAGACAATCTTGATGCCTATTTGGCTAAGGGTTGGTTTAGGATGCGGGATTCCATCTTCACAGTTTCTCATTTGGTTGATTATGAAAATGTATCGCTTCATCAGGTATCGTGGTTGCGCTTTCAGTTAGATCAAATAGTTGAAAAAAAATCACATAAAAAAATCAGGAAAAAAAATAGTGAATTTCAAGTTCGGTATGCTGTCAATTATCAAGCAACTGAAATACACAATTCATTGTTTGATAAGTATGTTGCGAGCATCGATTTTCATACATATCCGAGTATTAGTGAGGCTTTGTGTGGGAATGGCGACATAAATATTTTTGATACATGTTCAATTGAAATATTTGATGGTGATAAGCTGATTGCCGTTGGTATTTTTGATGTTGGAAGTATTGCCGCCCAATCGATCATGCATTTTTATGACCCTGAATATTCATTATTCAGTCTTGGGAAATATTTGGTTCTGCTTACCATCGATTATTTGAGATACAAAAATTTCATTTTTTATTACCCTGGTTATGTTGTTGCGGGTAGGACTAAATTTGATTATAAATTGTTTATAGGAGAAGAGATTGCATATTATTTTAATTCTGAAATATCTGATTGGTTATTGTTTAATCAAGATAGATTGATAGATACGGAGTATACTGAAGAAGAGGTTGTAAAATTTGTTTTGACGCAATTAGAAAGTGATTAAAATTATTTTGCGGAGCCGTTGATTAAATTAATTTATCGTGATTTTTTATGAAGAAATTTATCTTGGTTTTTTTAATCTTGGGTATAATTGTGGTTGGTGTAAAATACATTCCCACCGAAGGTGTGCGGATCTTGTATCATTATATGTTTGGCGATGGCAGCGATTTGGAATTAAATTCTGATTATATCCCACAATCAACAGTGATTGTTTCCCGCTTAAAAAAAATGAACGTAGGTGAAACTAGAAAAATTTCATTTAAGCAATCTGAGGACTGGCGTTTGTCTTATGCTATCAATGGTTTTTCCCTCACAAAAACAGCAAATGGATTTAACATCAACCAATACATTCAATTTGATCGTACAGGCAAAATTTACACAATCATTAATTTATATTTGGTAAGTTCAAGTAGTAAGTGCAACACACGGTATATTACCCCTTCGGGGATCCGTTTTGCTACGCTTCACTACTCCCCGAAGGGGGTGGAGCCGATAATCTACCTTTGCATTACCACATGGAAAAAATATATCATCAGCTCACACGTGAACAAAGGTACAAGTTAGAATCTTATTTAGAAGCAGGAAAAAATCAATCTCAGATTTCATTATTGCTGGGTTTTCACAGAAGTACTATTAGCAGAGAAATAGCAAGGAATGTCGCCAAAAGAGGTATTGGTGCAAAAGTTTATAATGCTGACAACGCCC
>JBILHX010000187.1:0-4076 GCA_044350285.1 Chitinophagaceae bacterium | reverse complement strand
TTGTTCAACATTTAATCCTTTAAGAACTATTTTAATTTGCACTTCTGTAAATTTTGATTTTCTCATATTAGTCGGTTCAAAATTAATTACTTTTTGTAACTTTTTATCCTGTACTAAAAAAGGGAGGGTTACAAATGGTTGTGAAGAAATGACAAAAATCACATTTTGGTAACAATAAGATGTTACGCACGTAACAATAACTTAACACAAAACTATCAATATTGTAACATTATGTTTGGACTTGAATCTGGAATCGCCGTTTTATTTGTAATATGCATAGCAGCAGTATGTGTTTTTGAATTTGCCAATGGCTTTCACGACACAGCCAATGCAGTTGCAACGGTTATTTATACAGGAGCATTAAAACCCACTTATGCGGTTGTGTGGTCTGGGTTATGGAACTTTATTGGATTATTTTTAAGCAGTTTCTGGGGCTATAAGGTTGCAATGGGTATTGTAAATCTTCTACCGCTCAGCGATATGGTAGCATTAAGTACCGGTGAAAGTGTAAGTTTGGTTTTGGGTATGCTGGTTTCAGGCATCGCATGGAATATAGGCACATGGTATTATGGAATTCCCTGCAGTTCATCGCACACATTGATAGGTTCAATATTAGGAGTGGGTTTGGTCTTTTTCTGGTTGCACGGTGGTGAGGGCGTTAACTGGGGCAAGGCTTCCGACATAGGACTTTCTTTATTGGTTTCTCCGTTATTTGGTTTTTCTGTAACCATTTTACTCATGTACATACTGAGGAGAATCATTAAAACCGAAAAACAAATATTTAAAGAACCAGAGCCAGGAACTAAACCACCCTTGTGGATTAGAGCAATTCTAATTACCACGTGCACCTTGGTTAGCTTCTTCCATGGCAATAATGATGGTCAAAAAGGCATAGGTTTGATGCTGATCATTTTGATTACCTTCTTGCCAATTCAATTTGCATTAAACTCAGAGTTTGATGTAAATAAATCCTTGAATTCTATAAACAATATAGAAGTAGCGCTGATCAATGAACATAAGGCAGATCTACTGATAAAAACGAGTGAAGCCAAAGAAGCACTCAAGCAATTTGTTGTGGTAAAAAACAATCCGAATGCAAGCGAACTGGAATTAAAGAGAGCAACCATTGAAGTGAGAACTCAGATTGCCAAAATCAATAAGAAACTTGGAACAGAGCTGAAGAATCCAACCTTTATGGATGCAAAAGAAAATACTAAAATTGTAAAGTCAGAGGTATCAAAACTTAAAGGCGATATTGAATATTCTCCACTTTGGGTTACCATCATGATTGCTTTATGTCTTGGACTTGGCACTATGATTGGATGGAGACGCATTGCTGTGACCATCGGAGAAAAAATAGGCAAACGTCACATGACTTATGCAGAGGGCGCTACAGCTGAATTAACAGCCGCTGTTACCATCGGATTAAGTTCAGGATTCGGTTTACCGGTGTCTACCACCCACGTTTTATCCTCAGGTGTTGCAGGTGCAATGACCGCTTCTAAAGGTGTAAAGAACCTTCAGCCTGATACAATTAAAAGCATCGCTATAGCTTGGATTCTTACCCTGCCTGTTACTATTGTTTTAGCAGGTGGTTTCTATTACCTGCTGCAATTGTATCTAAAATAAACAAAAAGAAACTTGTTAAGAAGACCCTCTATGGGTCTTTTTACGCCCTCATATATTAATATAATGTTAATGAAAATACATTTTATTGTATTCTCAGTGTAAACATTAACATAAAAAATACAATAAAAACAAACAAAATTCATGGCAAAGATGCATTCGTTAAGCGCAGCAATCGCTAAAAATCTCAAAGCATTCAGAACCCATTCTGAAATCAGTGTAATGAAGACCCTTAAATTGAAATATTTAATATTTTTTGTGGTTTTCGCCACACTTACAGGGCCCGTTTATTCACAAACAGACACTGCTAAACAAAAAGCTTCAGAAGAAGCACGAAAAGATAAAAAATGGTACGAAAGCATTTCAATTAGAGGTTATATGCAATTACGCTACAACCGACTTGCAGAAACAAACCCAGATCTGAACTGCGAACAATGTGACAAATCATGGGGAAAGAATGGAGGCATTTTCGTCAGAAGGATGCGAGTTATCATTTATGGCCAAATCAGTAAACAAGTATACATATATATACAACCAGACATTGCTAGCAGCCCAAGTTCTGACAAACTGCATTTTGCTCAATTGAGAGATGCCTATATGGATGTTGGACTAGACAAGAACAATGAATTCAGACTCAGACTGGGTCAAAGTAAAGTACCATTCGGTTTTGAAAACATGCAATCGAGCCAAAACCGCCTTCCATTAGACCGAAACGATGCTTTAAATAGTTCGGTTTCGAATGAAAGGGACATGGGTGCTTTCTTCTATTGGGCGCCTATGAAGACCCGAAAAACATTTTCTGAACTTGTAAGTAAAGGGTTTAAAGGAAGCGGTGATTATGGTGTTTTCGCTTTTGGTGTATACAATGGTCAGACAGCCAATAATCCGGAACTGAATGATGAATTGCATATGGTGGCAAGATTATCGTATCCAATAACAATAGGCAGCCAGATTATTGAGCCCGGCATACAGGCCTATCAAGGTAAGTTTGTACTAAGCAAATCTAATTTAAGCGCTGGTGTGAAGTATAAATCAGATCTAAATTACAACGACAAAAGGGCGGCGGCTAGTTTTATTCTTTACCCTAAGCCTTTTGGAGTACAGGCCGAATACAATGTCGGCATCGGTCCGGAGTTTAATAAAACAACAGATTCTATTGAACACCGAAAACTAGAAGGTGGCTATGTAACCCTAAACTATATGTTGAATTACAAAAAGCATATATTTTTCCCTTTTTTTAGAGCGCAATACTACGACGGCGGAAAGAAACACGAAAAAGACGCCCGCAGCTATCGCGTAAAGGAATATGAATCTGGAATAGAATGGCAGCCTAACAAAAACTTTGAACTTGTAATTATGTATACCATTTCAGAGAGGCGTTTTGAAGATTATGCAAAACAGAACAATCTTCAAAAGGGTCGCCTCATCCGCATTCAGGCTCAAGTAAATTTTTAAAGCAATTTAGGTAAATTGCGTTTCAATGCACTTTAGATTTTATAGTGCAATAAATCAAGAATTAATGCAAGATTTAGTTGAACCCTAAAAGCGACTTTGTTAGAGTGTTTCAGTATTTTTAAGTGAGCGTAAAGGTTAGTGCGAAGAAAAATGACAGAGCAATGTGACCGCTGATTGTCATCAAGTTTTAATTGCTTTTTTCATTGTTTTTACCCGCTACCTTAAAAATCATAACTAGCTACTTTTGATAGTCTTTTAATGTTATTAGGATCTGTGTAGTCGTATAAATACAAACCATTATCAGCTGCAACAATAAGAGTATTGTTACCCGTAATGACATCAAAGGCATATAAATCAATTTTTTGATAGAGGTAACTTAACTTTTTACTGCTTTCATCCCAGTTATAAATTGCCATGCCTTTTTTGCCTTGGCATATAAACAATAGATTGCCATCTATGCCCAAGCCTTTAGGTTGTTCTATACTCTGATTGACTTCGATTTTTGGTTTTACTTTGTCAGTTACATCATGAATAAAGAGGGCGCTTTGGCCAAATTGGTTACACACCGTGCCCGTTCTGACCGTACTGAACATAAAATTATTTTGAACAACAACAGGATCACAACCCTTCACCGTTCTGTCAGCAAATGAAACAAAATAGGGTGTTGCTGGGCTTATGGTATTGTTTAATATCAATACGCCATCAGAAGTGCCTACATACAAAAAACCTTGATAAGCATACACTGTTTCAAAATCTGGATAGCCAGTATAACCAACAGGATCTCTCACAACTGGATTAGATGCTTGCGTTAAGTCTACAGGTGTTATAGCGTTGCCGCGCGCTATGTATAAATAGTTTTCATTCAAGGCGAAACGTGTTTCACTTCCACCTTTTCCTATCGCTAAAGCAGCATTGTTATCTGTAGTTCTATTAGCCGGCGGGATTGTATCTGAAGGATTATAGCTATTAAACATTGATATTTTCTCCTCCTCATA
>JBILHX010000091.1:0-12535 GCA_044350285.1 Chitinophagaceae bacterium | reverse complement strand
ATGGCGGTGGCTGCGGTAACTGAGCTTGCCGAAGTTGTCGAAGCCACCGTAATGTAAAGGGATGCTGTCACCTCCTTGCTTCTTCACAATTTGAAATATGGCAATTGGTTAAATTTCACATTCGTGAGACTGTGATGGGAAGAAAAATAGGAAATCTAACAACTTGATTTTCAATTAATTACAAAGACGTCATTATAAGCGAAGCGAAAGAACTCACTTGAGAGAAGCAAAAGAACTCCCCTGAGCATAGCGAAGGAACTCCAGCAACTTTAAACCAAAAACTTAAAACTTTCTCGGCTGCTCCCTTGTCCCCTGTCCCTAGTCCCTGGCTGTTTTAAGTAGAAATAACAACCCAACCATCGTCAACAACAGCATCATCCCAGTAAATTGATGCGCCACACCCAACCAAAGCAATGCTGTTGTATTATTTGCAAACAGTACAGTTAAGATTCCCAAAATAACTTGTAAGAAAAGCAATACAATTGGGATGATTCTGATTTTAGTGAACATCTTACCAGCATTGATTTCTTTGGCTTTAAAGTACCAAAACAAAAATAATGCAGTGAGAATATATGCGAGGTTTCTGTGGATGAAATGAACTGCCAAGGGATCATGTGAGAAAGAACTCAAGGTATCATTCAACATCGATGAAGGCATAAATTCACCATTGATTAGTGGCCATGTTGTTGCAAAATTAGCAGCCTTTAGTCCAGCCATGAACGCACCAAACACCAGTTGAACCACCAGCAGAGCAAGTATCAAAATCGTGAGTTTATTCATCTTGGGATCTACCACATATTCAGATTTTGGCACAAGGAGCAGCAACGCAAACCACAATGTGTAACAGAGCAAGCCGAGTGCAGAAATGAAATGAATGGCAAGCCTGATGTGATTCACGTATAAGTTCTCCTGATTCAATCCGCTTTTCACCATGATCCAGCCTATCAATCCCTGCATTGCACCTAACAAAAACAGAATAATCAATGGATTGATCATTTCTTTCCTGAATTTCCTTTTGATGATGAACCAAATGAATGGAACCATGAAAACAACAGCAATCAGCCTGGCCCATTCGCGGTGAAACCATTCCCAGAAATAAATAAATTTGAAATCAGACAGGGTGAAATCAAAGTTGATGTGTTTGAATTGTCCAATTTTTTTATACTGTTCGAAAGCAATCATCCAATCTTGTTCATTCATTGGAGGCAAGGCACCCAAAATTGGTTTCCATTCGGTGATGGACAAGCCCGAACCTGTTAACCTGGTGATTCCTCCCAACAATACCTGAACGATGATCATGCCAACACCTACCAAAAGCCAAATAGCCACTGCATTGGACTGCTTTTTTGCTGAACTTGTATCAATCATGCTGCAAAGGTATTGAGCAATATCATCTCTCTCTATTTTTGATGAATTTTTCTTGCTACTTTGCAACCAATGCTTGAACCCTTTTTTCAACAAATTTTTCCAGAGGCCGGATGCGATGAAGCTGGCAGGGGTTGTCTTGCCGGACCTGTATTTGCAGCCGCAGTAATTCTTCCTCCTGATTTTTATAACCCCACCTTGAATGACTCAAAAAAATTGAATGAAACCCAGCGATATAAATTGAGAGAAATCATTTTGAGTGAGTCAATAGCTTGGGCCGTTGGGATTGTTCATCAGCAGGAAATAGATGAAATCAATATCCTGAATGCTTCCATCAAGGCAATGCATTTATCGCTTGATCAATTAAAAACCAAGCCTAATTTCATCATCATTGATGGAAATCGGTTCAAGCCTTATCAAGATGTTCCACACCAAACCATTGTTAAAGGCGACGGAAAATATGCATCCATAGCAGCTGCCAGCATCCTAGCCAAAACCTATCGGGATGATTTTATGATGGAACAAGATCAGCTTTTCCCACAATACCATTGGAAAAAAAACAAAGGGTACCCAACGATGGATCACAGAAAAGCCATTGAGGCATTTGGACAATGTGCCCTGCATCGGATGAGCTTTAAATACAAAGTTTAAGGTTTAAAGTTTTGGGGTTGTACTCATCCGCATTAAACTTTAAACTTCAAACCTTAAACCTTTCTGTATTTTTTCAGTCTATTGAATGATAGCTCACCAAAAAATATTTATTACCATGAAAGCTAGAAATCTTATTATCCTCTTGGCCATTGGATTGGCCAGCATAACTAGCAGCTCTGCCGCCACAACAGAAACTCTAATTAGTTCAAGCAACCATGCTGTTATTGGAATCAGACCCTCAAGCATTCCTCGTATATTGGTATTGAAGAAGTTAAGACAAAATAAAAAACATATCAAAAGGAACAAGCAAAAAGCAAGAAGAATTATCGTTGTAAGAAGACGTCACTAGAGTTGAAAGTTTAGGGTTTAAAGTTTCGGGGTTGTATTCATCTGCTTTAAACGTTAAACCTTAAACTATGACTCCGATTCCTTGCCGAATCACTACAGGCTCATCTTCGGTGAGGTCTATAACAGTTGAATAGTCCATGCCCCCAATGCCTGCGTCAATCACTATATCAACCAACTTTTCAAACTTCTCATAGATTAGTTCTGGATCAGTATATTCCTCCAGCATCTCTCCAGGCAGGGAGGAGCTCAAAATTGGGTGTCCAAGTTTTTGAGCAATTGCATGGGTTATTTTGTGATCAGGAATTCTCAATCCTATCGTTTCTTTTTTGCTCTTCAAAATTTTTGGAACCTCTTTACTTGCAGATAAAATAAACGTAAAAGGACCAGGGATATGTGTTTTGATGAACCTATACTGCGGTGTGCTGATGGCACGTGCGTATTTACTAAGGTCTGATAAGTCGCTGCAAACAAAGGACAAATTTGCTTTTGCAGGATCGATTCCTTTTAATCTACAGATTCTTTCTATCGCTTTGGGCTGAAATATATCACATCCGAAACCATAAACAGTATCAGTAGGATAAATTATTACCCCGCCATCAAGTAGGCACTCAGCAACTTGCTTAATCAAACGCTCGGGTGGGTTATCGGGATGAATTCGTATAATCATAATGTGTAATGGGTACAAAATTGCACAATAAAAAAACGGATGAATAATTATTTCATCCGTTTATCTGTAAGTTCTTATCAAATCATTGTATTGTCCAAACTTCATTGCCCCTGAGCAACTTATTCAAATCACCTTTGCCCTTTTTAGCCAAAACCTCTTGAACCTGCATTTCTAATTGATCCTCATAACAAGGCCTGTCAGTTTGATAAAAAACGCCAAACGGCCTTGGCAGATGTCCACCCACATGCGGGTCATCAAACATCCTTACAAGAATTTGTGCCTTATAAAAATCTTTTTCGTCATGAATCCAACAATCATCTGCAGAAACATCTTCTCCGATATCAACAATAACAGGTTTGAAACCATCGAGCTTTATCCCCTTTTCCTTGTTGATGCCGAAAAGCAATGGTTTTCCTTGCTCCAAGAACAATGTTTCAACAGGCTTGGATGACTTATCTGTGAATATTTCGAAAGCGGCGTCATTGAAAATATTGCAGTTCTGGTAGATCTCCAGAAAAGAAGATCCCTTGTGTGCATTGCTTCTCAGCAACATTTCCTGCAAATGCTTTGGATCGCGGTCCATTGTTCTTGCTATGAAAGTACCGTCCGCGCCCATTGCCAAAGCCAATGGATTGAAAGGATGGTCTATGCTACCATAAGGGGTAGATTTTGTAACCTTGTGTTCTTCTGAAGTTGGTGAATATTGACCCTTGGTCAACCCATAGATTTGGTTGTTGAAGAGCATGATGTTAACGTCAAAATTCCTGCGAAGCAAATGTATGGTATGGTTACCGCCTATGCTCAGTGAATCACCATCGCCAGTTACAATCCATACACTCAATTCGGGTCTGGTGGCTTTCAATCCACTTGCAATTGCAGTTGCTCTTCCATGGATGGAATGCATGCCATACGTTTCCATATAGTAAGGAAACCTGCTGGAGCAACCGATGCCAGAAACGATTACAATATTTTCCCTCGGGATCCCCAATGTTGGCATGATTTTTTGAACTTGTGCCAATATGGAATAGTCACCACAACCGGGGCACCAACGTACCTCTTGGTCAGTTTGAAAATCTTTTGATGTTAACGCAACTGGCGCAACTTGAATCGTTTCACTCATATTAGTTCAATTGTGAATGTTAATGTTTATTCTTCTGTTTTGTCTTCTGACAACAAAGCCTCCCAATATTCTGCTGCCCTTCTTGTATGAGGAACGACAATGGTTCCGCCTACAACATTGGCCACTGAAAATATCTCATATATCTCTGGTGTTGTTAATCCAAGTTCATGACACTTTCCCAGGTGGTATTTGATGCAATCATCGCACCTCAATACCATGCTAGACACTAGTCCAAGCATTTCCTTGGTCTTCTTATCCAACACACCTTCATCGTAGGTATTTGTATCGAGGTTCCAAAGCCTCTTCATTACTAAGTTATTATTCTTTAGAATAACATCATTCATTTTTTCCCTGTAATCATTAAATTCCTTTACAATTCCCATGGTTTTAAGTTCTTTTACAAAGTTCGAACAAAATATAACGCCAATCGTGTAATGAGCAGGATTTCTTCATTTCTAAACAGCCAGGGAGTTTATACAGCCAGGGACGAAGGACAAGGGACAGGGGACGAGGGAACAGCCCTGTATACAGCCAGGGACAGGGGACAAAGGAACAGCCAAAGACCTCTGACATCTTGAGCGATGCGAAAGAACTCCAGGAACTTTAAACCAAAAACTTAAAACTTTCTCGGCAGTTCCTTGTCCCCTGTCCCTCGTCCCTGGCTGCATAAAAAAAAAGAGAACCCTTAGGTTCTCTCTTCAATTTTGTGTGTGTGTGGGGATTACCAACGGTTTCCACCGCCGCCGTTTCCGCCGCCACCGAAGCTACGACCACCGCCGCCGCCGCTTCTGCCGCCACCACCGCCGCTTCCGCCGGTGCTAGGACGTTGCTCACGTGGCTTAGCCTCGCTTACTTTGATTGCACGACCTTCTACAGTAGCACCATCCAATTCTTGGATTGCTTTCTGAGCAGCCGAATCGTCTGACATTTCAACAAAACCGAAACCACGGCTACGTCCTGTGAATTTGTCAGTAATTACTTTTGCTGAAGTAACTTCTCCGTACTCAGCAAAAAATTCTTTTAAGTCTTCATCTTGAACGTTGAAGCTTAAGTTTGAAACATAAATGTTCATTCTCTAAAAAATAAAAATTAAAAAAGCATGAGAGAAACACAGAGAGTAAACAAGACAACTATTAGCAGAACGTGCTTAGCAGATGATCTATGAACTTACAAAGACTGGGCTTAACTCAAATTACCATACAAATGTATTCCAAATATTTCGGAAATGTGGAAAAATAATTTATAAAATTACGTTAACGTATGATTTACAAGACTTTAATTAAAATGGAATGGCTGCTTTTTCTGCTTTTAAGCTCCTAAATGTTAGTATTGTGCTTGCAAGAAAGAACAAAGCCCCTGCAAAAAAGGGTGCTCCAGGGAAATAGTACCCTGTTCCTTCTATGCTAAAAAAAGCAAAAAGGTTGGTCATGATAATTGGACCAACAATCGATGTTGTACTCATCAAGCTTGTGAGCGCTCCTTGTAATTCTCCTTGCTCACTCGATGGAACATGGCTTGAAATGATACCTTGCAATGCAGGGCCTGCAATACCACCAAGACAATACACTGCAGAAAAAGCAAACATCATCCATGTTGATGCTGCAAAGGCAAATAAAAACATTCCTATGGTGTACAAGAGCAATCCAACAAACAAAGCGCGTGATTGTCCCAACTTTGGAATCGCAATTCTAATCAATCCCCCTTGTACAATAGCAATCATCAACCCAACAAAAGCCAATGAATACCCAACCATTGCGGGATCCCAATTGAATTTCTTCATGGTATAATAGCTCCAAGTGCTTTGCACTGCATGCACGCCAATATATATTAATGTGAGCGAAAGCACGAGTCCTGCTACTGCTGGATATTTTTTTAAATGCATCAACGAACCCAAAGGATTCGCTCTCTTCCATTCAAACTTCCTTCTGTTTTCTTTGGGAAGCGACTCCGGAAGTATGAAGAATCCGTATAATAGATTAACAAATGTTAGTCCGGCAGCAAAAAGAAATGGAATGCGTTCCCCATATTGCCCGAGAACCCCGCCGATAAGTGGTCCAACAATAAAACCCAATCCAAAAGCAGCGCCTATCATACCATAGTTCTGCGCCCTTTTTTCTGGAGCACTGATGTCTGCAATGTATGCGGATGCTGTTGTAAAACTAGCTCCTGTAATACCAGAAAAAACGCGGGCAACAAACAACCAGCCCAAACTTGGCGCCCATGCTAAGAAAAGATAGTCGACCCCAAAACCCAACAATGAAAACAACAACACTGATCTTCGACCATATTGATCGCTCAAATTCCCCAATACTGGAGCAAATAAAAATTGCATAAATGCATAGGTAAACATGAGCAGTCCACCTATTGAAGAAGCCACACTTAAATTACCACCTGTTAGATTTTGAATGAGTTTTGGCATGACCGGAATGATGATTCCAAATCCGATTACGTCAATCAAAACAGTAATAAATATAAATCCTAACGCCGCTGATCGTTTGTTGTTGAACATATTTTATAACAAATTAAAACTGCACACTATCATACACAATTACTTTACTCCACAACATTGAACATTCTTGGATAAATTTTAAATGTAGTGGATGGGTCTGGTAAATCTTTTCCTGCTCTTCATTTTCAAAGATGTTCAACCATGATACTGCATAACTTGAATCTATCACCTCACGGTCGGTTGGTGCGGGCTTGCCAATATGAAATGCTTTTATCTGAGAAACCTTGCTCAATGCTTCGAGTCCGGCCACTAATTTTAAAAGATCTTCCTGACTTTCAGGATTTTTAAGCCAAAAATAAACGTGGTGAACGAATGTATTCTTCAGATCCATGGAATTTAATTTAGGGGATGAAGATACAAAAATATCTCAGGACCGTTTACCGTTCTAACTCCAACCAATCTTTTATGCCTTCTCGAATTTTTTTAGCGACAGCAGCTGGCGATTTTTTTGACAGAATGAATGTTTCATCATTTTTATTGCTGAGAAAGGCGACTTCAACAAGGCTGTTGGGGAAATCTGTTGGTCCACTCAACGCGAAATTGAAATTCCCAACATTACCGAACTCTTTCAATCCAAGCTCTTTCATTCTTTTCAAAATAGTTTGGGTCAATGGCCTGAATCCAACGTATCTATAAAAAGTACTCGTGCCATTTACCGTATCCACTGAAGATGAATTAAAATGAATGCTGATGAGCAAATCCGGCTTAGCAGCTTTCAACATAGAAATTCGTTCAGGCATCGAAAGACTTGTGTCAACACGCCTAGTCATGATAACGTTTTTTACACCAGCCTTTTTTAACTCCTTTTCAAGCGCTTGTGCATAAATCAGTGTCAGCTCCTTTTCAAGCTTGTTAGAAATATTTCCTGCCGCACCAGAATTGTTACCACCATGACCGGCATCAACGGCTACTGTTAACTTTTTGAATTGTTTGGGTGGGGCATGCTTAATACGGATGGTAAGTTTTGTGGAAATCGAATCATAATAAATGGAATAGCCCCAATGCATCTTGCTTTTTAAATCGACAAAAACCCTTAACACTCCGTTTTCTGCTTGCTCAAACCAGGTATTTCTGATTTCTGTATTGGAACCAACCTGCGTAATCCAGTTCGTATTAGAGGTGATGTTGAATAAGTCGATGATCAATCTAGAAGGGTTAACCTGCATGGTTCCTCTATATGGAAGACGTTCTGGCATGGCGATTGTAATGTAATCAAAACGCTCATCGCTGAATGTCTTCCAATTTCCACTCAAATAATAAGGCTTCAATTTATAGGTACTATCAATTACCACACTGGATTTTGCAATAAACGCTTTAAGGTTAGGAGCCAATTCAATGATATAATCAGTTCCTAAACTATCGATTATTTTTATCAATACATTGGTATCCATGTATGTCATCTTAGCACCACCTAGTCGATCATCCCCAGGTCCATATTCAAAGAATGGAAGGACACCAGTGGTTCTTGCGGGTATGTATGATGATTGTGCACTGCTATTGTATGCATTGAAGATTAGCAGATTAAAAACAATGATGAATAATAAAGACCTCATGTTGCTAAATTAATGTAAATCTTGTTTATCGTATAAATACGTAACGAAAAAAGCACTTTCACTTAATTATTGCCATTTTAACATGATTTTATACTAAGGATTAAAGAGCGGCGTTTTACATTGACAAACCATCCAAAACCCTCACAAAATGAACGAATCACTTGTAAACTCTTCGAATTCAACAATTCAACTAATCAGCGCCTTAATTGTACTGATTCCAGTAGCAATCATCTTGATTAAACAAAAAGCCGGCAACAAATATTTTCTTGCATTGGCAGCAGCAAACCTGATGTTCTTTGTTTCTACTTCTTTGTTGAACAACTTTATATCGCTTCCAGAAAAAACAACATCAATCATTAGTACTTTATCAAATGTTTTACAAGCTCCACTAACCCTTATTTTTTTATTGCAATTTACTGAAAGTAAGAAAATGTCGAGGGCCATTCGAAACAGCTTAGCACTGATATTGGGTGTAAGCACTATTGTTGTCGGATTTGAATCTTATGACACGCAATCCACATTGAATTTAATGGCGATGGGAACAGTGCCTGTATTCGTATTCAGTTCAATTCTCTTCATTCAATTTGTGAAAACCAGTGTGTATCAACAAAAAGGTACAAACAAGGCATTCATGCTTAGTGCCATTGTATTCGCTTATGGTTCATATATGATGTTGCTTTTATTAAACATGATATCTCCGGCGAAACACGCAGGTGATTTGCATGCACTTTTCGGAGTAATTACCATTATCTCAACAACATTTGTTTCACTCAGCATTGCGATGTTTGATGTAAACAAAAAAGAAGAAATTGCTACAGCAGAAACAAAACTACAAACTCCCGTTTCTGCTTTTGCACAATGGGATGATTTCAGTCTTGTTAGTACACCAGAAGTTGCAAAAAACAGTGTAACCAACATCAGCAAGTATTATCCAAGCTACCAAAAAAGTTAAAAAAGCTTTGTAATGTAATAAAGACGTTAAGGGCATCTGATCTCAGATAGCCCTTTTTTTATTGAAAATTGAAAGTCGTTCAGTAAAATTACTTAACGCAAAGAGCACTATTACTGAATTTTGATTGACATGTTCCAAATGAACAATTAGTATGTTAGATTTACGTTAGAATAAAATTTAATCCCAATCATTAACCAACCTATTCATGAAAACTTCAAGCATTAATTTAAACATCAGCAACGGCAAGTTACTCGCCATCTTATTGGTTTACTTAGTTCCATTTATTACAAATATTCTTAATCAGAACTTGTCAATTCTTCCGTCAAGTTTATCAACTGTATTCAACACATTATCCATCATGATTCAAGGACCTTTGATGCTGATTATTTTGGTTGGGTTTACGGAAGACAGAAAAATAAATGTTTTTATTGGATTAGCACTTACACTTTTACTTGCCTTTAGTTCAGTTGGACTAGCTGTATGGGGAGTAAATGAAAAAAGCTTGGCTAATATTTTGATGACGGGTTCAATAACCGTATTTTCATTTGCTTCCTTGGTGTTTATCAAGTTCATAAAACTGAGCCTTGTTGATAAAAAGGAAATCAAGGCCACTGTAATTTTGAGTGGAATTATTTTTGCATTTGGTTCTTATGTTGCATTGCTTTCCTTGAACATGATTAATCCGCAAAAACATGCAGAAGACATCTGGATGTTGTTGGGATTGATTACAATTATCTCTGCGTCACTTATTGGAATTATAATATCCATGCACAAATTAAACAATGTTAATCGTACAATACTTACCAGCATCAAGTTTCATCAAGAAGGTGAAGGATATGCATTGCCTGGAGAGCGATTTCCATTGAGGGCAATACAATAGTAGTTGAAGAGGTTTTTCCCAATCTGGTCTTTCGTATCAGACTGTCATTAAGATTATCGTGTATTTATCAATAGCCTGGGGTTTAAACCCCAGGCTATTGAATTTTTGATGGATATTTCACCCAATCAACTTACTTGCAATTCTTCTTCGCGCATCCTTGGCATTAAAAGGAGCAACTTTTGTAAACCTCTTGATTCCCAACAACATCATCCTTTGTTCATCCCCTGAAGCAAACGAATTGATGGCATCCTTACCAGCTTTGTTTATTTTATCAGCTGAATCATACAAATAAGTGCGTGCAATATCAATTTCATAACTGCATGCAGCCTCTCCTTTTAGTTCAGTCAATTTCATTGCTCTGAGCAAGGCGCTTTCTGCATGAAATACTTCAATCGACATATCAGCTATGTTCATCAGAATTTCCTGCTCTGATTCTATCTTCATCATGAGTTTTTGCACAGCGGCTCCAGCAACCATGAAAATTGCCTTCTTGAATTGTTGAATCGCTTTTCTTTCTTCAGCAAACGGTGTTTCATCGCTGTTTCCAAATTCCGGAATGCTCATCAATTCTTTTTGCACTGCCATTGCTGGACCCATCAAATCCAAACGTCCTTTCATGGCGCGTTTCAACACCATATCGACTGTTAGCAAACGGTTGATCTCGTTTGTTCCTTCATATATCCTGTTGATGCGGCTGTCCCTGTAAGCACGCGAAACGTTGTATTCATCACTGTACCCATTTCCTCCGTGTACTTGCACTGCTTCATCAACAATAAAATCGAGCAGTTCAGATCCAAAAACCTTAAGAATGGCACACTCAATGGCATACTCTTCTGCAGCACCCAACAACGCTTCGTTGAATGGTTTTCCCGAATCCAACAATTCCTTTTCTTTTTCGTCAATCCACATGGAAGTGCGGTATAATCCGGCTTCTGAAACCCAAGTTTGAATGGCCATTTCAGCCAACTTGTGTTGAATGGCGCCGAATTCAGCAATGGGCTTTTTAAACTGTTCACGGGTTTTTGCGTATTGAATGGATGCTTCAAGACATTTTTTTGAACCCCCCAAAGTCGCTGCGCATAATTTTAATCGACCGATGTTGAGGATGTTAAAAGCAATGATATGTCCCTTACCTATTTCCCCCAATACATTTTCTACCGGAACTTTACAATCTTGAAAATAAAGCTGAACGGTTGAGGAGCCTTTGATGCCCATTTTATGTTCTTCTGGACCTTGGGTGAAGCCTTCCATCCCGCGTTCTAGGATGAATCCTGTGAATTGAACGCCATCAATTTTTGCAAAGACGGTATAAACATCAGCAAAACCACCATTGGTGATCCAACATTTCTGACCGTTGAGCAAATAATACTTTCCGTCTTCGCTCAATTTAGCGGTTGTTTTGGCACTTAATGCATCGCTTCCACTGTTGGGTTCGGTCAAGCCATAAGCACCCTTCCATTCGCCTGTGGCGAGCTTAGGGATATACTTTGACTTCTGCGCATCTGTACCAAAATACAAAATGGGAAGCGTTCCGATACCAGTGTGTGCAGACATTGCCACGGAAAATGAATGACCAGCACCGAGACTTTCTGCAACAATTACAGAAGAGGTAAATTCTTTTCCCAATCCATTGTATTGCTCGGGTATTGAAATGCCAAGGAGTCCAAGCTCACCTGCTTTCTCCATCAACGATGGCATGAGTCCGGGTTCAAGTTGATCAATCCTTTCAACCAATGGAGTTATCTCTGCTTCGATAAATTGATGGCACATGTCCATCATCATTTTTTGTTCCTCATTGAAGTCCTCAGGAATAAAGGTGCTTGCTGGAGATTCTTCTGTAAGCAACCAGCCTGCGCCTTTCATGGCATGTGTTGTGGGTTTTGTTGTTTCCATTATTCAGATTTTATATTTTATTTGAGGTTGTCATATACTTGTTGAAGAACTGATTTTGCTGTTTCAATATCGGTGCCACTCACCCCATCCAGGGCTTCGTTTAGGGTTGTTTCTGCAATCTCCATTGTTTGGGTTTGTAGCATTTTCGCAGTATCTGTTAGATAAATCAAGTTCATTCTCCTATCGTTGGGAGAGCCCACCCTCTTAACCATCTTCAACTTTTCGAGGTTGTCAACCAATCTTGTAATGCTAGGCTTGTCGCGAAAAGATGCGTTGCAGAGTTCCTGCTGACTGATTCCATCTTTTTTCCAGAGATGGTATAACACACTCCATTGTTCGATGGTTATCTCGATGCCTTCCTGCTTGAAATTCTTCTGTAAACGACGCGCAATCGCCGTGGATGCGAGTCCGGTTATGAAGCTGTAAAGTTCGCCGCGTTTAAATTGGTTGTTTGGCATATCGTTAGTTATGCAACTAAATTAAAATTAAGTATTATTTTCACTAAATAAATGATTTAAATCAGAAAAAGGTGAAATTTAACACCTAGGCAAATTTATAAATCAAGAACATGGTATTGCTCGTTATTTTGACCGTTTT
>JBILHX010000090.1:0-12536 GCA_044350285.1 Chitinophagaceae bacterium | reverse complement strand
TTAAATAATTCAATAGCTTTTTTCACTTAATCAATCCCCCTACATTGTTCGCAAATATCTTCACAGCTATCGCCAACAGCACCACCCCAAAAAACTTCCTGACGGCCA
Organism: Chitinophagaceae bacterium; assembly: GCA_044350285.1. Classification (GTDB taxonomy): domain Bacteria; phylum Bacteroidota; class Bacteroidia; order Chitinophagales; family Chitinophagaceae; genus Pollutibacter. The sequence goes on along the minus strand of JBILHX010000090.1, from coordinate 12,428 downwards.
ACATACCCGCTTGTCCAAGTAATTTTGAAATAAAATCTAGTGAATGCAACACCAAATAAACAAAGACTACATTCACCAAGATGCCAATCAAGATGGGCAATTCACTGTAGCTAGACCTTAAGGAAATGATAGTAGTTAGCGTTCCCGACCCCGCTATCAACGGAAATGCAATTGGCACAACTGTTCCTGACTTTGAATCCGCATCACCTTTGAAAAACTCTATTCCCAACACCATCTCCAATCCCAAAATAAAAATCACAATGGAACCTCCCACGGCAAATGATTTCACATCAACGCCCAATATCCCCAGAAATTTCTCCCCAACAAATAGAAAAAATATCATCAATCCACCTGAAATCAAACTCGCCTTCCGCTCATGAATGCCGCCCATTTTTTGCTTCAACGAAAGCAACAACGGAATCGATCCGATGATGTCTATGACCGCAAATAGGGTGAAGCTGATGGTGAGGATTTCGTCGAATGTCATTTTAGTTTAAAGTTTCTTGTTTAAAGTTGAATTTAGTTGAGAGGGTTGATTTTAGTTGAAGGAGTTGAAGGGGTTGAAGGGGTTGAAGTTTCGGGGGCGTTTTATTGCTACTACAAGTTAAGCAATTATATTGTACGAGTAGTGTTCAGCCAACTTCAACTTCTTCAACTCCTTCAACTCCTTCAACTCCTTCAACCTCTTCAACTAAAATCAACCCTCTCAACTAAAATCAACTTTAAACCAAAAACTTTAAACTAAAACCCCAGCCTCACCCCAAAAACATAGTTCCTCCCCCGGGTATTATACCCAAGAATATCTTCGTACTTGCTGTTAAAGATATTTTTTAGCGATGCATACAACCTGATATTTTTATTGATGGAATATTGTCCAAATACATCCGTTGTATGATAAGGCTTCAATTCCAACGGGGTCTCTGCATACCTTGGTTCAAATCGTTTGCCAGAGAATTTATGCGACAACGACACATAGAATTTTTTGTTGATTTGAATTCCTGCGGTTGCATTCAAGCTGTGTTGTGGCACACGAAACAAATGCGAATAGATGGTATCTCCCTTCGCTATATATCCGTATGTGCTAGCGTCATATTCAAAATTTGTGGTTGTTACGTTTCCTTTCAAAAAAGTATAGTTCGCAGAAATATTCCACAATGCTTTTCTATAGCCGGTTTCAAGCTCCAATCCATTGTCGCTCTGCGCATTGTAATTGAAATATTTATTCACTTCATAATTGTAATCAATGCCATTTTTGGTGTTGCGGTTAAACACAGTTGCCCTGGCTGTCATATTTTTTATTCCCAACAACTGCACAGACAATTCTGATGTTACCGATGTTTCTGGTTTCAAACTTTTTTCTCCAGAATAGCCGTCATACAACTGATACAACGTTGGCGATTTAAACGCTGATGAGAGGTTGAAAGAAAACTTGAGTTTATCTTGAAACACATAAGAAGGATTAATGGTATAGGTGAAATTATTTCCATACATGCTGTGGTTGTTGTATCGAACACCAGATTCCAAGTTGAATCCTTTCTTACCGTTGTACACAATTGATCCCATCACACTGCTTACGTTGATTGTTGCAGTATCCTTCGACAATGTTGTTGAATATTCACCATAGCTGCTGGTTGAAAAATAATACTGGTCGGTATTCTGCCACCTGTGATCCGCTCCTGCAAAGAGTTGTAAGCTCTCACTTAATTTATAGGTTCCAAATATTTCTGCAAAATACGAACGTCCGGTAAAATCTGATTTGATGTATGTTGAAAATCCATTCAAAAACAAAGAATCATCTACATAATTTCTTTCACTGTTGTTGATGCTGAAATTGGATTTAATGAATCCGCCTTTTATTTTTTTTGTGATGCCTGCTGTTAGCTGCAAATTGTTGTTCGTTACTTTAGAATCTTTTGCATCTTCATACCTCGTTTCGTCTAAGTCATTTTCATATTTACTCAATTGCGCACTGGTTTTCCACTCCCAATTCTTACCTGATAAAGAACCAATTTCTGTGCGATAAAACCGCTGCTTCATCCCATCTTTGTCAAATGTTTTTGTTGATGCAGTATCTGTTGCTGAACTGAATCCTTTTGATCCTAAACGTTGATACTGTAACTTGTATTGCAACCTTTTGTTGCTTCCAAAAAAACCATAGTCTAAAGTATTTGTTTTGTAAGAAGCATTGGATAGATGCAGGGTTGAACCTATTTTTTTACCTTCATTTTTTTTCGTGATGATGTTGATAACCCCTGCCACAGCATCCGAACCATAAACAGTTGATTGTCCACCTTTCAATATTTCTATCCGCTCTATCTCTCCCAAGGGAATGAAATTCAAATCGAAAGTTGACCTGATGGTTGATGCATCATAAGCCGGATTTCCATCTACCAAAACCAAAACATTTCCGGTTCCTGCTCCACGCATGTACAAGTCCGGATTGGCACCTGGCGCATTGTTGCTCCCAATCACATTGATGCTTGCTTGCCTGTTGAGCAGTTCTCCTACCTGCGTAAATGGACTTTCCTCGATGTCTTTTCTGGTTATTACGGTCATGACCTTTCCTGTCATGAGTTGCTTCTGTGGAAACCTATTGGCCGTTACCACAATTTCATTGAGTTCTTTTGACGTTGAATCTGATTGTGCATTAACTACCAAAGATGATAGGAGTAGACATGCCGTTGCAATTTTTTTGGTCATAGTGTTTGTTTTACTATGAACCTTCGGATAATACAGAAATGGTTGACTGCTGCAGCAGAAAATTCATCCCAGCTTTTCTCCCGAAAGCCCTGGTTAAAAAATATGCATTTGGCAGGTCTTCTGGCTTTACCTCATTTCTATACCTTCCCGTTTGAACAGTGGTTTTGTCAAGAAATGTTCTGCACCTAAGCAGCAGTATTTACAGCTACGGGGATAGCGTCGGGATTCAACCGAACTTCCCTTTTAATGAAATCCGCTAGCGCGAACCTCAACCGAATGCAGTGCAAAGGTGGTTGGTTTTTGTTTGGAGAGAGGGAAATGTTTTCAACATCGTGTGAACAGCCAGGGACGAGGGACAAGGGACGGGGGACAAGGGAAAGGCAGGAACGGCAAATACAAATGAAGAATGAGAAATGAAAACGGAACAACCTTTGCTTGGACCCTAAAACCAAAAACCCAAATACCTTTAAACCGAAAACCTTAAACCCTTAAACCCTTAAACCCTTAAACCCAAAACCCTTAAACCCAAAACCCAAAACCCAAAACCCAAAACCCAAAACCCTTAAACCCAAAACCCTTAAACCCAAAACCCTTAAACCCAAAACCCTTGAACCGAAAACCCTTAAACCGAAAACCTTTAAACCAAAAGCCCTTAAACCCAAAACCCTTAAACTGAAAACCTTAAACTAAAAACCGCAAAGCAACTGTATTCACTATTTTTCTTATCTTCCCACAATGACTAATTCCAAAAAATCATTACTCAATTTGTTCGACATCACCATGATAGTTATTGGTTTGGTGATTGGGATGGGGATATTCAGAACAGCATCTGATTCTGCTCGTGCGGCCATTACCCCGAATGTGTTTTTTATCAGCTGGGTCGTGGGTGGTTTTATTGCCCTTTGCGGAGCACTTACCTACGCTGAAATAGGGTCTAGATATCCGATTACTGGTGGGTATTATAAGATTTTTGCCACTTGCTACCATCCTTCCATCGCTTTTGCCATCAACTGCATCATCCTGATTTCCAATGCTGCTTCTCTTTCTGGGGTTGCATTGATTGGAAGCGAATACATCTCTCAAATAATTTTTGCCCAGCCGCCTTCAGACTTGATAAAGTCCCTCATTGCCATGTCCGCCATTATTTTATTCTATGGGATAAATCTACTAGGACTTCGCATGAGTTCTAACATGCAGAACATCCTCATGTTGATTAAAATATCCATGATTCTTTTGATTGTTTCTGCGATATTTTTTCCTGCAACATCTACTGTGAACATCGATTTTATTCCAAAAGGTGATTTTACATGGATTGATTACGTAAAATCTTTCGGCATGGCTCTAGTGGCTGTATCCTTCACCTATGGCGGATATCAGCAAACCATCAACTTCGGTGATGAAGTGAAAAATCCACAAAAAAACCTTCCCCGTGGTATCTTCATCGGCATCATCGTGATTATCCTTTTGTACCTCTCTGTAAGTTATGCGTATTATAAAGTTATTGGTTTCGAAGAATTGAAAAATGCCAAGGGGATCGCCGCCATCGTTGCTGAAAGAATGTTCGGTCCTACTGGTAAATTTGCTTTCTCGATTTTGTTGTTCATCGCCGTGCTTGCTTACGTAAACGTATTGCTCCTCAGCAATCCCCGCGTCATGTTTGCCATGAGTGAAGACGGTATTCTTCCAAAAGCTTTCAGCAAAAAAGACGAAAAACGCGACGTACTTACCGTGAGTTTAACCGTATACGCCATGTTGAGTGTGGTAGTGCTTTTCTTTGCCGATACTTTCGATAAGATCCTTAGCTTCACCATTTTTCTTGATTCCATTGGGATGGCATTCTCTGCTGCTACCATCTTTATCATCCGAAAAAAAACAAAACACCTCGATACAAAACAGATCTACTCCATGCGGTTTTTCCCCGTTATGCCGGTCATTTTTATCGCCGCCTACCTGTTTGTTGCAATCACCATCGCTATCGACAAGCCTGAAACTGCCATCACCGCTACTGCGGTTCTCGCGGGTTTTCTTGTGTTATTTTTTATCATGCAAAAAAGGAAGTCCTCTTCTTCAAAATAAATTATGGATACCTCTTACATCATCAATCACCTGGGTGAAGACCATGCATCCTATTTCAATGCCATTGCGCCGCCCATCATCCAAACCAGCAATTTTGTCTTTCCTACAGTTGATGAAATGCGAACAGCTTTTCAAGATGAGATGGGTGGTTATTTGTACAGCCGTGGTTTAAACCCCACAGTGGATATCCTCCGAAAAAAACTCGCTGCCCTTGATGGTGCAGAAGATGCATTGGTATTCAACAACGGCGCCGCTGTGGTCTTTGCTGGTGTTCTTGCCAATGTAAAGGCTGGGGACCATATCCTTTCCGTTACGCATCCATATAGTTGGACAGTCCATTTGTTTGACAAAATCCTAAATCGCTTTGGCATCACCGTTACCTATGCAGATGGCACTGATGCTGAAAAGTTTTTGTCGCACGTACAACCCAACACCACCTTCATTTATCTTGAATCGCCAAATTCATGGTGGTTGGACATACAAGATTTATCAGCCATCGCAACATTTGCCAAGGAACATGGAATCATTACCATGATCGACAACAGCTATTGCACGCCGCTGTACCAGAAACCAATTGAATTCGGGATTGATTTGGTGATGCAAACAGCCACAAAATACATTGGTGGACACAGCGATACCCTCGGAGGAGTGCTTAGTGGTTCTGCCGCCATGATCAGAAAAATCTTTGAAAGTGAATACCTCTGCGTTGGTTCAGGCATCCAACCTTTCAACGCTTGGTTGCTGTTGCGTGGGCTCCGAACACTTCCTGCAAGACTTGATAGGGTAACCGCTTCCACACAAAAGGTACTGGATTACTTGAAGGAAGAACCCCGTGTTGGGTCTTTCATCTTTCCGTTAGACCCCAGCTACGCCCAATATGAACTTGCTAAAAAACAAATGAAAGGAGCTTGTGGGTTGATATCCTTTTATATGAATGCGCAAAAAATTGAAGAAATCGAACAGTTTTGCAATAATTTGAAAACATTCAGGATGGCCGTGAGTTGGGGCGGACACGAATCCCTCATCATTCCCAAGTGCTCAGGCATTGTTCCTGCTGACTTTGATGCTTCCAATCCCAACCACCGAATGCTAAGGTTGTATGTAGGTTTAGAAGATCCTGAGTTCCTCATTTCTGACTTAAAACAGTCATTTGGTTCGCTTTAATGTTGTAAGTGGTCGTTTGAACTGACGAATGATTTTGAGAATACCTTTTTTGGTTGAATCTTTGCATTGATTTTCAGGGTTTTCCTGAAACGAAAAAGTTTCAATCATTTATCTATGAAATTGTCTTTTTTACTCTGTTTACTCGTTTTGTCTGCGCATCTCACCACCAATGCGCAAGATCAAAAATGGGATTTACAGCGTTGTATTGAGTACGGAATGAAAAATAACATTTCGGTACGTCAAGCCAACATCCAAGCAGACCTCTCCAAAATAAACTATGAGCAATCACAGCTGCAAGGTATTCCTTCTTTGTCTTATGGAATGTCTCATGGTTTTTCTTTCGGTAGAACGCTAGATCGTACCACCAACGTTTTTACCAGCCGTTCTTCCATGTTTGAACAATTAAATCTTCAATCGAACGTGCTTCTCTTTAATTTCGGGAATAGGAAAAATGTTCAAGCTTCCAACCAATTTACCTGGGAAGCAGATAAAGCTGCCATTGAAAAAGCAGCTAACGACATTGGGCTGAACATCGCCTCTCAATACCTGCGTTCTTTGTTGAGTTTTGAGCAGGCTGAAATTAGCCGCGTTGTTCTTGACCAAACAAAATCACAATACCTTAACACCAGAAAACTAGTAGATGCAGGAAGTTTACCCGAACTGAATGCTGCTGAATTGGAAGCAACTGTGGCCCGCGACAGTGCCACGTATGTTCAAGCGCTTTCTCAAGCCTCTTTAGACAAATTATCGTTGAAGTCGTTGCTTAACCTACCTGCAGACCAACCATTTGAATTGGTAATTCCACCTGTTGAAATGATTCCTGTTGACAATATCTTGGAAATTGTTCCCGGTGCAGTCTATCAAACAGCCTTGCAATCTCAACCACAAATTCGCTTGAATGACCTTAGAAGAACTGCAGCTGAAAAGAATTTGTTGGCAGCAAAATCACAGATGAAACCAACACTTTCTGCGTTTGGACAATTGAGCACAAATTTTAACCAGTTCTTGAAAAAGAGTACAGGTGTATCATATTTAGGTGAACAAAACACCGGCGCTTATGTCAAACAAGGTACTACTCAGCTTCCTGTTTATTCGCCAAATTTTGGAGTGAATTTTGAACCAAGAAAATTGGGGAATTATTTTGAAGGGTATAGCAAACAATTGAGAGACCAGTTTGGACAAGGTATTGGATTGTCGCTGAACGTCCCAATTTTTAACGGCGGACAAGCTCGTTCTAATGTTCAAAGGGCATCTTTGGATGTAAAGAGAAACAACCTTGCTATTGAAAGAGACAAACTTCAATTAAAACAAGATGTGTATACAGCCTACTACAGTGCAACAGGTGCATTTCAAGTGTTTTTAGCCAGACAAAAAGCACTCAGTACGGCAGCACGTTCTTTTGAACTCGCAACAAAGAGGTATGAACTTGGTGTTATGCAAACCATAGAGTGGCTAACAAATCAAAACAATTACACCCGTGCCAAAATAGACAAGGCCGTTTCCCAATACGAATTTGTATTTAGGATGAAGGTGTTGGAATTCTACAAAGGCCAAGGACTTAAGTTGTAATAATAATTATTTAGGAAATTAATAAACGAAAAAAGGTTTAAGATGAACAAAAAATGGATATGGATCCTCTCAGGAATAGCAGTCGTTGTAATCACCCTGCTGATCTTGAAAAAAGTAGGCATCATTGGAAAAGAAGAGGGTACAAAAGTAGCCATCGAGAAAGTAGGCAAAAAAGACATTACCGAAGTTGTTACGGCAAGTGGTAAAGTATACCCTGAAATCGAACTGAAAATCAGTCCAGATATCTCTGGAGAAATTGTTCAGCTCAATGTACTTGAAGGCGACAGCGTTACGAAAGGACAATTGCTTGCAACTATATATGCAGACATATACGCAACTCAGCGTGATCAGGCCGCTGCTGGGGTTAACCAACAACTTGCTCAGGTAGAAAATGCAACCGCTACTTTGGCTGCTGTTAAGGCTAGGAGAGACCAAGCGGAGCGTCAATACCTTCGCCAAAAACAACTTTTCCAAGAGAAAGTTATTTCTAAACTTGAATTCGAGCAAGCGGAAAATGCTTTTCAAACATCTTCTGCCGACTACAACGCTGCTACACAAATTATCAAAAGTGGCAAGGCTGGTGTTGAAAGTGCGAAAGCAAGCTTGAGCAGAGCCAACAAGGATTTGGGCAGAACAAGTCTTTTCGCTCCAATGAGTGGTGTGGTTTCTTTGCTCAATGTTAAAAAAGGTGAACGTGTTGTTGGTAACTCCATGATGGCCGGAACCGAAATGATGAGAATCGCAGACATGCGTGTTATTGAGGTTCGTGTGGATGTTGGTGAAAATGACATTCCTAAAGTGAACATAGGAGATACTGCAACCGTAGAAGTTGATGCCTACAACAAAAGGAAGTTCCTCGGTGTAGTAACACAAATTTCTAGTACAAATAGGGGAGTGGGTGGAACAACGATGACTACTTCTTCAGACGTTACTAATTACGAAGTACGCATTCGCTTAATCCCAGCTTCTTATGCTGATTTGATTGAGCCTTCTCGTGCAAAGAATTTTCCTTTCCGCCCAGGAATGAGCGCCAACGCCGATATCCAAACAAATACACACAGAAGTGTGTTGTCTGTTCCTATCAATGCCGTTACAACCCGCGATCGTTCTGATACAGCTGCAGTTGGTAAGACAAAAGTTGCTGAAGTGAAAAAGGATGCAAAGCCTGAAGAAAACAGCGGCGAAGAAGAGAAAATTAGAAATGTAGATGAGTTGGATGAAGTAGTGTTTGTTCTTCAAAAAGATGGTACTGCTCGAAGGGTAAAAGTAAAGACAGATATCCAAGACATCAATTACATTGAAATCACCGATGGACTAAAAGAAGGTGATGAAGTGGTTGTAGGTCCTTATGCTACCATCAGCAAAATTCTTCGCACCGGAACGAAAGTAAAAGTGGTTAAAAAAGAAGAATTGTTTGAGGTGAAGAAATAAGAAGAAGAAAATGCTGAATGCAAGGCGTTTGTGTGAGTAAAGCCAAATATGTTGCAGGAGCAATAAAACACAAGAATCCCCTTCCCGACACTCGCTTCGCTCGGTCTGGATGAAACACCTGGACAGGAGGGGTGGACTCTGGCGAGTCGCCGAAGGTGACGAGACAGAGGACGGGGTGGTGGATTTCCTTAAATCAATTCCACCACCCCGCCTAGCCAGATTCGCTTCGCTCATCTGTCTCGGCGCCCCTCCTGTCCAGGAGGGGATTCTTTGATTTTTAACTCAATTCCATATCTTTACGACATGAAAATTGGCGTAATTGGAAGTGGCAGCTGGGGTACAGCCTTGGTGAAAATTTTAACTGACAACGAAAACGAAGTAATTTGGTGTGTGCGTTCTGAAAAAATGGCTGATCATATTCGTGTCAGACACCACAATCCCAAATACCTTAGCTCTGTTTATTTCGATTTAAAGTATTTGTCCATTACAACAGCCCCTTCTCTTGTCTTTACCCAAGCTGATGCCATTGTGTTGGCCATGCCATCCGGATTTGCAGCCTCTTATATTGATCCCTGCAAGCATTTGTTGACCGATAAAATTATTGTTTCTGCCGTAAAAGGCATTCTCCCTGATCATAAAGTATTGATCAATGAATACCTCAGGGACCAAGCTGGTTTCAATGAAAACAGGTATGTTACGTTGATGGGACCATGCCACGCGGAAGAGGTTGCTTCCGAAAAGCTTTCCTACCTTACGTTTTCTTCATTTGAAAAATCGCTTGCCGAAAAAATTGCTGCTTGTTTCAAAACCCCTTTTATCAATACAATCGTCAATGCGGATGTCTATGGCGTTCAATATGCATCTGTTCTGAAAAATATTTATGCATTGGGCTCAGGAATTTTACACGGGCTCAATTACGGGGATAATTTTCTGAGTGTATTTGTGGCCAATGCCGCACATGAAATGAAAGGATTCTTGGAATCCGCTTCATTGGTAAAAAAGTCGGAAGTAAATGGCGCTTGCAATGGAGACAACAACTACGCCGCTTCCGTTTATTTAGGCGACCTCTTGGTTACCTGTTACTCCCTTTTTAGTAGAAACAGGACCTTCGGAAACATGATAGGCAAGGGTTACAGCGTTGAAGCAACCCGGCTTGAAATGCAAATGGTGGCAGAAGGATATCCCGCTTCAAAATCAATACATGAGTTGAACAACCAGATTTTAGCACCCATGCCTATTGCAGATGCCATTTACAAAGTGCTTTGGGAAAACATGGAACCGTCTGTTGCTTTTAACGAGATTGAATCCTGTTTGGTTTAAATTGTACTATTGAAGAAAAAATAGTGAAGAAGCAATTCCATCTGCAAAAAATTTACCAGCAGCACTGAGTCTGATGTACTTTTCATCTTCCTCAATTTTACCAGCAAGTATTGAAATAGCTATTTCCTTGTTTATTTGAACCATTTTTTCTTCACCCCATTGCTTAACCAAGAATTCCTTGTTGATGCCCGTATCACAACGCAATGAAGTCATGATATATTCATTCAGCTGATCAACTTCACTCAATAATTCAATTTCAAAAGGCAACTTGTTATTTTCTATCGAAAGAATATACTCCATGTTGTTTGACACATTCCAACGCCTGCTTTTTCCATCAAATGAATGTGCGGCTGGTCCAAAACCTTGATACAACGAACCTTCCCAATAGGAACGGTTGTGTTTGCTTTCCTTTCCCGGGATTGCAAAATTTGAAATTTCATAGTGGCGGTATCCTGCTTCTTTGGTTTTTTCAACAAGCCGCTCAAACCGAGGCGATTGTTCGTCTGCATCTACCTGCTCTTTTTTCCTTGTTTCAATCATGTGATGCAAGGCCGTTCCTTCCTCAACGGTCAACGCATAACACGATAAATGTGGTACTTGATAGGAAAAAGCAATGTCTAGGTTCTCCACCCATCTCTCGATGCTTTGTCCCGGTGTTCCATAAATAAGATCGATGCTAAAATTATCAAACCCAACCTGCCTGATTATTTCTATGCATTTTCTTGATTGAGCCGCATCATGCGCCCTGTTCATCCACTTTAGGTCATCCTCAAAAAAGGATTGTATCCCAATGCTAAACCGATTGATACCCATTGCCTTCCATGCCTCGGCATTTGTTATGGTGATGTCGTCTGGATTGGCTTCTAGCGTGATTTCTGCATCAGGTGAAACATTGTAAGCAAGGTATATTTTTTCTAGTATCTTTTTGATGAGATTTGGGGCTATTAATGATGGCGTTCCTCCCCCAAAATAGATGGTTTGGATGGTTTCTGCAGTGCTTCCTTCCGAAATGCCAACCTCTTTTACAATGGCATCAACCATCCTGTCTACCATCCCGAGGGATGTTGAAAAATGGAAATTACAGTAATGGCATGCCTTTCTGCAAAAAGGAATATGAATGTAAATGCCTGCCATAGATGATGTATTAAAAGAAGGTGTGTAAATTTGTGGACTTGCAAAGATTCTCAATTATACAATCTCTTGTTTTCCTGTTGATTCTTGTCGCCACAAATCTAAGCGCACAAGACAAGCATCGTTTGCAGTTAATCCGTGTTGACAAAGGTACTGCAGTCCTGGAAAACTTATTCCTAAATGAAAAGGAATTCAGTAACACAGAGGATTGTATCAAATACTTAAAAAAAGAGATCTTGTTTCTGCTCCAGCAAAAAGGCTATTTGGGGGCTTCTGTCGATAGTTTGGCTGAATCTCCTCAAAAGACCATGGCATGGGTTTATGTGGGTTCAGCCTATACATGGGGTTCTATAGTTATAGACAGCACATTGGCTTCAATAGGGAAATGGGACGGCACTGTTCCTTCATTTTTAACGGGAAAGTCATTGGATCCGTCGGAACTGATCTATGCAAAAGAACAAATACTTCAGCATTTAGAGAACAACGGCTATCCATTTGCTTCCATTTCCTTAGACAGCAGTTACTTTGAAGAATCCGTTTTGTATGGCAGGCTGAATGTTAACAAAGGCCCCTTGTATCATGTAGACAGCATCTTGGTTGAAGGAAATGTACGGCTGCAAATGAGTTTTCTTGAGAAATACCTAGACATACCTGCTGGTAGCATATACCAACGGGATAAATTAAACAATATTTCTAAAAAACTAAGCCAGCTCGGTTTTTTTAAAGAAACAGCACCTTGGAGCCTTACTTTGTTGGGAACAGGGGCTACGTTGAATCTTTTCTTGGCATCAAAACAAAGCAGCCAGATTGATGTCCTGGCAGGTTTGATGCCATCAAATACGCAACTTGGCGGTAAGTTGTTGCTCACAGGCGAGGCAAATATGCAATTGAGGAATGCATTTGGAGGAGGCGAAAACCTGTTGTTAAATTGGCAACAAATCCAAGTGCAGTCACCGAGGCTTCAAATTGGTTTTCAAAAACCTTATCTTTTTAAAAGCAATGTGGGTGTTGATTTTCAGTTCAACTTGTTTAAAAAA